>JBKJRX010000070.1:0-30403 GCA_046593155.1 Lacunisphaera sp.
GCAGCCTGTTGCGGGTGGGGGAGGTGCCACTGCAGTGGTGGCTCGGGGCGGCGTTGAGCACTGCGGCCATCGCGTTGCTCCATCTGGGTGTGGAGTCCCGCCGGCGCAATGTCGGCCGGACCGTGCTGCTCGTGTTTGGCAGTGCGACCGCGTTCAGCCTCGGGGATGTCCTGCTGCAGAAATGGGTGCCGGCCTGGGGCATGGGTAATTATTTTCCGCCGATGTTCCTGATCGTCGGGCTGCTGTCATGCGGCTTGATCCCTTTTTTCAGCGCGCCGCTTTCGGCCCTCCCGGCCGCTGCCTGGCGCTGGGTGGTGCCCGGCGCATTGCTGCTGGCGGTCAACAATGCCGGCGTGGTCCTGGCGGTCGTGCTCGTGGGCAGCGCCACGGCGGTCAACATCATCTATAGTGTGCGCGGTTTGTTCAGCGTGCTGCTGGTCTGGTTGATCGGCCATTGGTTCGCCAATGACGAGAAACACCTTGGTGGCCGTGTGCTCCGGCTGCGTTTCGTCGGGGCCGCCCTGATGGTGGCCGCCATCGTCTTGGTCCTGACCTAGGACGGTTGAGGGCAACCGCCCCTACCGGAGGGACTCGAGCTCCGCGCGGGCCCGCTGTTTGGCCGGTTCGTCGTGCTTGGCCCGCGAGGGCATCGCGAGGCCGCGCGTCCACAGCGTCCGGGCCTCGGTCGTTTGGCCCGCCGCTGCGTGGGCAAAACCGAGTTCCAGCCAGTGATTGAGTTCGCCGGGTTCGAGCTCGGTCGCCCGTTGCAGTCGCCGGATGCCCTCGTCGAAGGAAGCCGCCGGCAGGCCGCCGTAGAGCAGGCGCACAAAAAACTTCGACGTCGCGCCCAAGGCAGCCACCTCGTAGTGCCAGCGGCCGAGCAGGTGATGGGCCCATGCATAATCAGGATCCAGGGTCAGCGCCCGCTCCGCCTCCTCTTTCACGAGGCGGGAATAACGGATCTTCGCCTGGGTGTCGCTGTAGAGCGCCAGTTTGCCGTGGCAGACGGCGAGGGAGAGGACATTGACGGCATCATTGGGTTTCAGGGCCACGGCGCGCTCGGAGTAGTCGAGCGCGGTTTGGGCATAACGCTTTTTGGCCTCCACGTCGGGTTGCTCGACCACCAGGTCGGAATATTGCCGGGCAAGTTTCTGGAGGATAAAAGCATCGTTGGGTCGCGCCGCATCGGCGCGTTCGAAAAGCTGCAGGGCCGCCCGGGAATCCAGCCGCGCCTCTGCCGCCAAGGCCTGTTGCACCAGTCCGTCGGCTTCCGCCGCCGGCAGCAGGGCGCCCAGCCCAAGCGCCCCGATCAATGACAGCAGGCGCTTCACGGCTTGCGGAAAAGATAGTGGCTGACGTGCCACTCGTCGCCCTGACGGTAATTCCAGAGTTCCGCACACGCCAGGTAGAACACGCGCCAGTAGGCCCACCATTTGCGCGCCTGGTCGGCGCCGTAGGTTTGGGCGAACAGCGGCATGATCTCCGCCTCGTGCGCGTCCATGTTCTGCAGCCAATGCTCGGAGGTCCTGGCATAGTGGGTGCCGTTGACCTTCCAGTCGGTCACCAGCCTCAGGTCGTCCTGAAACCGCAGGAAAAGGTCATGCGCCGGCATCATGCCGCCGGTGAAGAAATATTTGCTCATCCAATCGGTTTCATCGCGGACGACGAAGTGGTAGGCGAAGCGCGAGTGGGTGAACACATGCGCGAAGAATTGCCCGTCCGGCCGGAGCCAGCGGGCAATGTTGGCCATGAGGCGCCGCCAGTTCTTCATATGTTCGAACATCTCGACCGACACCACGCGGTCGAAGGCGCCGGCGGTGGCCGAGAAGTCGTTCATGTCGCAGGTGATGATGCTGACATTTGCGAGTCCGCGTCGCTGGACCTCGCCCAGGATGTGTTCGCGCTGGGTGCGCGAGTGCGAGACACCGGTGATGCGGGCGTGGGGGTATTGCTCGGCCATCCAGAGGGTGAACGATCCCCAGCCGCAACCAAGTTCCAGGATGTCCTGACCGTCAGCCAGGCGGGCCCGGTTGCAGGTGAGGGCCAACATGGCCTCCTCCGCCTGCGCGAGTGTCTCATCACCGCGCGCATAAAACCCGGAGGAGTATTTCAACCGCGGCCCGAGGCACTTTTGATAAAACAGGGTCGGCACCTCGTAATGCTGTTCTTTCGACTCGGCCGTGTTCACCGCGATGGGCATCGCGCGCAATTCATCGGCGAACTGGGTCACCTGAAAATCGGGAGACGGATGGACAATCTCGCTCAGGCGCTGACGCAACAGCCGGCGGATGCCGCGGCGGATGAGCCAGTCAGGGAGCAGGTTTTTTTCCAGCAACGCGTCAATCATGGGAGGTTTTTCGGAAACCACGGCACGAAGGCGCTCGTGGTTTGTTGGTAGCGACGATAGGCGTCGCCCTTGGAGCGGAGGGATTGCTCCTCGGTCAACGGGATGCCGGTGACGCGCAGCAACAAGAAGAGGATGCTCACCGGGCCGATGACCGCGACCCAGCCGTGGGGCGAGGCGAGGGCGAAGAGGAAGTAGGCCACCCAGATGAGCCATTCGAAGAAATAATTCGGGTGGCGGCTGAAGCGCCAGAGACCGTCTGCGCAAACCCGGCCTTTATTGGCGGGAGCATGCTTGAAGGCGGCGAGCTGGCGGTCCGCGAGGGATTCCCCCGTCAGTGCCAGCAGCCACAGGAGGGCGCCGGCAATTTCCAGCGGGTGGAGCCGGGGCGCGGGATTGAGGCAGGCCACGAAGAAGGCCACGCCGAGCAGCACAACCGAACCAGCCTGCAGCTGGAAAAAACCGAACATCTTCGGCGCGAAATTGCCGGCCCAGTCCTTGCGCAGCTGCCCATAGCGGCCGTCCTCGACGGGGTGGTGGCCCATGACGCGGCGGTAAAGATGGGTGCCGAGCCGCAGGCTCCAGAGGACCGCCATGGTGGTGATCAGCGCCTTGCGCCGCGTCCAGCCGGGAGCGAGCAAGGCATAGAACAGCGCCAGCGCGGCGAAAGCGTAGGACCAGGCGATATCGACGATGCCGTAGTTGTCGATCCGCCGGGCGACCAGATACAATCCGGCAAACAGCACGCACAAGCCGGCCAGGGCGGAGAGAATGAGCAAGGGAGCGGACATGCGGGCGAACTTCAGGGCAGGGCCAGCACAATGACGATGATCCCGATCGTGGCGAGCGTGAGGCCCAGCCCGCCTGCGCCCGCCCGCCGCACGGTCAGCAAATCCGCGAGCCGTCCGTCCTTGGGCAGCGCGAACAACTCGCTCAGGCAGTAGGCCGCCATCGCGATATTGCCGAGCAGCATGATGGCCACAAACCACGCGCTTCGCGCGAGCCAGGAGGTCTGCTTGTAACCGACCCAGACATAAAAGGTCACGAAACCCCAGTAGGCGTCGAACAGCGTGGCGATAAACCAAGGGTGGGTGACGACCTCACGCGGCACCGCGAACAGCGGGCATTGGTAACTGGCCCAGCTGGTAACCCAGAGCATTGACGCCAGGACCGTCCCGAACAAAACGCGCAAAAACCAGAGCATGACGGATCTCAGAAGGAGAGGTTGTTGGGCCGCGTGTGCACGGTTTGCACGACGGAAATGTTGCGCATGGCGAAGGCCGCCTCGCAGTAGCACAGGTAGTAATCCCACTTGCGGATGAAGCGTTCGTCAAAGCCGAGGCCGCGCACCTGGTCGAGCCGGGCGTGAAAGAGCTGGCGCCAGTTTGCCAGGGTGCGCGAATAGTCGCGGCCCAGATCTTCGAGGCCGTGCAACACGAAGCCGCCCTGTTCCGCAAAGAGGTGGTTCAGGCGGTTGACGGAGAGCAGAAGTGAACCCGGAAAGATGTGCTTTTGGATGAAATCCACCCCGCGGCGCAACTGGTTGTAGCGGGCGTCGGGATAGGTGATGAATTGGAGGGCAATGAGCCCATCGCGCTTGAGCACGCGGTCGCAAACGGTGGCATATTCCCGCAGGTAATCGTGACCGACCGCCTCGAGCATCTCAATGGAGATGATTTTGTCGAACTGGCCGGTGAGGTCGCGGTAGTCCTGCAGGCGGACCTCAATCCGGTCACTGAGGCCGGCGTCGGCAATGCGCGCCCGGGCAAGTTCAAGCTGCTGTTGTGAGATGGTGAGCGTGGTGACACGGCAGCCATAGTTTTTGGCGGCATGCAGGCTCCAGCCGCCCCAGCCGGTGCCTATCTCGAGGACATGGTCGGTGGGCTGGAGTTGGAGTTTGCGGCAGAGGGCATCGTTCTTGGCGACCTGCGCTTCCGCGAGCGTGGCGGCGCCGGCCCAGCGGGCGCCGGAATACATCATCGACGGATCCAGCCAGAGGGCGAAGAAGTCGTTGGAGAGGTCGTAGTGATCACTGATGTTGCGCCGCGCGGTGGCGCGGGTGTTGGGGCGCAGCAGGTGCCCGAGCCGGTTGCCGAGGCGGAGCAGATTCAGCGCGAGTGATTTCGCCTGCTGCGAGCCGGTGAGGGTGGGCGCCTGCTCGAGGTTGAGGATGAACCAGCCCACCAGGGAGGTGAGATCAGGCGTCTCCCAATCGCCGTCGAGGTAGGACTCGGCAAAACCGATATCGCCGTAGAGAGCGCTTTTCGTGAAGAACGCGGGCCGGCGCACACGCAGAAAGGCGGTGTTGCTTACACCGGGGGCCACGGGCGCGGCGGCGACGCCGGGCTGGCCGAATTCGCGCACGGTGCCGTCGGGCAGCTCAAGGCGCAGCCGGCCGAGTTTCATGGCGGCGAAGGCGTTGAGCACCGCGCCCTGAAAAATTGACGGAGCCGGCGCGCTGGTGGCCGCGTCGGCGGAAACAGTGGTGGCAAAATCGTTACTCATGGTTTGGAGAGGGGTTGGGCGTCGGGCGTGAGGCTGCCGTGCGGCCGGTAGAGGTCGCGCTGGGCGTCGGGTCGGGCGCTCTTGGCGAACCACGGCACTTTTTTCAGATAAAGCCGGAGGGCATTCCAATGGATCAGCGAGATGACCTGCAGGGTGATGAAGGGATACTTGAGCGTAAACCAGGCGAGGGTGCGGTCGGTCAGCGGCTGACGGGTGCCGGTAAGCATGCTCGTGAGCGTGCGCTGGCCGGCGTCGTAGTCGTCGATTTGCACCGAGAGTTTTTCGCCGGGAAGCCGCAACGTGAAATCAAAGGCCACATCCATGTCGGTGAACGGCGAAACGTAGAAATACTTGGGCGTGCGCAGCGCAAAGGCGGCACCCTGTCGCGTGTCGGGGCCGAGCACGAAGGGTTTCATCTCCTTGAAGGTGTTCGTGACCTCCGCCAGCGCGGCGACGGGTTGGCCCTGCCGGTCGTAGCAGAAATAAAACGAGACGGGGTTGAACAGATAGCCGAGGACCCGCGGCAAGGTGACGAGCATCACGCGGCCGCCGGCGATCGCGATGCCCCGTTCGGCGAGATAGGCGAGGACGCGCGCTTTGAGCCCGGCGGGGTTGGCCGGGGCGATCGGGGACTGGGAGGGGTTGTGCAGGGGTTCAGCGGTGGGGAGGAAATCACCGTCGCGAAAACTATAGAGATTGCGGCGGTTGAAGGAAAAGAACCGCAGCCGGCGGTGCAGGGCCTCCAGCTCATCCAGATCGAGCGCGAACATGAAGATGCGATACCGAAACCGGTGTGCCTGGGGCGAAAATCGGTGGTGCATCACATGGCACTCATAGAGGCAGGAGTTCACAGTCAAGAATACGGCCCAAGCGGCCCGGGGGATGCCCAGGAAGCGAGCTTTGGCTAGCCCGCCCAAGGATCCCGGCCAAGCAACAGCTGGCCGAGGTTTACCGCGGAGAGCAAGCCGTCCTCGTGAAAACCGTAGCGGGTCCACGCCCCGGCGAAATAGGTCTCGGTGCGGCCGGCGGCGGCGGCGTTGAGCGCCGGAATCCCGGCCTGGGCCTGCACGGCGCCAAGGCTGAACAGCGGGTGCTCGTAAGGAATGGTCTTGAGCACCTTGGCGGGATTGATGCGGTCGGCCCCGTTGATGGACACAAAGTAATTTTCCCGGTCGGAAACACCCTGCAGGCAATTCATCCAGTAATGGGTGGCGGAGGCGACCCGGCCGGCATGATCGCGGGCGATGGAATAATTCCAGGCCGACCAGGCGAGCTTGGTGCGGGGCATGACGGTGACGTCGGTGTGCAGGGTGGCGATGTTCGGCTGGTAGTGGAACTCACCGAGCAGGCGGGTCTCGTCGGCCGTCGGATCGGCGAGCAACAGCCGGGACTGGTCGGCATGACAGGCGAGAATAACCCGGTCGAAACGCTCCATTGCGCCGGTATGCGTGGTGAGCGTGACGCCGCCGCCTTCCCGGCGCACCCGGACAATTTTTTCCTGATGCCGGATGCGGTCGCGCCAGGGCAGCGTGAGGCGCTTGACATAGGCCTGGGCCCCGCCGGCGACCGTCCACCACTGATGCTGGGTATGGAGGCCGAGGAACCCGTGGTTATGGAAAAAACGGAGAAGCGTGGTGGCAGGGAACGCGAGCATCTTGTCGGGGGGCGTGGACCACACCGCCGAGCTCATGGGCACGAGATAGAGCTGGCAAAAATCATCCCCATAGCCGCGCTGGCGCACATAGTCGCCCAACGCCACGCCGGCCCACGCCGGGTCGTTCAGCGCCTCGACGGCCTCCCGGTTGAAACGGTCGATGGCGAACAACATCCGGATGAAGCGCGGACGGAAAAGATTCCGGCGCTGGGCAAACAGGTGGTTGAGTGATGAGCCGGCGAACTCGAGGCCGGTCTCATGACGCACGCTGAAGGACATGGCGGTCTTCTTCACCGGCACGCCCAGCAACCCGAACAGGCGGGTGAGATGCGGATACGTCTCATAATTGAAGACCATGAAACCGGTGTCGATGGGGACAGGCCGGACCGTGCCGGTCTCAGGCACGGTCACGGTGTTGGTGTGGCCACCGGTATAATCGTTCTGCTCGAAGAGCGTGACTTCGAAGTCCCGGTGCAGGAAATGGGCGCAGCCGAGACCGGAGATCCCGGTGCCGATGATAGCGAGTTTGGACATTAAAAACCGTCGCTCCGAGAAGAGTGGCGGTGGGATGATTACGCCCCGGGGGCCTGGGCAGATGCGCCCGGGTGCTGGGTCTGCTCTGTAACGTCCTTGTGGATCGGCGGGCCGTCCTTTTTCTGGAGCTGGTCGGCGACGGTGGGGGAATTGACCGTAGCCATGGCGATGGCGGCGGCGGTGGGCACGACGCGCCGGAGGGTATTGATCTCGTGCTGGACGGATGAAACGGAGAAGCGGGAGACGGTATCCAGGTGGTGACGCAGCTCGGCCTCCCGGTAGATGGACGGCGGCACTTCCTTGAGGCCCCAGATGAAACCGGTCCACGAGAGGGTCTTCAAAAGGTAGTAGGTGATGTCGAGCTCCCACCAGTAAAAGCCCTGGCGCGTGGCGGACATGTAGCGGTGGTGGTTGTTGTGCCAGCCCTCGCCGAGCGTGATGAGCGAGAGGATAAAACTGTTGCGGGAATCGTCGGAGGTCTCGAAGCGGCGGTTGCCCATGAGGTGGGCGAGGGAGTTGATGCAGGCGGTGCCGTGGAACAGAGCCGTGGTGCTGATGAAAAAGCCCCAGACGAGAAGCTGGGCGCCACTGGTCTGCAACGAGGGGGCCGCGTGACCGAGGTAACTGCCACCGGCGAACAGCGCCGCGGCGAACAGCACCGGCACCAGAATGTCGAAGCGGTTCAGAAAAACCAACTCAGGGTATTTGGCGAGATCGCGGATCTTGGTGTAGTCGGTGGGAAAGTTGCGGCGGCTGGTGATCCAGCCGATGTGCGACCACAGAAAACCGTGCACATGCGGCGAGTGGGGATCCTCGGGTTCATCGGAATGCTGGTGGTGGTGGCGGTGATGATAGGCCCACCACAGCGCCCCCCGTTGCACGGTGGTGCCGACGAACAGGGCGAGCAGAAACTGTCCGAAGCGCGAAGTGCTGTAGGTCTTGTGCGAGAAGTAGCGGTGGGACATGCCGGTCACCGCGAACATACGGATGAAATAGAGGGCCACCGCGGTCCCCACGGCGAACCAGCTCCAACCCACCCAAAGCACGCCGAGGCAGCCCAGGTGAAGAATGACAAAGGGGATGCAGCGCACGAAGTTCACGCCATCCGGCCGGGCACGAATGGCCTCAGGGGATTCGAGTGAATGATCCGAGTCGATCCATTGGACGAGCGAACCGAGCAGTCGACCAAAGGTGTTTCGAGAGGGAGTGGGCACGGCAAGAAATGATGGAGGAAGCGGGAAGGAAACTTTCCGACTACCACGGCGCAAGCCGGGTTTCGAGTCAGAGGCCCCCGCAGATTCTACGCCGCATCACTCCCACTGGATGCCTGCCCGCCCATCACGCGGCCAAGCGATCCGGTCTGGCCGTTTCCTCGGGTGATTTTTTACCGACGGGCCGCAGGGGCGGTTCGGGAGATGGGTGCACGGGAGTATTCGCCGGCTCGGGCTCAGTAGCCACGAGCAGCGAAAGCAGCGTAAGGACGATAATGGCAGAAATCATTGCTTGGTAGTTGCCTGAGCCGAGTCAGAGCCCAGGCGGATAAATTGTTTCCGATGCTTCCCATAACGCAACGCAGGCGGGCTTTGTTGCGGGAATCTACGGCTTCGCGGCGTGGTCAGCGCCGTGAGCGGCAGAAAAGATGCAGATTCCGGCCCAAAGCAAGACGCGGGAATAAAAAAGAGGCTGTAGCAATAGGCCGCCGCCCCAAGATTAGAAATTTTATCCGCCGCCCCTTGGCGGAGGGCAGCAATTTTGAGCAATCGGCCTACTTTGCTCCATCCGGTTCGCGTGGGTCGTCAAAAGCGCTGGCGGCAAACCGGATGAATCGCGGCAAAGCTGCGGCATGGTCGTTATCGCGGCAGATGCCGCGGGTCAGTTTTGCCATCTGGTGGAGCGTCGCCAAGGTGTGCTGCATGGCGCCGATGACAAAACCGAACCGCCAGAGGAAATCCTCAGGGGAAAGAGCGGGGGAGTGACGGCGCAGGGCTTGGCCAAAACGAGCCAGCGTGGGTTGGAATTCCTCCGCCAAAAACCTTTCCATAAACGGCAGGGGTTCAACCAAGGCCCGGCCAATAAGCCGGGCGCTGTATCGTCCCGGATTGTCGCCCTCTGCATACAGCTCGAAAAGGGGCCGGGCCATGATCTCAATCAGCACATCCCGCGGCACTGGCTTGTCCGGGATCTCGCGTTCGGCTTCGGTGAGCCGGGCGAGCCGGATTTGGTTGAGCGGCTGGATGCGGTGACGAACGATTTCCAAATAGAGGCTTTCCTTGTCACCATGATGATAATTGACCGCGGCCAGGTTAACTTTTGCAGATTGGGTGATTTGACGAAGCGTTGTTCCGTCGTATCCATTTTCCGCAAATAGCTTCTCTGCAGCAGTTAATATCCTAGCTAGTGTCTCTCCTTCGAAATTGTCGCTCATTGTGATACGAAAGTATAAAACGATTGTTTTAATTTGAGTCAACACCCCTAATGGCGAGTCGCCTGGCATCCTCCGTGCGGAAAGTTGCCTGCGGAACTAAATTCGTTAGATTTTTTGAATCCCCACACGTCTATGAAAACAAAACTATCCCGGTTGGCTTTTTTCACCCTCGCGATGGCCGGTGCCATGATGGCCGCGAGCCCGGATAAGCCGGCTTCGTCGATCGAAGTGATTTTCCTGACTCCGGAGAAATATACCGATGTGAAGGATGATTATATGGATTCCGATCGAGGCCGCGAGGCACTGCTCGGACAGTTGAAGGAGCATCTCCAGACTCGTGGCGCCAAATACCTGCGCAAGGGCCAGCGACTGGAGATCACCGTGACCGACGTGGACCTCGCGGGAGACTTCGAGCCTTGGCGCGGGCTGAATTTCCAGGATATCCGCATTGTGAAGGACATCTACCCGCCGCGGGTAAACTTGGAGTTCCGGCTGTTCGGCCCCGATGGAAAAGTGGTGAGTGAAGGCAAGCGTCAGTTGCGTGATTTGGGCTATCTGTTGACCATGGCGATGCCCACGTCCGATCCGCTCCGTTACGACAAGGAAATGCTCGACGACTGGCTGCGACAGGAGTTCAAGCGTCCTTCCTGAGCCGGGGGACCGAGAGCAGATTTTCCCGGGCGCCGGTCGGACCGGCGCCTTTTCTTTTGACCAGGCTTGGGGGGCATCCGCACTCTGCCGGGGTGAATGATGCTGTGCCGCCTTCGGATGCTGCGCCTCTGCCCGAGCCCCAGCTGGTTTATTCCAGATTCGAGACCGAACTGCAGGTGCGGCCCGACGACATCGACATGTATCAACATGTGCATAGCAGTCGCTACATGGATTACGTGCTCGCGGCCCGGTTCGACCAGATGGAACGCTGTTACCAGATGTCCATGGCGGAGTTCCAGAAGCGCGGTTTCGGTTGGTTCATGGCCGCGACCCAGATGAACTTCAAACGCCCGCTCGGTCTTGGGGATCGCTTCATCGTCCGCACCTGGATTGAGAAATTCACCCTGATCGGGGTGAAAGTGCAGTTTCAAATTGAGCGCTCCGCGGACCGGAAGCTCAGTTGCGACGGCTGGTTTGACTACGTGATGGTGTCCACGGAAACGGCTCGCGCGGTGCGCGTGCCGGAAGATATCCGCACCAAATACGCGATCTAGGAAGGGAAGGAGTTGCGAGCAAGCTCCTGCCAGCGGGTGAGTTGCCGACGGAGATTAAAAAATTCCCTTGCGTTATGCTGGTAGCTGAGCGTTCTTACCCGCCTCGTTAGAGACAGCGTTTTGATGACAGGATCTGGTGAGTCGTTGGCTGAGCATACGCTCAAGTGATGATTTCGAAACCCACGGTGGGAACGGACTGGCAGATGGCGAAGGATCTACGATTTATCACATGAGTAATTCCAAACTATACGTTGGAAATCTATCGTTCAACACCACCGAAGGCGAGCTGCGCTCCCATTTCGAGCAATTCGGCTCCGTGACCGACACCTATGTCGCCATGGACAAGATGACCGGCCGCCCCCGCGGTTTCGCGTTTGTCACCATGGGCACAGCCGATGAGGCCAAGATGGCCATCGAGAAGACCAATGGCGTCGAGCTCGGCGGTCGCGCCCTGCAGGTCAACGAGGCCCGTCCGAAGGAAGAGCGTCCGTCTGGCGGCTTCGGCGGCGGCGGTCGCGGCGGCTTCGGCGGCGGCGGCGGTGGCCGTGGTGGCTACGGCGGCGGCGGCGGTGGCGGCGGCCGTGGTGGTCGCGGCGGCTACGGCGGCGGCGGTGGTGGCGGCGGCGGTCGCTACTAATCCTCCGTTCGCACCTGCGAACTGAACTTTCGAGGCGGAGCCTTTTGTGGCTCCGCCTTTTTATTTTTCCATTTCCATCGGGATTGCGCTGACCAACCCTGCCCTCATGCCGTCTGTCGCCACGGTCCAGCAACACATCCTTCGGCTCAAGGCGTGCCGGTTATGCCCCCAAATGCATCCGCCGCCCGTGGCTGGCCGCCCAGCCGCCAGCCGCATTCTGCTGGTCGGGCAGGCTCCGGGCGACAAGGAACCGGTGCTGGGCCGGCCGTTCGCGTGGACCGCTGGCAAGACGCTGTTCAGGTGGTTTCATGAGGCGCTGGGCTGGACCGAGGACGAAACGCGTGACCGCATCTATTTCGCCGCGGTCTGCCGCTGCTTCCCGGGAAAAAGACTCATCGGCGGCGACCGCGTGCCTGCCGATGACGAGATCGCGAACTGCTCCCGCTGGCTCGCGGCCGAGGTTGAGTTGCTGCAGCCGCAGCTCGTGCTGCCGGTCGGCAAGCTGGCCATCACGCAATTCCTGCCGACGGGGCCTTTAAACGACATCATCGGCAAAAAAACCCGGATCGATTATCGGGGCCACGCCATGGACTGCATCCCGCTGCCTCACCCATCGGGTGCATCGCCCTGGCATCGGATGGAGCCGGGCAAGACGCTCCTGCATCAGGCCCTCGGACTCGTGGCCACCCACCCGGCGATCAAGCGGGCCGGTTAGTTAACCCGGTTCCAGATGGGCTCGCCGCGCACGGCGGCGCGGGCGATCTGGGCGGAGGCGGTGCGCATCTCGACCATGCCCTCGGGGCTGCAGAACGCGGCGTGGCAGGTGACGATCAGGTTGGGCGTTGCCGCTTCCTCCGCGGAGCGCAGCGGCTCGTCCTCCACGACATCGAGACCCGCCCCGGCGAGCCGGCCGTCGCGCAGTGCGGCCAGGACTGGCGCTTTTTGCACAATGTCGCCGCGGGCGGTGTTCACGAGGTAGGCGGAGGGTTTCATCAGGGCAATCTCGCGGGCCCCGATCATTCCGCGGGTCTGGGCGGTCAGCGGGCAGTGGACGGACACCACGTCCGAGTTCCTCAGCAGTTCATCCAGTGATTCCGCGCGTTCGATGCCCAGGGCTTTGCGCGTGCCGCGCGGCAGGAAAGGATCGTGAAACACCACCCGAAACCCCAGCGCTTTCGCCCGCAGCGCCGTGGCGGTGCCGATGGCGCCCAGCCCCACAAGACCGAACTGCAGCGTGCGCAACCGGCGCATTTTCGCGGCGACGTTTATTTTCCAGCCAAGCCGCTTGGCCTCGGCATCCAGCGGAAACAGCTGCCGGCATAGCGCCAGGGTCAGCGCGATGCTGTGATCCGCCACCTCCTCGGTGCCGTAGTCGGGCACGTTGCAGACCGGGATGCCGCGGGCCGCCGCCGCCTGCGTGTCCACGCTGTCGTAGCCGGTGCCGTTGCGGATGAGGGCCCGGCAGTTTTTCAACCGGCCGATCACGTCAGCGCCGACCGGGATGTTGTGCCAGAGCAGCAGGGCGTCCGCCGCGAGGGCGGCCTCGGGCAGGGGTTCGTGAAAATCCAGGGCGATGGTCCGCACCTCGGCGGTGCCGTCGAGCACCCCGCGCTCGATGGTGGCGGCGGGATCGCTAAAGGTGAATTCCTTGGGGCACAGGATGGCGACGAGCGGTGGCGGCATGATGGGTAACAGCTAATCGCGGCCGCTTGCCCTCGCAAGCTGCCGCTGCCGGGAAATTTGGTTGCACGGCCCAGCCGGGCCCGCTGCCTTGGCGCTTTCCCTTTCATGACCAAGTTTTGCCCGCTTCTTTTCCGTCTGTTGGTGGCGCTGGGCGCCGCGGCGGGCCCGGGGTCTGCCAAGGAGGCCCGGCCGCCTTACCTCGGGGCCATTGTCACCGACGCCGACACCGGCCAGGTCCTGTTCGAGGACAAGGCCGACCTCGTGACGCCGCCGGCCAGCATGACGAAGCTGATGACCTTTGCCGTCCTGCACGACCGGGTCGCCAGCGGCGCGCTCACACTCGAGGCGCCGGTTACCGTGACGGCGGAGGATTCCAGGATCGGCGGCACCCAGGTGTGGTTGAAACAAGGCGAGGTTTTCCCGCTCGAGGAACTCATCTACGCGATGATGATCCAGTCCGGCAACGACACCGCCCATGCCCTCGCGCGCACGGCGGCCGGGTCCCCCGCCACGTTTATCGAGCTGATGAACGCCAAGGCGCGAGAGCTGGGGATGACGCATACCACGTTCCGCACCCCGCACGGCCTGCCACCTGCCAACCGGCGCATTGCCGACGGCGACTTGACCACGCCGCGCGACTACGCCGTCCTCAGTCGCTACCTGCTGCGCGAAACCAATGTCACGAAATACACCGCCGTGACCGCCCGGCCGTTCGGCACGAGTCGCCCGGCCGGTCCCGTGCAGATGAACAACCATAATCATCTGCTCGGCAAGGTGGCGGGAGTGGACGGCCTCAAAACTGGTTTCACCAATGGTGCAGGCTACTGTCTGGCCGCCACCGCCGCGCGCGGCGGCCGCCGCATCATTGTGGTTGTAATGGGCAGCCCCGACTCAAAGACCCGCGATTTAAAGGTCATCGAGCTGCTGGAGCGCGGTTTCGCGGGCCTGTCTGCCCAGCTGCCCACGGTGAAGACGGAGATGCCGGCCACTGCTTCCACCAAGGCCGGAGCACTGCCGGCTGTGAAGACCGAAAAGAACCCCGCCAAGCCGGCCGAACAATCCTCGACCGTGAAGGAACCCGCGGTCATTTTCCGCGTCAATCCACCCAACAGGAAACCGTGAAAATCCCCATCATCCGCTGCCTTGCCTTGCTTCTGCTCGCCCTGCTGGGTCCGGGCACCGTCCCGCTTTACGCGCAGCGCGAAAAGCTGCCCATGGAGGACCTCGAGTTCGTCGAGAAGAAATGGCCCGAGGCCAAGCGCACCTTCACCGGACTCCGTTACATTGTGCTCAAGCCTGGCGAAAATGACGGCCCCATGCCCGAAAAGGGCATGGAGGTCTCCGTGCTCTACAAGGGCATGCTGCTCGACGGAACGGTGTTTGACCAGTCGCCCGACGCGGATCATCCGCTCAAGATCAGGCTCGGTCGCGGCGGGCTGATTGAAGGCTGGGAACAGGCCTTGCAAAAAATGCGCAAGGGCGAGAAGTGGCTGCTGATTGTGCCACCGGAAATGGCTTATGGCGCCCGCGGCAAACCGCCGACCATCAAGCGCAACGCCACGCTGGTCTTCGAGATGGAGCTGGTCGAATTCAAGAAGTGACGGTGGAGCCCGCGCTCCGCGCGGGCTTAAACCTGCGCGAAGCGCAGGTTTCACCCCGAAAGTCACTTCATCAGCTCGGCCAGCGGCTTTTCAATCGCCTCGGCCCAGAGCTGGTAGCCGGCTCCGGTCAGGTGGAGCTGGTCGGGCATAATGGTCCACGGGATCCGCCCGTCCTTTCCCAAAAAGACGGAGTTGATGCTGACGAAGCGCACGTTCGCACCGTCGGCGAGTTTGGCGAGCAGCGCGTTGGCGCGGTCGTTGGCGCCCACACGCTTGGCGGCGTCGGCGATTTCCGCCTCGGTGATCAGGCCGTCCTGGTTGCGGCGGGCGTCACGCGGAAAAATGGCGAGCAGCAGCACTTTCACCCCGGGAATCTTCGCGCGGGTGATGGCGATGATCTTCCGGATGCCATCCACAATCTGCTCGCCGGTGTGCTGGTCGGAATTGTTGGTTCCGATCATGAGGACAACGACCTTCGGTGTGATGCCCTCAAGTTCGCCGTTTTCGAGGCGCCAGATGACGTTCTGGGTCTGATCGCCGCTGTAGCCGAAGTTGGCCGGTTGGTATTTGCCGAAATAATGCTCCCAGATGTGCGGCACGCCGCGCCAGCCCTCGGTGATGGAGTCACCGAGGAACAACACGCCAATCGGACCCTCCTTGCCACGTTTCAGGAACGATTCGTGAAACTCGACGAAGCGTTTGTTGTTTGGGCGGAAAGCCGCGACCGTGGGATCGGGCGGGGTGGCGGGCGTGGCCGGTGCCGGGGCGGCAGTGGTTTGCGCGACCGCAAGGGAAACCAGCCCGGCAAAAAAGGGTGTGAGGAAGCGAAGGGGTATTTTCATGGGGTAAGCGGGCAGTCAAATGACGCTCCGGCCCGGTGCAAGGCCGGCGTGTGTCCTGTGGCCTAGCCCGCGCCGACGGATTTGAGCAACATCCGGCGCTGCGTCCAGAACCCGTCGGCACTGTAGAGCGCGAGCCCGCACCAGATCAGCCCGTAGGCCTGCAGGCGCGCGGCGTCGAAGGGCTCGCGGTAGAGGAAGTAGCCGAGCAGGAACTGCACGCTCGGCGCCAGGTATTGCAGCACGCCGAGCGTGGTGAGCCGGATGCGCTGGGCGCCGTAGGCGAAGAGCAGCAACGGCACCGCGGTCACGACGCCGACAATGAGCACGAGCACATGGTGCCAGGCATCGACGCGGCCCAGCGCGCCCGCGCCGGTGTGGTTCCACCACAGCAGCAGCGCGGCGGCGACCGGGAACAGCAGCAGCGTCTCGACCGTCAGGCCGGTGATCGCGCCGAGTTCGGATTTTTTCTTCAACAGGCCGTAGCCCGCCCAGGTCAGCGCGAGCGCCAGGGCGATCCACGGCACATGGCCGACCCGGAAAAGCAGGAAACCGACGCCGAGGGCGGCGCAGGCGATGGCGGTCCACTGTAGCGGCCGCAGCCGCTCATGGAGCGCGAGCGAGCCCAAGGCGACGTTGACCAGGGGCACGAGGAAGTAGCCGAGGCTGGACTCGATGACGTGGCCGGAATTCACCGCCCAGACATACACCGTCCAGTTGACGGCGAGCAGCACGCTGCTCAAGAGATTGAGGCTGATCAACCGCCAGCTATTGAAGGCATTTCGCAGGGCCGGGAAATTGCCCTGCCAGGCGATCACCCCGAGCAGGAAAGCCAGCGACCACACGATGCGGTGGGTGATGAGTTCCAGCGCGGCGACGGCTTGCAGCTGCTTCCAGTAGATGGGCACGAGGCCCCAGATCAGGAAGCCGGTGGCGGCGGACAGGGCGCCACGCGCGGCATCGGAATGGGCGGGAATCTTGGACACGGCCGGCCAACGTGGGCCGGCGGAAGGCGGGCGTCAACCCGGCCGGCGCTGTGCCGGGAGTAAATGGGCCGGAGTGCCAGCCGGGACGGGAGGTAAAATTTTTGTGGCGGTCGGTGGCATTGGCTGCATGCTCGCGGATGCGGCGTCTTCCGGACGACGTTTCAACCGAAGGTTCAAAACCAGACGCCAAACCCCGCTGGTGGGCCGATCAGATCCCGGGGTGCGATTGCCTAACCTGTTACCTATGAAAAACTGGACCGTCCGCCAACGCATCACGTGGAGCTTCGGCGCTGTCATCGCGCTCATGTTCGGCATGGGCCTCTTCGCCTACCTCCGGCTCATGCAAATCGCCGGGGAGGCCGACAGCCTGGAAGCCGAATCGGTCACGGGCCTTTACCGCCTTGTGCAAGTGCAGGGTGCCATCATGAACAACCACGAGCTCGCGCTCGACTACGCGCTGGAGGCCGGCGCCGCGGCGATCGAGACGAAGCTGGCCGCCTCGCGCACCCGGCGGGAAGAGGCCCTCCGGAGCTATGAAGCGACGATCATTCAGGCGCAGGACCGTTTGCTGTTCGAGTCGCTGACCCGGGCGTTGGAGACCTACTCCACGAGCCAGGCCTCGCTGCTGAAGGCGGCCACGGAACACAAAAGCGAGGAAATTCGCGAGCTGATGGTCCAGCGCGTGGTGCCGGATTTCGACAGGGTCCTCGCCGCGCTCCAGAGCGAAATCGATTTCAACAAGCGCAACGCCGATACCTCGGTCGGTCTGATCCGCCACGATGTCGGCGTGGCGAAAACCGGCATGGCTGCGGTCTCGGTCGCGGCCATCTTCATCGCGCTCGCCTGCGCGTATTTCCTCGGCCAGGCGATCACCCAGCCGATGAACCAGATGCTTGGCGTCGTGAATGCGATGCGCGGCGGCGACCTGACCCGGCGGGTGGATTTCGACCGGCGCGACGAGTTCGGCACGCTCGCCGACGGCTTCAACGGGATGACGGGCGAGCTCACCACCCTGATCGGCCAGGTCCAGCAGTCCGGCATCCAGGTCAACACCTCCGTCAACGAAATCGCCGCCACGGCCAAGGAGCAGCAGGCCACCGCCAGCGAAATCGCCGCGACCACGACCGAGATCGGCGCCACCTCGAAGGAAATTTCCGCCACCTCGAAGGAACTGGTGAAGACCATGGGCGAGGTTGCCACCGTGGCCGAACAGTCGGCCACCCTCGCGGGCAGCGGCCAGGCCGGTCTCGCGCGCATGGAGGACACGATGCGCCACGTCATGGAGGCCGCGGGCGGGATCAACGCCAAGCTCGCCGTGCTCAACGAGAAGGCGGGCAACATCAACCAGGTTGTCACCACCATCACCAAGGTCGCCGACCAGACCAACCTCCTCTCGCCCAACGCGGCGATCGAGGCCGAGAAGGCCGGCGAATACGGCCGCGGCTTCGCCGTCGTCGCCACGGAAATCCGCCGCCTCGCCGACCAGACCGCCGTCGCCACCTACGACATCGAGCAGATGGTGAAGGAAATGCAGTCAGCCGTCTCCGCCGGCGTGATGGGCATGGACAAGTTTTCCGAGGAAGTCCGCCGCGGCATGACCGAGGTGCAGCAGGTCGGCGGACAGCTCGCGCAGATCATCTCGCAGGTGCAGGCGCTCGCGCCGCGGGTGGAAAGCGTGAACGAAGGCATGCAGGCCCAGGCGACCGGCGCGGAGCAAATCAGCCAGGCGCTCACCCAGCTCAGCGAGGCCGCCCAGCAGACCGTCGAGTCGCTCCGTCAATCGGGCATGGCCATCGATGAACTGAACAAAGTCTCCAGCGGCCTGCGCAACGGTATCTCCCGCTTCAAACTCCGGGCCTGACCCGCTGCCCGCCACCGCACCCATTAAATGAAAAATCTCCCCATCGCCCAACGCCTGCTCGCGCTCCTCGGAGCCCTGCTCGCCGCCTTGCTCCTCGCCTCCGCGTTGGTCGTCGTCGCCGAGGTTCGCGACACCGCCACCAGGAACCGCCGCGCGACCGCGTTCAGCACCGCCGATCGCATCCGCTACGACATGCTCCAGATGAGCGATGCCATGCGCGGCATGTTGCTCACGTCCTCCCCCGAAACCGAACGCCAACGCAAGCTCGCCGCCGACGCGGATCTCATCAAGGCGGTGGACGAGGCCAAATTACTCCTCGCCGACCACCCTCGACTCGTGCGCGCCCTCGACGATATCGGAGACTTCGACGCCAAGACGCTCAACAAACTTGAAAACCAGTTCATGGACATGTCGGCCAAGGACCGCGCCGCCACCACCGCGTTTTACACCGAAAGCTACCTCCCCGTGCGGGTCGAGCAGGACGCCTTGGTCGAGCGCTTCATCACCCAGACGCGTGAGGAGATCGACGCCGAGGTGGAACACGCCGCCAAGCTGCGTAACGCCGCGATTGTTCTCGGTATCCTCATCCTCCTCCTCGGCATTTACGCCGCGTTCCGCCTCAGCCGTTCGCTCAGTCGCCCCTTGCAGGCGCTCGCCGCCGCCGCCACCACGGCGAGCGAGGGAGACCTCACGGTCCACCTGCCCCCGCGCGACTCCACCGACGAGATTGGCCAGCTCACGCGGGCCTTCACCCGCCTGCTCGACTCGTTGCGCACCTTCAGCGTCGCGGCGAATCGCGTCGCCGCTGGCGATCTCACGGTCGAGTTCAAGCCCCAGTCCGAGCGCGATGTCATGGGCAACGCCCTCGCCGAGATGACCCGCAAGCTCGCCGCCCTCGTCTCCGAGGTGAAAAAATCCAGCCTCCAGGTGAACACCTCCATCACCGAGATCGCCGCCACCGCCAAGGAGCAGCAGGCCACCGCGAGCGAGATCGCCGCCACCACCACCGAGATCGGCGCCACCTCCAAGGAAATCTCCGCCACCTCGAAAGAACTGGTGAAAACGATGGGCGAAGTCTCGAACGTCGCCGAGCAGTCCGCCACGCTCGCTGGCAGCGGCCAGGCCGGCCTCACCCGCATGGAGGAAACCATGCGCCACATCATGGCCGCCGCCGGCACCATCAACGTCAAGCTCGCCGTGCTCAACGAGAAGGCCGGCAATATCAGCCAAGTCGTCACCACCATCACCAAGGTCGCCGACCAGACCAATCTCCTCTCGCTCAACGCCGCCATCGAAGCCGAAAAAGCCGGCGAATACGGCCGCGGCTTCGCTGTCGTCGCCACGGAAATCCGCCGCCTCGCCGACCAGACCGCCGTCGCCACCTACGACATCGAGCAAATGGTGAAGGAGATGCTCTCCGCCGTCTCCGCCGGCGTGATGGGCATGGACAAGTTTTCCGAGGAGGTCCGCCGGGGGGTCGACGAAGTCCGGCAGGTCGGCGGACAGCTCGCGCAGATCATCTCGCACGTGCAGACGATGACACCGCGTTTCGAAAGCGTGAACGAAGGGATGCAGGCCCAGGCGACCGGCGCCCAGCAGATCAGCGAGGCGCTCTCCCAGCTCAGCGAGGCCGCGCAGCAGACCGTGGAGTCGCTCCGCCAGTCGGGTCTCGCCATCGAACAGCTCAACGTGACCGCCCGAGGCCTGAAGGCCGGGGTCGAACGCATCAACCTCTGAGCCCCGCGATGCTCTTCATCCTCTTCCAACTCGGTCGCGACAGCTACGCGCTCGAGGCCGCGCAGGTGGCCGAAGTGCTGCCGCTGGTGCAGGTGAAAAAAATCCCGCACGCCCCTGCCGGCGTGGTCGGCGTCTTCACTTACCGCGGCGCACCCGTGCCGGTGCTCGATCTCAGCGCGCTCACCCTCGGCCGCCCGGCGCACGCGCGGCTCAGCACGCGCCTGCTGCTCGTGCATTATCCCGACGCGACCGGCACGAAGCGGCTGCTCGGCCTGATCGCCGAGAAGGCGACGGAGACCCTGCGCCGCGAACCCGGCGATTTCGTCGCGTCCGGCGTGCGGACAGACGGCGCGCCTTACCTTGGGCCGGTCGTGAAAGACGCGCGCGGCCTGATTCAATGGATCGAGGTGGACAAGCTCCTCCCTGAATCCGTGCGCGAGGTGTTGTTCAGGCCAACCGTGGAGGCGGACGCCTGATGCCCGCCGGCTTTGAAGACCTGCTGAAGCGGACGATGGGGCTCGACGCCGTCTCGATCGGCGTGCCGGCCATTGAACGCGTGGTGCACCAAAGGCTCGCTGCCTGCGGGCTGAACGATGCCGGCGCCTATCTGGAGCGGGTGCAGTCTTCCGCCGACGAGCTGCAGGAATTGATCGAGGCCGTCATCGTGCCGGAAACCTGGTTTTTCCGCGACCGCGAGGCGTTCGCGGCGCTCGCGCGGATGGTTGGCGAGGAAGGGCTGCGCCCGCATCCCGGGGGTGTGCTGCGCATGCTAAGCCTGCCGTGCTCGACCGGCGAGGAACCGTATTCGGTGGCGATGGCGTTGCTCGACGCGGGATTTCCGGCGGAGCGTTTCCGGATCGATGCACTCGACATCAGCGGGCGGGCGCTCGACCACGCACGGCGCGGCGTGTATGGGCGGAATTCGTTCCGTGGCGGCGAACTGGCTTTTCGCGACCGGCACTTCGTGCCCGCGGGCGCGGGCTGGCAGCTCGGCGACGCCGTGCGCCGGCAGGTGCAGTTTTGCCAGGGCAACATCCTCGACGCCTGCCTGCTGCCGGGCGCCGAGCCCTACGACGTCGTATTCTGCCGCAACCTCCTGATCTACTTTGATCGCGCCACGCAGGATCGTGCCATCACGGCGCTTGCGCGGCGGCTCGCGCCGCAAGGCTGCCTCTTCGTCGGCCCGTCGGAGACAGGGCTGCTGTTGAGTCACGCGTTTGTGTCGGCGAAAGTGCCGCTGGCCTTTGCGTTCCGGCCAGCCGGTGCCGCGTCGCCCCCCGAACCGCCGGCCAGCGCCCTCCCTCCCCCGCGCCGCCTGCCGCCGGCGCGCGTCGTGTCGCCGGCGCGGCCGCGGCCGTTCAGTTCGGTCATCGCGCATTCGCCGGTCACCGCGGCCGTGTCGTCGGCGCCACCCGATCCTGTGATCGATCATGCCATCCAGCTCGCCGATCAAGGCCGGCTCGTCGAGGCCGCCAAGGAGTGCGAAGCGCACCTGCAGGCGCACGGCCCGTCCGCCAAGGCGTTTTATGTGCTGGGCCTCGTGCGCGACGCCAGCGGCAGCCACGCGGACGCCGCCGGGTTTTACCGCAAGGCGCTCTACCTCGATCCGCAGCACCACGAGACGCTGGTGCAGCTCGCGTTGCTGCTCGGCGGGCAGGGCGACCAGGCGGGGGCGAAGGTCATGAACGACCGTGCCCGGCGGCTCGAACAAAAGGCCCGGACCTGACATGAGCGACACCGCCGACACTTCCGCGCCCTTCACCCGCGCCGGCCTCAACGACTGCTGGAACAAGATCGGCGTGCGCGGCGACGGCTCGTGCCCCGAACTGGAGCGCCATGTGCATTGCCGCAACTGCCCGGTATATTCCGCCTCCGCCGCCAAGCTGCTCGACGCTGATTTGCCCGCCGGCCACCTCGACGAATGGACGGGGCATTTCGCCGGCGCGCAGCAGGCCGGGGAGGCCGGCACGCAGTCGGTGGTGATCTTCCGGATCGGCGCCGAATGGCTGGCGCTGCCGACCGCGGTGTTCAAGGAAGTGGCCACGCTGCGCGCGGTGCATTCGCTGCCGCACCGGCGCAACGGCCTCGTGCTCGGCCTCACCAACGTGCGCGGCGCGCTGCTGGTGTGCGTGTCGCTGGGCGCCGTGCTCGGCCTCGAACAGGCTCCCGAAACCAGGAAGGACCAGGCCCCCGCGCTGCCCCGGCGGCTGCTCGTGATCAGCCGCGAGGGCAGCCGCCTCGTGTTTCCCGTGGACGAAGTGCATGGCATCTACCGTTGCCAGCCGCGCGAGCTGAAGGCTGTGCCCGCGACGGTCGCGAAAGCCACGGCCACCTACACGAAATCGGTGCTCACGTGGCAGGACCGGACGGTCGGCTGCCTCGACGACCAGCTGCTGTTCCACACGTTGAACCGGAGCCTCGCTTGAGCGACGACCTGAGCAATTTCTCGATGTTCGACCTCTTCCGCGTGGAAGTGGAGAACCAGGCGCAGGTGCTCACCGCCGGGCTCCTGGCGCTTGAGCGCGATCCCGCCGCCGCCGATCACCTCGAGGCCGCCATGCGCGCGGCACACTCGCTCAAGGGCGCGGCCCGCATCGTCGGACTCGACGCGGGCGTGAACGTGGCGCACGTAATGGAGGACTGCTTCGTCGCCGCGCAGCAAGGCCGCCTCCGGCTCCACCAGGGGCGGATCGACCTGCTGCTGCGCGGCGTGGATCTGCTCGCCCGCATCGCGCAAACCCCCGAGGCCGAGGCCGCGCAATGGACGGGGGAAAGGAAACCGGAGATCGACGCCTTTCTCACCGCCCTCATTAACGCGCCCGACGCAGCCCCCCCGGCCGCCGCACCCGCCGAAGGGAAACCTGCCGCGATTCCCGCGCCGGCGGCGGCGGAGGCAGCCGACCGCGTGTTGCGCGTGACGGCGGAAAACCTGAACCGGCTGCTCGCGCTGGCCAGCGAGTCGCTCGTCGAGTCGCGCTGGCTGAAGCCGTTTGCCGAGTCGCTGCTCCGGCTCAAGCGGCTGCACTACGATCTCGGCCGCACGCTCGACGGCTTGCGGGAAGCGAGTTCCGGGTTGGCTTTGCCCGAGGCCGCGCAGACCGCCCAGGCCGAGGCGCAACGCCGCGTGCTGGAGTGCCACCAATTTCTTTCGCAGCGCCTTGAGGAGCTGGAGCTGTTCGACCGCCGCTCGACCAACCTCGCCCACCGGCTCTACGACGAAGCGCTGGCGGTGCGGATGCGGCCGTTTGCCGACGGCATCCAGGGGTTCCCACGCATGGTGCGCGACGTGGGCCGGACGCTCGGCAAGCAGGTGAAACTCGAAATCGTCGGCGAGGCCACCCAGGTGGACCGTGACATCCTGGAGAAACTCGAGGCGCCGCTCGGCCACCTGCTGCGCAACGCCGTCGATCACGGCATCGAGTCGCCCGAGGGCCGCCGCGACGCCAGCAAACCCGCCGAGGGTGTCGTGCGTCTCGAAGCCCGGCACAGCGCGGGCACCCTCCAAATCATCGTGGCCGACGACGGCCACGGCATCAATCTCGAGCGGCTCCGTGAAAAGGTCGTGGCGCGCAACCTGACCAATGCTGAGACCGCGCAAAAATTGAGCGAGGCGGAGCTGCTGGAGTTCCTGTTCCTGCCCGGCTTCACGATGAAGGAGACGGTCACCGAAATCTCCGGCCGCGGCGTAGGCCTCGATGTCGTGCAGAACATGGTGAAGCAGGTGCGCGGCACCGTGCGCGTTTCCTCGGTGCCGGGCAAGGGCACCCGCTTCCTCTTGCAGCTGCCGCTCACGCTCTCGGTCGTGCGCACGCTGCTGGTGGACATCGGCGGCGAGCCCTACGCCTTTCCCCTCGCCTACATCGTGCGCACCCTGAGGCTGGCGCGGGAAAAAATCGAGCTGCTCGAAGGGCGGCAGCATTTCAATTTCGACGGCCGCCAGATCGGCCTTGTGGCGGCGCACCAGGTGCTGGCGGGCGACGAGCCGAAACCGGCCGGTGCAGAGCTGCCCGTGATCGTCGTCGGCGAGCACACGGGCACTTACGCGCTGGTGGTGGACCGTTTTCTCGGCGAGCGCGAGCTGGTCGTGCAGCCCCTCGACGCCCGCCTCGGCAAGATCAAGGACATCGCCGCCGCCGCGCTCATGGAAGACGGCGCCCCGGTCCTGATCGTCGACGTCGAGGACCTGGTGCGCTCGGTCGAGAAACTGGTTTCCGGCGGCCGGCTCAGCAAGGTCCGCGGCGCCTCGGCCGCGGATGACGCGCAGCAGCGCAAGCGCGTGCTCGTCGTCGACGACTCGCTCACGGTGCGCGAGCTGGAGCGCAAGCTGCTCGCGAGCCGCGGCTACGAGGTCGAGATCGCGGTCGACGGCATGGACGGCTGGAACGCCGTGCGCACCGGCCATTTCAACCTTGTCGTGACCGACATCGACATGCCGCGCATGGACGGCATCGAGCTGGTCACGCTGATCAAGAAGGATCCCGCGCTGAAGGCGCTGCCCATCATGATCGTTTCCTACAAGGATCGCGAGGAGGACCGCCGCCGCGGGCTTGACGCCGGCGCCGATTATTATCTCACGAAGGGCAGCTTCCACGACGAGACCCTGCTCCAGGCCGTGGTGGATCTGATCGGCGAGGCCGGCGCATGAAAATTGGGATCGTCAACGACCTGCCGCTCGCCGTCGAGGCGCTGAAACGCGCCCTGGCGTTGAAGCCCATGCACCGGATCGCCTGGGTCGCGCGGCACGGCGGGGAGGCCGTGGCGCTCTGCGCCAAGGACCCGCCCGATCTCGTGTTGATGGACCTGCTGATGCCTGTGATGGACGGCGTCGAAGCCACGCGGCGGATCATGGCGGGCTCACCGTGTGCGATCCTCGTGGTCACCGTGAGTGTCGGCGCCAATGCCTGGCGGGTCTTCGAGGCGATGGGCCACGGCGCGCTCGACGCCGTGGACACGCCGGCGCTCGGCACGGGCGACCCGCGCGTGAGTGCGGCGCCGCTGCTCACCAAAATCGACACCATTGCGAAACTGATCGGGGACCGGAGCAGCCACCCGCCGGCGTCTCCCGGGCCCGCGGCCAATACGGCGGCACAGCACGGCCGCCTCCTTGCGATCGGCGCATCGGCGGGCGGGCCGGCGGCGGTGGCGAAGGTGCTGTCCGGTCTGCCGAAGGATTTTCCCGCGGCCCTCGTCGTGATTCAACATGTGGACGAGCAGTTTGCCGGCGGCATGGCGGACTGGCTGGGCCGCGACGCCAAACTGCCCGTGCGCGTGGCGCGCGAAGGCGAGCGACCGGCGGCCGGGGTGGTGTTGCTCGCCGGCACCAACGACCACCTCGCCCTGCGCGCGGATGGCACGCTCGGCTACACCCCGCACCCCCGCGAATATGTCTACCGGCCGTCGGTGGATGTGTTTTTTCAGAGTGTCACGCAACATTGGGCGGGCGAGGCGGTCGGCGTGTTGCTGACCGGCATGGGCCGCGACGGCGCGGTAGGCCTGAAGGCTTTGCGCAACCAGGGTCGCCACACCATCGTGCAGGATCAGGCCAGCAGCGCCGTTTACGGCATGCCGAAAGCCGCGGCCACGTTGGGCGCCGCGGTGGACATCCTGCCGCTCGATCAGATCGCCCCCAAGGTGGTGACGGTGTTTGGTCGCATGAAATAGCGCCTGACGGTTCCACGCTTTTATCCGCAAAAATAATGAGTTCCGAACAATGACAACCCTGCCGTCCAACGAATACCGGGTGATGGTGCTTCTGGTGGATGATCAGGCGATGGTCGGCGAGGCCATCCGCCGCGCCCTGGCCAACCAGCCGGACATCGACTACCATTACTGCGCCGATTCCGCTGACGCCCTCAAGGTCGCCGGCCAGATCAAACCGACGGTCATCCTGCAAGACCTCGTGATGCCCGGCGTGGATGGGTTGACCCTCGTGCGCCAGTATCGCGCCAGCCCGCCAACCCGGGACGTCCCGATCATCGTGCTCTCGACCAAGGAGGAGGCGGCGGTAAAGAGCGAGGCGTTCGCCGCCGGGGCCAACGATTATCTCGTCAAGCTGCCCGACAAAATCGAGCTGATCGCGCGCATCCGCCACCACTCCCGGGCGCATCTGAACCAGCTCCAGCGTGACGCCGCCTATCGCGCACTCCGCGAAAGCCAGCAGCAACTGGTGGACAGCAACACCGCCCTCATCTCGCTCAACCAGAAACTTGAGGAGGCCACGCGTGCGAAGTCGGAATTCCTCGCCAACATGAGCCACGAGATCCGCACGCCGATGAACGGCGTGATTGGCATGACCACGCTCCTGCTCGACACGCCGCTGAGCGCCGAGCAGCGCGATTGCGTCGAGATCGTGCGCAGTTCCGGTGATAGTCTGCTCACGATCATCAACGACATCCTGGATTTTTCGAAAATCGAATCGGGCAAGATCGAGTTGGAAACGCATCCCTTCAACCTCCGGCAATGCCTTGAGGAGGCGATCGAGCTGCTCGCGCCGAAGGCCGCCGAGAAGGGCCTCGACCTGGTGGTGCTGGTCGATCCCGCCACGCCGGCGCTCGTCGTCGGTGATGTCACGCGGCTGCGGCAGGTGATTGTCAATCTGGTCGGCAACGCGGTGAAGTTCACCGCGAAGGGGGAGGTCACGGTGTCCGTCGATCCGCAGGAGAACGCGAAGTCGGACGAGCTTGGGTTGCATTTCGCGGTGGCCGACACGGGCATCGGCATCCCGGCGGACAAGCTGGGCCGGCTCTTCCAGTCGTTCAGCCAGGTGGACAGCTCGACCACGCGGCAGTTCGGCGGCACCGGCCTCGGCCTCGCCATCAGCAAGCGTCTGGCCGAGCTGATGGGCGGGAGCATGTGGGTGGAGAGCGAGGCCGGCCGCGGTTCGAAATTCCACTTCACTATCATCGTGCGCCCGGGTGCCGATGAGCGGCCCGCGTGGGAGGGCGGATCGTCCGCCTTGCGGGGCCGGCGCGTGTTGCTGTTGGAGGACAACCAGGCACAACGCCAGGCACTGGCGCTGCTCGCGAAAACCTGGGGACTTGAGCTGGCTGCAGCCGACGGCCTTGCGGCCGCCGAGGCAAACTTGCGCGCGACGACCACGCCCTATGCCGCGCTCCTGCTGGACGACAGTTTGCTGGGGGAGGATATTGCCGCGGCGATCACCCGCCTGCGCGCCCTGCCGGCGGCGAAGGATGCCGCCGTGCTGCTGCTTTCCGCGCAGCGCGCCCGGGCCGGCCTCCTGGCCCCGGTGATCGATGGTTTCGCCGTGAAGCCGCTCCGTCCCGCGCCGCTGCTGGAGGTGCTCGTGCGCGCACTCACGGGCGCTTCCGGCCAGGAGAAGCGCGCCCCCGCGACGTCACCCTTCGGACCCGCCGGCACCAATCTCGCGGTAAGTCTGCCGCTGCGGCTGCTGGTCGCCGACGACAACGCCGTGAACCAAAAGGTGGCGCTCATGCTGCTCAAGCGCTTCGGCTATAACGCCGATGTGGTGGCGAACGGCGCGGAAGTCCTGCAGGCACTTGAAACCAAGGCCTTCGACATCATCTTCCTCGACGTGCAGATGCCAGAGATGGACGGTTATGAGGCCGCCCGGCGGATTCGCGCCAACTGGTCGGCGCGCGAATCCGCACGGCCGCGCCTGGTCGCGATGACCGGCAACGCCATGCAGGGCGATCGTGAGCTCTGCCTCGAGGCCGGCATGGACGATTACATTGTGAAGCCCGTGCAGGTCGGCGACCTCAAGGCGGCCTTGGAGCGCTGGGGCAATCCCGCCCGGAAGGAATGAGCGCGAAGCGGGTGGCAGGGTAACCCAGGTAGAGCCTGTTTGATAGATCCGTGGGAGGGGCTTTATGCCCCGACATAACGAGCGTGGCTCAATTCCCGTCGGGGCATAAAGCCCCTCCCGCCCAAATAGCCGGAACCTGTGCCTACTTTGCCGGGGCCGGCACCGGATTCTTGCAGGACTGCCAGGCGAGGAAACGCCAGCGACCGCCCTCTTCGCGCCAGACCGCGAGGAAGTTCAGGTCGATGAGGTTCCGGTGCGCACCGAGGCCGACCCGGAAGAAAACCCGGCCCTTCATCAGCATGACGCCCGGCCCGGCTGGGATGAAATCGCGCTGTGCATATTCGACCGATTCATAGACTGTGCGCCGGCTGGTCAGCGACTCGATGAAAGAGGCCTTGGCGTCGATGAAGCCATTGGAGTGGGCGTAGTGCAGCTGGTCGGAGAGGAGCGCGTCCAACCGGGCGGGGTCGGCGGCGATGGTCGCGGCGACGCGTTCATCGTCGGCCACGCGCACCGCGGCGATCGGCGCATCCTCGGCGGCCCCAAGCCGGCCGGCAGTCAGGGCGAGCAACAGGAGCAGGCGGGACAGGTGTTTCATGGCCTTTAGGTCCGATGCACGGGCCAGGGGCGGCCGGCATCGTCGATGGCGACGTAGGTGAACACGCCCGCGGTGACGCGGACCAGTTCGCCGCCCTTGGTTCGCTGGGCCCAGGCCTCGACGGCGATGCGCATGGAGGTGCGGCCGACCTTGATGAGGGTGGCGTGGCAGCTGACGATGTCGCCGACGTAGACGGGCGCGATGAACGTCATCGCGTCGATGGCGACCGTCGTGACGCGGGAGCGGGAGAGGTTGCGCGCACAGATGGCGGCTCCGAGGTCCATCTGCGAGAGAAGCCAGCCGCCGAAGATGTCGCCGTTGGCGTTGGTATCGGCCGGCATCGCGATGGTGCGGATGACCAGCTCGCCTTGCGGCTCGGTGGAATGGGCGGGTTCGCTCATGGGCGCAAACTAGCCACGCGGCTGGCGCTGGCAAGCGCGGCGCGGCGCGGCCGGCTACTTCCGGTCGTAGCGCAGGAGTTGCATGGTTTTCTCGGAGCCGACAAAAATAGCGCGGTCGTCCGGTGCGAAGCAGGCCGCTTCCGCCTGGGGTAACTGGTGCCGCGAGAGCTTGATGGGCTCGCGCGCGAGCGCGTGGGCCCAGGTTTCGCCGTCGGGGCGGGGGAAGAGCAGGGGTTCTCCATAGACAAGCACCAAGGCCAGCGTGCCGTCATGGGAAAATCCCATCGCGGTCGGCCAGCCAAGAAACCCCTGGGTGGGGATCCGGACATTCCGCTGCAGGATGGTGGGCTGGGGGAGATGTGGCACGAGGCCGAGAAAACGGGCGGTGGCGGGTTGGGTCGCTGGGGCGGCGGCCAGCGGGAGTCGGTAGAGTCGCGGCGTGTCGTCACGCTTGGAGAGAATATAGATCGCCCGCTCCTTCGTATCAACGGCCAGCGCCTCAGCATCGCGCGCCCCGTCCTCGTAGATAAAGTTGATGGAGTATTCGGGGCGCAGTCCGAGTTCCTTGTCCGGCGCAAGAAGCGCGGCCTCGGGTTCGGGGAGCAAATGCAGCACGCACTTTGGGCGCACCGCGTAGTTGTCGCCGATGTCAGCGATCAGCAGCCACGGCTTTCCGTCCAGTTCGAACGAGGTCATCTCCTCCCAGTCGAGGTTGGTCACGCCCTCCACCCGGACCTTGCCGCGCAACGAGCCGTCGGCATTCAGGGCGAACAGCACCGGGTCGCCTCCGCTGTCGTTGTGCGTCCAGAGCAGGCCCGGCGTGCGGTGTGAGACAGCGAGGCCGCTGGTCTCCTGGTTTTGCGGCTCGGCCAGCTGGCCGGCTTCGACCGGCCCGACATAGGCTGGAGTGCCGGCCGCGGCGCCCGGCAGGGCGGCCGGCAGCCAAAGCAGGGCGACGAGTGCCGACTTTGACGTTGTTTTCAGGAGGTGGAGGGCGGATATTAAGCGAACCATGACAGGCACTGCTCATGCCGCGTTCCGGCGATTGTTCAATGAAATCGGCACGGTCGATTACGTGGGCATCGAGGAACGTGTCGCCAAATACACCACCCGCAGCATCAAGAAGGGGTCCAAGCTGTTCGGCCTTAAGTTGGCTGCCTCGATGGTCGACCTCACCACCCTCGAGGGCAAGGACACCCCGGGCAAGGTTGAGTCGCTCTGCCAGAAGGCCCGCAGCCCACACGACGACCCCGAAATCCCGACCGTTGCGGCCGTTTGTGTATATCCGGCCATGGTAAAATATGCCCGCCGGGCGCTGGGTGAGGACACCCCCGTCCGCATCGCTTCGGTCGCCACCGCTTTTCCGTCCGGCCAGGCCCCGCTCCGGACCCGGCTCGCCGAGGTCAAGGCGGCGGTCGCTGACGGCGCCGACGAGATCGACATGGTCATCAACCGCGGCTCATTCCTCGCCGGTGAATTCCAGCTGGTGCAGGACGAGATCGCCGCCGTGGTGCAGGCCTGCGGCCAAGCCACGCTCAAGGTTATCCTCGAGGTCAGCGAGCTGGAGACCTTTGACCACATCCGCGCCGCCTCCTTCCTCGCGATGCGCG
>JBKJRX010000202.1:0-5804 GCA_046593155.1 Lacunisphaera sp.
GAGCGGATGTCTCCCACCACCCCGACGATCTCGAATTTGTTTTGCGGGTTCAGTTCGAGCCGCTCCCCGAGCGGACTCCGTCCCGGGAAATAATTCCGGGCGAAAGTCTCGCTTACCACGACCGAAACCGGATCGCCCGGTCGCAACTCTCCCAAGGGCCGGCCCGCGCGAAGCGGCACCCCCATCAAGTCGAGAAAATCGGCGGCCATGATCGATCCCGTGGCGTCGATTTCCCCGGCTTCGGGGCGCCCCACGAGCTTGATCTTTCCGCCGTGATGCATCGGGTTGAAGTTGAGCGCCATGCTCGCGCCCGTGACGCCCGGCACCGCCTTCAGTCGCTCCACCACCTGCTTGTAGCGCTCGAGGCGGACCTCCGACTTCATGTTTTCCTCGCGCGAAATCCGCACGTTGACAATGAACCGGTTCGCCGTCGGGAAGCCCGGGTCGTAATCCTGCAGCCGCTGGAAGGTGCGGACCATCAGGCCGGTGCCGGCCAGCAAGGCCACGGCCAGCGCCGCCTCGATCACCACTAGGGCGCTGCGCACCCGGCGCATGCGCCGGCTTTCGCCGCCGCCCGCGGTGCTGTCCTTCATGGCCTCGTTGACATTCATCCGCGCGGCGCTCCAAGCCGGGCCGCTGGCGACCAGCAGGCCGGTCAGCAGGCCGAGCAGCGCCAGCCAGCCGATCGTCTGCCTGCTCAGCTGGATCACTTCGAAGGAATTGTCCTCCGCGCCCGGCGCGATCGCCAGCAGCGCCGGCATGAACCACTTGGCCACCAGCACGCCGAGGCCGATCGCCGCCGCCGAGAGCACGAGCGCCTCGGCGAATAGCGGCCGCGCCACGGCCCAACGGTTTGCGCCCAAGGCGAACCGGATGCCCACGTCCCGCCGGCGGGCCAGCGAGCGCACGAGCATGAGGCTGCCGGCATTCACGCAGGCGATGAGATAGAGGAAGACCACGGCGACCACCGCCGTCCATTCCATGAGCCGGTAGCGCTGGGCACCGGAGAATTCGGGCTGAAAGTCGATGGCGGGCACGACCGCCGCGAATTTGCCCATGTTTTCGGCATAGGGCTGGCCCTTCTCCGGCAGGATCGTGCGCAATTCGGTCTGCACCTGTTCGCGCGTGACGCCGGGTTTCAGCCGGGCGATCGTGCCGATGCTGGTGTAGGCCGTCTGCGGCGTCGCCACCGTCGGCATTACAAAGGGGATGAACACGCGGCCGAACGACGCGTTGGGCGGGGTGCGGAAATTCTCCGGCAGCACCCCCACGACCTGGTAGAGGCGCTCGTTGAGCCGGATCTCCGTGCCGAGGACCGCCGGGTCAGCGCCGAACCGGGTGCGCCAGAGCTGGTGCGTAAGCACCGCCACGTTGTCCAAGCCGGGCTGCTCGTCGTTGGGCAGGAATGTGCGGCCCAGCACGGGAGCTACCCCGAGCATGGTGAAGTAGTTCGCCGTGACCCGGGCCGCCACCACGCCCTCCGGCTCGCCATTGACCACCAGGTTAAGGATGTCGCTTGACCCGCCCGCGATGCTCGCGATGGACTTGGCCTGCTCCCTGTAGGCGAGGTAACGGGGCAGCCACGTCTGGGAGGGATAGGAATTGCCCTGGTAGATCGACTCGATGCGGACGAGCCGGTCGATCTGCGGAAACTTGTAACGATACAGCAGGGTTCCCTCAAGGTTGCTGTGCAGCGCCGCGCAAGTGCCGATGCCGAGCGCCAGGATGGCGATGACGACCGTCGTGTAGCCCGGCGAACGCATCAACGAACGGAGGGCGAGGCGGAGGTCGGCGAGCATGGGCTGGGTTTACGCCTGCACCAACTCGCGCCGGCCGCTCGCGGCGGCGCGGTAGATCGCCTCGATGATCGTGAGGTCCCGCCGGCCCATCTCGCCCGGCACGGGCGTCGGTTCCAGGTCTTGCACATGCCGCGCAAAAGCATCCATCTGCAGCGCCTGCTGGTTTGGCCCCGGGTAACTCAGCGGACCATGGCTGGTCTCGGGCGCCGTCACGCGGTAGCCGAATGCCCGTTCCTTGAAATGGATCCAGCCCTTCGCCCCCTCGGCCCGGAAACGGTCGACGTTCTGCTGGTAGCTCGTGGTGAACTCCCCGGCCGCACCGTCGGCCCACTCCATGGTCCAGCGGATCGTCTCCTCCGTGTCCTTGGAAATCTCCGGCCGGATCTTCGACAGCTCGGCCGCCGTCACCGCGAGGGGGGCAAGCCCGTTTTTCGCCATGCAGGCGCCTTGGATAAGATAAACCCCGAGATCCATCAGCGGTCCGCCCCCGGCCAGCTTTTTGTCAGCGCGCCAGTGCCAGTCGCCCATCACGAAGGCGCGGTCGCCCTTCATCTTCATGAACGTCCCGAAGTCCTCCTCGCGCGCCAGCCGTCGCAGCTCGGTGTGGTAGGGGTCCCAGAACAACCGGTAACCGATCGAGTGCTTCACCCTGGCCGCCGCACAGGCCGCGAGGATGGCGTCGCACTCCGCGACGGTATTGGCCATGGGTTTTTCGATGATAACGTGCTTGCCCGCTTTGGCCGCCGCGATGGCATGCCCGGCATGCAGGCCGTTCGGCGTGACCACATAGATGATGTCGATGTCCGGGTTGCCGGCGAGCCGGGCCATCGTGTCGTAACCATAGATGTTTTTTTCCGAAAACCCGTAGTCCTTGGCCCACTGCGTGCCCTTCGCTGGATCACCGGTCACCACACCGGCCAGCCGGCAGAACTTCGTCGCGCGCAACGCCGGTCCGAGCTGGCCGGTGGAGTAGCGGCCGAGGCCCACGAGAGCCACGCCCAGTTTCCTGATCGGGTCGCTCGCCCACCCGGCATACGGGGTCAGGGCCAATGCCGTGGCCGCAGAAAGCTGTCCGAGAAACCGGCGGCGGGAAACGGGGTGGTGCGCCATGGCAGATAGGGGATTAACGGCCTTCGCTGAAATTCCTTAGAAACTAGCAGTTTCCACCCGGCAAACAAGCCCTGGACTGATCATGCCGTTATACGCCAAACGGGGCAAACAACTCCACCGATGCCTGCCCGGACGCTCGGCCATTGCACCCCGCCAATTACTCCCTTTCCTCCCAGCTATGGCTGCCGCCAAATCCCCCGCCCCGCTCCGCATCCTGACCGCCGTGCCAGTCTGCGACGGACACGACAGCGCTGTTACGACCATCAACATCGAACTGGCACGCCACGGCATCGAAGTCATCTACCTTGGTTATCATCAGTCGGCGGCGGCCATCGTGCGCGCCGCGATCCAAGAGGACGTCAATGTCGTCGGCCTTTCTTCCTACAACGGCGGGCACATCGTCTTTTTCAAGGAAGTTGCCGACCAGCTGAAGAAATCCGGCAACCGCGACATCCCGGTCTTCGGCGGCGGCGGCGGCACCATCACCCACGCCGACGAACGCGTGATGAAGCGCCAGGGCACCGACCGCATCTATTTCGCCGGCACGCCGCTCGCCGACATGATGGCCGAGATCAAACGCGACTACGCGCGCCCCGCGAAGCTGAACGCCCGATTCAAGGGCGACCGCGCGCTGGCGCGGGCGATCACGATCGCCGAATGCAGGGCAGGATCTCCGCATCCCGCCGCGAACCCGAAGAAGGCGGGATCCGGTGATCCCGCCCTGCAGAAAATCAAACGCCAATCCTTCGTCGTCGGCGTGGCCGGCCCGGGCGGCGCCGGCAAGTCCACGCTCATCGACGAGCTGACGTCCCGCTTCCTGCGCGCCAACCCCACCGGCCGCATCGCCCTGCTCGCCAATGACCCGTCACACCCGGATTCCGGCGGCGCCATCCTTGGCGACCGCGTAAGCGCCATCTACGCACAGGACGACCGCGTGTTCTTCCGTTCGCTCGCCACTCGCGGCAGCCTGACCGGCCTCTCCGCCGCCGCGCCGGCCGCCATCGACATCCTGAAAGCCTCCGGCGAGTTCGACCTCATCCTCGTCGAGTCCGTCGGCGTCGGCCAGGAAAGCGACCCGTTCCGGATCTTCGGCTCGGGCCCGAAACTCGTCGATGCCACGCTCTTCGTCCTCGCGCCCTATTACGGCGGACTGATCCAGCTCCAGAAGATCGCCCTCCTCAACGGCGCCGACCTCGTCGCCCTCAACAAGTGCGACCATCCCATGGCGCACACGGCGAAGGCCGAGATCCAGGCCCGGCTCAACCAGAACGGCAAGGGGCAGCAGCTCCACGCCACGACCGCCGCCAAGCATTTCGACCCCGGCGTAGACGCGCTTTTCGCCGCCATCGCAAAGCTCGGGGACCTCGACCTTGCCCAGGGCGGCGAGAAAGCCTGCCAACTGAAGCTCTCGTGACCAAATTAACGAACCACGCATCCTTGGTAGGGGCCGTTGCCCCCAACGGCCCTCAGGGCGCTTGAGGGCAAGCGCCCCTACCGTAAACCACGCCGCCCTTTGCTCATGAGCTCTCTCGGTAAAATCGCCGACTCGATCGACGCCTACAACGCCCATGTGGCCACCGAGGTGGCTCGTGCGCGCATGGACCCAAAGTTCGCCGCCGAGCTCCGCGCCAAGTGGGCGCAGCTCCGTGCCTCGGTCGAGATGACCAGGTCGCCGACCGGCACGCCACTGCCGCGCCTCGCCCTGCCCGACACCGACGAGCCCGGCGCCATCGCCGAATATTTGCTTGGCCAGGGTTTCCCCGGCCAGTTCCCCTACGCCACCGCTGCCTACCGCGAGATGTATCTCGACAAGGTCACGGGCACGGGCGAGGAGCCGATGCGCCTCTTCGCCGGCCTCGGGCTCGCCGAGGACACCAACGCGCGCTTCAAATACCTCAACACGCACCAGAAGAGCCTGCGCCTCTCCACCGCGTTCGATGGTCCCACTCTCTACGGCCTCGACTCCGACCACGAGGGTGTGCTCGGCAAGGTCGGCGAAGGCGGCGTGGCTATCGACACCGTCGAGGACATGTCGCGGCTGTTCGCCGGGTTCGACCTGACGCGAGCGGACGCCTCCGTCTCCATGACCATGAACGCCCCGGCGCCGGCGATCCTGGCCATGTTCATCGCCGCGGCCAAGCGCCGCTTTGGCTCCGATTGCGTGGCCAATCTTCGCGGCACCATCCAGGCCGACATGCTCAAGGAAGTGCAGGCCCAGAACGAGGTCATCTTTCCCGTGGACGCCTCGCTCCGCTTCCTGTGCGACATGATCGAGTGGTGCGTGCCGAACATGCCGAAGTGGTATCCCGTCTCCATCTCCGGCTACCACATCGCCGAGGCCGGGGCCACGCCGGTGCAACAGGCCGCCTTCACGCTCTCCAACGGCTTCACCTACACCGGGCTGCTCAAGGCCCGCGGGGCCGACGTCAACCAGTTCGGCCCGCGGCTCTCGTTCTTTTTGGACTGCGGTCTCGACGTGGAATACCTCGTGCTCGGCCGCGTCTGCCGCCGCATCTGGGCCATCGGCCTGCGCGATGTCTTCGGCGCCGGCCCCAAGGCGCAGATCCTCAAGCTCCACACCCAGACGTCCGGCCGCTCCCTCGTCGCCGCCGAATTTCAGAACAATCTCACGCGCACCGCCGTCGAGCTGATGCTGGCGTACATGAATTACACCAATTCGTGCCACTCCAACTCCACCGACGAGCCGTTCACCACGCCGACCGAGAAATTCGCGCTCCTCGCCTCGCACGGCCAGTCGATCATCCTGGAGGAATCCGGCATCTTCAAACACACCATGAACCTCTTCGGCGGCGCCCCCGGCCTGCTCGCGCTCGAGCGCCAGGTCGAGAAGGGCATCCTCGATGTCTTCCGCGAGATGGACACCCTCGGCGGCGT
>JBKJRX010000317.1:0-22098 GCA_046593155.1 Lacunisphaera sp.
GGAGGACAAGAACACCCTGCTTGCGGAACTGCGGGGGCTGGCTGAGGTGGACTGGCGCAACCTCAAGGGCTATGCCGACTCGGCAGGAGGTGCGTAGCGGAAGGCGCACGTTGACGCGCAACCCAGTGGCATGACCCTTGTCACCGACCATCCCCCCGCTACGTTTCACAATACTGCCGGGCTTGCCAGAATGGCCGGCGTTCATCGTGCGGTTGTAATGAGGCTTCAGGCGGCTCAGGCGCTGCAACCAGATGCCTTTGTCCTAGAAAATAGAGAGTCCAGGCCGCTTTGGCGGGCAGAACGGGCACTAGATGTAGTCCGCCTCCAAGGGGAGCCATCTGGATCGACGGTCATCGCCTAAAGGCCATTCACATGCCCGACTCTTCTATTATCGCGCGTATCGGCGGGGATGCCTCTGGGCTGATCTCGGCCCTTGAAACCGGCAAGGCGGCCGCGTCTAAGTTTGGCGATGATTTCCAACGCGTCATTGCCAAGAAACTGGATTTCAGGGATGTGCTGAAGGGCGTCTTCCAGGGTATCGGCATTGCCTCGGTGGGGGCGATTGCGGACAAGATCGTTGACCCGTTTAGAGAAGCGGCGGAATCAGCCAAGAGCATAGCCGACGAAACGGAGCGGGGGGCAAACGCCACGGAGCTTTTAATCAAGCTCAGGCAGAACGACAATGAACAGCTCGCCACCATGGAAAACGCCATGCGCCGGATTCGCGCCGAGGCGGAGGCGGCGGTCGAACCATCAAAGACATTCTGGGGCTTAATCAGCCGTGGGTCGGCGGCGGATATTCTCTTTGGATTCTCCCGGCGAGAAGATGCAGAGATCGCCCTCAACAAACAAAAGCTAATCACCGCGGAGGCAGAGTTGGCCGGGGAATTTTACAAGAAGCAGACAGAGGTCGCAGACAAGGCTTACGACCAAATGGTTAAGAACGCCGGCGTTGCGACCAAGTATGTCCGCGAAAATTACGAGATGCTCCTTTTGGAGGCGAAGGCCTATGATGGTCGGTTGCTCCCGGCGGAGCGCGACCGGCTTCAACTGCTCCGGCTCCAGGTGCAACAGAAGATAATCCTCTCTAAACTAGAGGACGCCCTGGCTATACCCGCGGAACAGAGAACCGAAAAAGAACGGGATAACGTTCGCCAGCTCGTGAAGCAAAACGAGATCATCGATAAGCAGATCGCCAAACTCACCGAGGTTAAGGCGGGGGTGGCGGGGGTGGTTGTGGAGCAAAAGAAAGTCACGGTTGAGGTTAAGGAACAGGAGAAGGTTTTGTTCCGCATCTCTGGGCGCGGCAACAAGGAGTTGAGCGACCGGGAACTTGAGCGGAAGGTCGGGTCCATTAAGGGCGCGTTGTTTCAGGAACAGCTCAGGGAGCAGGCCACGGGCAGCCCGAGTTTTGGGGCGCAGATGCAGCGGTTTGATTTGGAGAAGACGCTTCAAGAGCTGGCGCTTCGCCGGAACTTCCGCCGCGATGTGGCTACCTTTGGGGAGGATCCCGCGTTTCGCCGCTCTGGTTTCACGGAGTCGCGGGCGGGGGAAATTAGAAACGACACCAGCGGTCAGGCCACCTTGGAGAAGACGCTCAAGGCCATCGAAGACTTGGCGAAGCTTTTCAGGGATGGTCAGGCCACCGTGCGCTCGGTGAACATTACCACCTAATGCGGATCCGTGGTTGCTTTCGCCACTGGCTCCGGGAGTCCGCCCCAAGACTTAAGTTCCGCCTCCACCACTACTGGCGTGCCCTGCGCCCGCGGTCGGCGTAATCGGAACACCAGTGAAGGTTGCCGGGGGGAAATATTTCGGCTCGCGCCAGTGCCCGCTGAAAAGTATTACCTCAACCGCGAGTCGTGGCGGGCCACGCGGCTCGCGCCTATTTCAACGAAAGGAATTATGAAATCGTGTATTCTGTTGGTCCTGCTCTCACTGGTCGTCCACCATGCCGCCGCGGAGTCGGCGCCCCTTTCCATGCCGACGGAGGTCACACTCACCACGGGGCGCGTGCTCCGAAATGTTTCGGTGGTCCGATGGGAAAGCAATCGCGTCGTGCTGAAGCACGCGGCGGGCGCGGACCCGATCCCGTTCGCGCTGTTCAGGTCGCCCGCGCCAACTGAGCTGCCCGCCCTGCGTGCGGGGTTTGAAGCTACGAAAAAAGCGGCGAGCGAACAGACCAAAGCCGCCGTGGTTGCCCCGGAACCCCCTAAGAAATACGAGGGCCAGGCGTTCATTGTGACCCGCGGCGCCGGCAACTATAAACTCGGCGATATGGTAGTCCGGATATACCTCAAGCCCGCGGAAGAACTGCGCGAAATACTAAGGTGGAGCAGCTCGCTCCCGGCGCCTGATGCAATCGCGACAACGGATGCCGACGGGAAGTTTACGTTCACCGCCCCGGCAGAAGGCCCGGTCACCATGGTCGCCAAAAAGAAGCGCTTGGTTGGATCACGCGAGGAGAAGTATCTTTGGGTGAGCGACGCATCAAACGGGGCGAACCGGTTCGAGCCGCGGCTAACTAGCAACAACCTTGAGCCCGAGCCCCACTTAGAATCACAGGCATACAACAGCCTTTGACTAGCCAGTTGTGGTGGCGTGTGGGCAAACACTCGCTGGATTGCGGTCTTTTCACGGAGGAATAGACCCGCCGCATGGCGTTCGGCCTGGTGACGGTGAAAGGGAATGAGCTGGAGCTTAGCCATTCCAAACGCGGGAGGGCGTTCCAAGAAATCCGCATTGCGGTAACAGAGCCAAGCCACAACATCACGCCGTCGGCTTAGAACCCGGCGCGCCGCTTAGCGGCAATAAAGCTATGACAACTCCAACAGAATTGGCAGGCAGGGATGGGCAGCCGCAAGGCTGGCAGGGCGTCATACCCCTGAGTTCTAACCCGTCCCTGTCTGCTTCCTGAAAGGAGATCAGACAGTGAAAAACAAATCGGTTAAAATCATGGTGACCGTTTCTTCGGTCCAAATGAAAAGGTTAGAGGCACGCGTTCGCCCTCTCGGTATGGACGCTCTCACGGCGCTAGCCCGGGCAGTCAGGGCCGTCGATTCGTTTATCGACAGCTTGGTTGAGGACAGCGACTTCCTGTTTGGTGGATACGTGTTTCCCAGTCGCGCTGCCGCACAACGGGCCGTAAATGCGGACAACATGGACCGTAAGGTCAGCCCATGGTCGAAGTATGAAGCCAGCTTCCTGACGACCAAGGGTGAGGTCTGCGAAGAGTTGTATCCTCCCGGTGCCCGAAAGCTTCACCGTCGCTTGGTTAAGGCATGCGATGCCGTGACGCGGCAGAAGGCGGTTATTGAGGCCGCTAAGGGCCGCCTGTTGCGGATGGAGGAGGCCGCTAAGGCTACGTTTGGGTTCCCCACAGGCTGAGATATTTCCCGTTGTGAAGCGAAACAGCTTGCAGCCGCCCTTTAATCGGGGCGGCTTTTTTATGCCTTAGCCCTCCGCAAGCGAAAGCCGGAGACCAGGACGGCCTTCGCGCCTCACCGGCGACAGCAATAGTAGCTTAGAAAGGTTTCTCCGACAGAAGACTTGCCGCGAGGGTGATTCCAATGATACAAAGCCGCTCTTTAATCGCGGAGGGTTTCAATCAATGACTGAAATAGCCCAACTGACGGCACGGGTGGACATCATGACGGGGGTTCTTCGGGACCTGGCCAACCAGCTTCGGGCGAGCGAAAAGCCCATGACGATCTCCGCGTTTGCGGAGCGGGTGGGCTGCTCACGCTCAACCATCCAGCGGAGGATCAACGAGCGTTTTATTCTCACCAAGGGGGGGCGCATCCCCCCGTCCGAACTGAAGAAGTTTGGCCTGTAACACCCATGAACGATCAAGCCCTTGTTAAACTCGACGCAGACATACTAAATTTGGAAAACCGAATCTAGCCGCTGCCACTCTTGAGCGCCCTGCTTCAGAATATAGGTGTCGCGGGTGATAGTGCCTTTCTCAACCAGGGCTTTGAGTTGCTCGAAATCATACGGGCCGACCCCACGCTCTCCGTCTGACACAAAATAAAGCTCTTTCCCGGGCACTGGCACTGGCTTGCCTGCGGTGGTGGCGGAACCCGCTGGCGATACTTGAAGGGATTGGACCGTGGCAGACAGGCCCTTCACAACCAGCGCCAACTGGTCGGCGGTCTTTTTCTGGGACCCAATGATCTTTGCCATGCCCAGACACATCAGGCCCGTGAGAGAGAAGATGCCTGCCAGTATCTCATGGACTGCCGATTTAGCATCGATCAGGACAAAACCCGAACTCAGGAGCGCGAGCGCTCCGACAATGATTAGGAACGTTTTCATAGGAGTGTGCGGCCCGCATCCGAGATAACCTCCGGCACACCCACTGAGCAAGCTCCGCCGAGGGTCCCCGTTTGTGTGAGAACTGTATGAGGCTTTCCGCCGCCACAGACACAGAAGGCCCAGCAAGTGCTGAATCTTCGTGAGTTACGGAGAAACTTCTGCCTTGAAATGGTGCCCGGGGTGGGACTCGAACCCACACTCCTTTTCAGGTCACGGATTTTAAGTCCGATGCGTATACCAATTCCGCCACCCGGGCGAGGTTTGGGATTGCCGAAACAGGATTGCGGAATGAAGTGGGGCTCGTGGCAAGAGTGTTCCCATCGCGTTTCTCCCGATCCGCCGGTCGCGGCCGAGCCGGCTTACGCGCATGAAGATCGGCTTTCTGGGTGGCAGCTTCGATCCCGTGCATTTCGGACACCTGATCGCGGCGCAGGACGTGCTGGAACAGTTTCACCTCGACCGCCTGCTGCTCGTGCCGGCGGCCCAGGCCCCCTTGAAACCCAACGACATCCAGTCCACCGTCGGGGACCGGCTGGCGATGTTGCAATCCGCGACCGAATGGGACCGGCGGCTGGAGATTTCGGATTACGAGCTGCACAAAGGCGGCATAAGCTACACGGTGGATTCCGTGCGGCATTTCCGGGCCCAGTTTCCGCGCGACGAGCTGTTCTGGATCATTGGTGGCGACCAGCTGCCGCTGCTGCACAAATGGAAGGAGATCGGCGAACTGGTGAAGCTGATCGAGTTTATCTTTCTCGAGCGACCGAAGCATCCGACCAAACCCCACGTGGAGATTGATGGCCTGCGTCTGCATCGCTGCGACGGCCACCTGATCGAAATCAGCTCGAGCGAGCTCCGCTCGCGGGTGCAGACCGGCCGGTCGCTGCATTATTTCTGTCCGCAGAAAGTTATCGCATATATCGAAAGCAAGAAGCTGTATCGCTGATAGCGATGAAAGCCAAAGCCGCCAAGAAAACGACCAAACCCACCCGCAAGGCCCCGGCCCGGTCCGCCGCCCCTGCGCTCAAAGCCAGCGTCAAGCCGACGGAAAAACTGATCAAGCTGCTCGTGCAGGCGCTTGACGGAAAAAAGGCCGAGGATCTGCGGGTGCTGGATGTGAGCAGGCTCTCCAGCATCACGGACTACCTTGTCCTGGCAACCGGCACCTCGGAGCCGCACCTGCGCGCCCTGCGAATCGAATTGGAGCGCGTGCTGGACGAGCAAAAGGCCAAGATCCTGGCCGTGGACACCACCAAGGGCAGTGGTTGGACCGTGGTGGATGCCTTTGAAGTGATGGTGCATCTCTTTACTCCCGAGAATCGCGGCAAATATCGCATGGAACTCCTCTGGCGCGATGCGACCGAGGTGGCTTTGTCGAAGCTCCTGAAGTAATCGCAATCAGCTGAGGGATAGAGTTCAATGGCCCCGTTTTGCATGGAACCATCGGGGGTTTATGCCGCTCTCGCTGAGAAGCACAAAATCCCACCTTGGCTTTGCACCGGCTCAGTCTTTAATGACGGGCATTGGTTTGGTTAATCATAAATTCGCATAAAATGAAACGTTCCACCAAGGGCTTCACGCTCGTTGAAATCATGATCGTCGTGGTCATCATCGGCCTCCTGGCCGCGATGGCCATTCCCGCGTTCCAGAAGGTCCGTCAGTCCTCCCAGGACAAAGCGGTCCTTAACAACGCCCGCCAGCTGTCCGCTGCTGCTGACCAATATTTCCTGGAGAACGGTGTCTCCTCCGTGCTGCAGGACGGCTTGGTCGGCGCAACGAACTACGTGAAGGCCGTGAATACGGTCGCCGGCGAGACCTATCCGGCCGCCTACACGCAGGGTGTCACGATCACGATCTCCGCCGTCGCGGGTGCTCGCACCGTGACCTACGCTCCGTAAAATATTAATCATAAGCGACTAAGAATAGAGTCTCCCATTCCGGGGAGGGTTTTCACTCTTTCTTCAACAAATTGGCTCTTGAGGATAGGAGCCCAAATGGCTCTGATGCCTGCGGCTCACATTTCGTGAGCAATTAATAACAACATAATCCAAATAAAATGAATACACGTTCCACCAAGGGCTTCACGCTCGTTGAAATCATGATTGTCGTGGTCATCATCGGCCTCCTGGCCGCGATGGCCATTCCCGCGTTCCAGAAGGTCCGCCAGTCCTCGCAGGACAAAGCGGTCCTCAACAACGCCCGCCAGCTGTCCGCTGCTGCTGACCAATACTTCCTGGAGAACGGTGTCTCCTCCGTTGTGCAGGGCGGCTTGGTCGGCGCGACGAACTACGTGAAGGCCGTGAACACGGTCGCTGGCGAGACCTATCCGGCCGCCTACACGCAGGGTGTCACGATCACGATCTCCGGCGTCGCGGGTGCCCGCACCGTGACCTACGCGCCGTAATTTCTCGCAAGAGATCTCTTCAAGGCCGCTCCCGCAAGGGGCGGCTTTTTTCTTGGGTCCATCGCCGGGCTCCGAAGGTGAAAAACGAAACGGAGCTTCTATTTTAACCCCGGGCGGTTCATCTTCCGGCGAACGTTTTTTTCTGACCTGCTGGCACTTACACTATGGATCGTCGCCTCATCCTGTTCCTGCTTACTGCGGCCTTGGCCGTGATTCTGGGTTTTGTGGCCTTTACTCCTGATCAGTCGTTGCGGGCGGTGATTTATGGCGGCTATTGGGCCATGCTCCTCCTGACCCTGCTTTTCGGCTGGTCGCTGCTGAAGGTGACGCGTGACTCGTGGGCGGGCTGGGCGGACTGGAGGGATAAACCGCGCTGGCCCGCCGTCCTGATTGCCGGCTGCAGCCTGCTCCTGCTCGTGCACGAGACCTACGGGTTCAAGATCCTGATGGACGAAGTTATGTTGCTCGGCACCTCGATGAACATGCATTTCGACAAGACGGCGCTCGTGCCGATGCGAGGTCACGACATCCAGGGCGCGTTCCAGCTCATGGCGGGGCAACTCGACAAACGCCCGCTGTTCCAGCCTTTTCTGGTCTCGGTGCTCCATGACCTCATCGGCTACCGGCCGGAGAACGTTTTCGCCCTGAACACGGCGCTCACTTTCCTGCTGTTGACCCTCACCTATGTGACCGGCTGCCGGATCAGCGGGCGCGGGGCTGGCGCCGTCGCCGTGCTGCTGCTGACGAGCCTGCCGCTCCTCGCGCAAAACGCCACCGGGGGCGGCTTCGAATTGCTCAATCTCGTGATGATCCTCGCCACCCTGCTGCTGGGCATGCGCTACCTTGCGCGGCGGGATGGCAATTCGCTCGAAGCGTTTGGTCTCGCGGGCATCCTGCTGGCCAATACGCGCTACGAATCCGTGCTCTTTCTGCTGCCGGTCGGCCTCTCGGTGCTCTGGGTCTGGTGGAGCGACCGGCGGCCGCCGCTGACCTGGGTCGTGATTTTGCTGCCTCTGCTGCTGCTGCCCTATGCCCTGCACAACAAGGTGTTTAGCGTGCGGGCCTCTTCTTGGGAAATGGCCAGTCAACCGGGGTTCGACCGGCCGTTCGCCCTTGCCTATGTGCCCGATAACATCGCGCATAACCTGAATTTTTTCTTCAACACTACCGGTGAGCATTCGAATTCCCTCGTGCTGTCCATCCTCGGCTTCCTCGCCCTGCCGTTCTTCGCGCTCTGGACGCTCAAGACTTTGCGCACGCTGCGGGCCGCGGCTCCCGTCCCGGCGGCGCTGGCGATCTTCGGGCTGGGATTCGCCGCCCACACCGCACTGTTGCTTTGTTACTTCTGGGGCCGGTTTGACGACCCGGTGATCCGCCGGCTCAGCCTGCCGCTGAATCTCATGCTGGTCATCGCCATTGTCACGGCGGCGGCCGAGGTGAACTGGCGCGGATCCATCTGGCGTGTGCTGGCGGGGCTGACCGGCGCGGGATTTTTTGCCTACTCGCTGCCCGCCATGGCCCGGCACGACTACTCGCTCGACTATTATGTGGGGCGGGAAATGGACTGGCGGCGCGAGTTCATCGCGGCGCACCCGGAGAGGGACTACCTGTTTATCGACAACAATTCCATCATCTGGATCACCCACCTGGTCTCCGCCACCCCGGTGAAGCAGGCCTTCGACCAAAAGGGGAATATCATCTTCAATTTCCAGAACCGTATCTTCTCGGCGATCTATGTCTTTCAGCGGCTCGGCGTGGATCCTGCCACCGGGCGCACGACGGTGCCGGCCGAGGATGATCTCGGGCCGGACTACCAGCTGGAGACCGTCTGGGAGCGACGCTTCACGCCGCTGACGCTCAGTCGCATCAGCCGGGTCGTGTCCATTCGCGAGGGTCCGACCACGCCGCCCGTGCGCCGGGCCGCGCCCCTGGAAAAACTGACGCCGGCCGAGCGCGAGAAGGTGCGCCAGGACTACCTGGATAATTTCATCAAGCGCCTGCCCTAGGCTGGCCTTGGCTGTCCCTCCGTGCGCGAACCGCCCCTCCAGTTACTGCAGCGCTCCCCGGTCCGGCTGGCCGCCTTCGGTTTGTCGGCGGTGGCCGCGGTGTATTTTGGTTTCCTCGGCCTGGAGGTTGAGCCAGCCGGTATGGTGGTAAAACGTTTCGGCTATTACTTCATGTTGGGGACGTTCGCCCTGTGGGTGGCAGCCCTCGTCCGGCTCTGGCAGCAGCGCTCCCCCGGCGAACCCTTGACGCGCCGCGAATGGCTGTGCGCCGGGCTGGCCATCGGCCTGCTGTCACTGGTGGCCGTCAACGCCGAGGCCTTTCGCAGCAAGATCCTCTACGATGAGTTCGTGCTCCAGTCCACCGCCTATAACATGCACTTTTTCCGCGACACCGCGACGATGGTGCGCGGCTACGACGTGCTCGGGGTGTTCCTCTCGACCGACAACTACCTGGACAAGCGGCCGAACTTCTACCCGTTTCTCATCTCGCTGGTGCACGACCTGACCGGCTACCGCCCGGCCAACGCCTACGGGCTGAACGCCGTCCTGCTGCCGGTCACCCTGGGACTGGTGTATTATGTCGGCCGGCGTTTGAACGGCATGCGGGGCGGCCTCCTGGCGGTGCTGCTGCTGGGCTCGCTGCCCCTGCTGGGACAGAACGCCACCGGCTCCAGCATGGAATTGCTCAATGTCGCGATGATTCTGGCCGTGGCTGGACTCGGCGGCGCCTATCTTCACATCCCCGACGAAACCCGGCTCTCCGCCCTCGTGCTGGGCGCGGTGCTGCTGGCGCAGACCCGCTACGAGTCGGCCATCTATGTCGCGCCGGTGGGGCTCATCATCGCGCTCGGCTGGTGGCGCACCCGTCGCATCACGCTATCTTGGGCCGCGGTGCTGGCGCCGCTGCTGCTGCTGCCCTACGCCCTCCAGAACAAGGTCCTTTCCAACACCAAGTGGATGTGGGAGCTGCGGGAAAACCAGGAGATGCGCTTCAGTGTCGCCTACCTGGCCGACAATCTCCGCGGGGCACGTGATTTCTTCCTCAACACCAATCCCCGCCTGGCCAACTCCTGGCCCCTGGCTGGGCTCGGGTTCCTTGCGCTCGGCTATGTCCTCTGGCGCCTGCTGCGCACCCGGCCGGCACCGACCAGCGCCAACGCCGACCAGACCGCACTTCTGCTGCTGGGCCTGGGCATGGTCACCAACACGGTGCTCATCCTGTTCTATTACTGGGCCAACCTCGGCGACCCCATCGCCTCACGGTTCAGCCTGCCCTTCCACCTCGCTCTGGCCTTCGCCGTCGTCGCCGCCGCCGCGGTGCTCGACCGCCGCTGGCCGGCGACCTGCGGGTTGTTAGGTGCGATGACCCTCTTTGCCTGCGGGGTGACGACCAGCCACCACGCCCAGCACCTCTACTCCTATCTCGGCATCGACGAGATCGAGTGGGAGAAGCGCTACGTGGCGGCATTGCCGCCGGGAGAGCGCCTGATCATCACCAATAAATCCACGCTGCCTTGGCTGCTGGTGAAGACCCCCTCGATCCTCATCGGGCGCTCCCGCATCGTGGGCGACCGGCTCAACCACCAGCTGGAGCAGGACACCTTCCGCGAGATCCTCGTCATGCAATCCCTGCGCCCCACCAGCCGCGAAGGCGACCACCAGCTCGTGCCGGAGGAACTGCTCGGCCCGGGCTTCGAACTGGAGTTGGTGACGGAAAAACGCTTCGGGACGAAGATCGCCCGCATCAGCCGGCTGGTCGCGGTTCACCTGCCCGCCGGCGGCGCCAAGCCGGTGGGCGCACCGTGACACCCGCCGCCGGCACGCGCCCCGTTTCTCCCTGGCCGGTGGGCTGGACGATCGCCTTGACCCTGGCGGCGTGGATGACCGGTGCGATTTGGCCGCAGCTGCTCGTCACCCTCGGTATCTACGATTACGGCCGGAGCTATCTCGATTCCTACGCAATTTTGGCGGCCCTGGACGCGGTGCGCGCGGGGGCGGATCCGCATGTGGCGAACTCGCTGGACGTGTTGCGCCGGCCCCACGTTTATTCGGATTGGTGGCTGTCCCTGCGCTGGCTGGGCCTGACCCGGGAGCATAATTTTTTGGTGGGCACCGCCTGGGCGGGCGCGTTTGCCTTGACGGCCTGTCTTACGACACGGCCCCGCACGGTGTGCGAAGCCCTCTGGCTGGCCGCGTTGCTCGTCTCGCCGCCGATCATGCTCGTCGTCAACCGGGCCAACAATGACCTGGTGATTTTTGTGCTGCTGGCCGGTTGCAGTCTGGTGGCGACGGCGACGTTTTGGTGGCGCACGGTCGCGGCCGTGGTGTGCCTCGGTCTTGCCACCGGGCTGAAATATTTTCCCGCACCGGCTGCGCTGGCCTTCTTGTGGGTCCGGCCGGTGCGCCGGGCGCCGGCGGCATTGCTCGCAGCCTTGATCGTGGTCGCGCTGGTCCTGGCCGCGGTGTGGACGCAGGTTGATCGCAGCCGCTTCACCATCGGCTCCGGCATCTACACGATGGGCGCGCCGCTGTGGTGGCGCGACCTTGGGTGGACGGACAAGGCCTCGGCCCTGCCCAGCCTGCTGCTGCTGGTGATTCCGGCGCTGGTCCTGGCGGGGAGTGGGCTGACCGCAGGTCTGGCCACACGCGGCGAGCCGCGCGAACGCCTGCTGGCCGCACTGGGTGCCATCGTGCTCCTCACCTGTTTTCTGGCGGGCGTAAATTATGCCTACCGTTGGATTTTTGTGCTGTGGCCGGCGTTCTGGTTGTGGCGGCAGGCGGTGGGAATGTCACTTCCCCGCCCGCAACGTTGGGTCGCGCGGCTGGCGTGTGCGCTGGTATTGATCGATCTGTGGATGGATGGCATCCTGTGCGTGGTGGTTAACCTTTTCCTGACGCACCTCAGCCAAGCCTGGCAGAACCACCTGGACCTGGTCTGGCGGCGTTGGACGCAGCCCTTGCACTGGATGTTGATGATGCTGCTCGCGGGCTGGTTGGTCGAGGGGACGGTGGCCACGCTCCGGGAGTGGTGGAGTTTGCGACATGAAGAATAAGCGCTCGGTGCAATCTTTCCGGTCATGAGCGCACTGGGGCCCATGTTGGTTTTTGCGCTCGATGCCGTCCTGGTTGCGTGGGCGGCGTGGCTCGGGGTTTGTGCGGCCGGCCTGCACCGGCGCGGGCTGGTCGAAATCTCACTCGGCTGGCTGCTGCTGGCGCTGGCGTGGATCGCCGCCTCCGGGGTGCTGCTGGGCCTGGGCGGTGGATTTGGCCGGCCGGGATTTTTTCTTGCGCATGCGGCCGGCCTGGCGGGCCTGCTCGTCTGGCGGCGGTCGTGGGGTGAAGACGGCCGGCACTGGCTGGACTGGCTCGCGGCCTGGGGCCGGCTGTTGCGCAGCGGCACCGCGGAGGGCCGCCTGGCCGGCGGACTGGTCCTGGTCCTGCTTTTCCTAACCGTGCTCGCGGCGCCGGTTGAGCCCATCGTGTTCGATGCGCTGACCTACCGGCTGTCGCGGATCGGGGCGTGGCTGCAGGACGGAGTGATCCGGCATTTTGCGGCCGATGATCCGCGGCTGAACTACATGCCGGTGGCGCCCGATGTGGTGATTGCCTGGCTGCTCGGCGCGACGGCTGACGGGTTTTATCTGGCGCCGTGGTCGCAGCTGGCGGGTGGAATCCTGTTGCTGGGTGCGACGTTCGGCCTGGCGCGCACCGCGGGTCTGGCGCGCCTGAACGCCCTGGGCGCGGTCGCGCTGGTGCTCGGCATGGCGAATGTTGCCGTGCAGTTCACAACCGTGCAAAGCGATCTGTTCACCGCGGGGGTGTTCACGGCGAGCTACCTCCTCTGGCACCGGGCGCTGCTGCGCGGCGAGGGTTCCTGGGTCGCGGGAGCGGGCGTCGCCCTAGCCTTCGGTTCGAAGGGGACGATGTTCTACCTGGCACCCGCCGCGGTGCTGTGGGCGGGCTGGCTCGTCTGGCAACACCGGGACAAATGGCGGGCCCTGGGGCCGACCGCTGCAGGCTTGATCGCGGTGGGGCTGGTCCTGGTGGGGCCGGGTTACTGGCGAAACCAGGCCACGTATGGTTCGTTCTTCGGTCCGCGCGACGCGGTGGTGTTGCACCACGGCGAGTTCGCCTCGCCAGCGCACTATGCGGGAAAAGCGGTCCGGAATCTCGGCACGTCGGCGGTGCAGCTCCTGGAGCCCACGGCACAACCTTTCTGGCTGCAGGACCTTTCCCGCGCGGCCGGCGCAAGGCTGACCGGCCGCTTCTCCGCGGAAGCCGACGCGTATGTCTTCATCGGCCAGTCCCGGCGCGCGCAACTGGAGCGGGTGATGCAGCTTGCGGCGCCCGATGCCGATGTGGTCACGTGCGGGATTCCGGGGGTGGTGCTTTTTCTCGGTAGTTTGCTGGTAGCGGCGGGTGCGCGGAAACGCGCGGCGGCGTCACAGATATTGGTGTGGGGCGGGGGCGTGCTCGTGTATCTGCTGGTGCAGCATGCGCTGGTGCAGTGGCACCACTGGGCATTCCGTTTCATGGTGCTGGTGGCACCGTGGATGGCGGTGGTCGGCGCCTGGGGTCTGGGTTGCCTGCCGCGAAAATTGCGGGTGGCCGCCTGGGCCGTGATGCTCGTGTCGGCGGCGGAGGTGTTTGTCATGGTGCAAGGGCGGACCAGCCAGGCGGCCTGGCAGGCGCTGACGCACCCCGAACGTTCCGCCTCGTATTATTATTACAGCCACTGGCGTGCGTGGGCCGGGCAGCTCGACCAACCGGCCGAACCGTTGCGGCTGGCCTTTCCGATCGACCACGCGCTGGCGTCATTCTACCGGCTGGATCCGCCGAGACCAGTGGTGCTTGAGCGGTTGTCGGAAATAAAAGGCGCCACGGCGGAAGCGGCCGTGGGTTCGGCTCCCGGCTGGCTGGTGGTCCCGCTGGAACAATTCATGGGGAACGAGGGCCGGGTCATGGGCCGGACCGGTTGGTTCAACCTTGCCGCCTACCGGAAGCTGCGGCCCGGCGAGCGCCCGCGGCCGCTGCTTTATCATTACCGGGCGAAGAACCTGGGTGAAAGGTTGCGGGATGAGCTGTTGCTGCGGACCTGGTCGGACGCGCCGGTGCGGCTGGAGTTTTTCAATCCGCGGACCACGGCCTGTCGTTTTGAGCTCCGCACCCCCACGGCCACAATCACTGAGGAAGTGGCGGCGGGGACGCGGCTCGTGCTGGAAGTGCCGGTGCCGGCGGACATCCTTGCATGGGTCACGGTCGATTCCTCTCCGCCGGCACCGGAGACGGCGGCCCAGGGCAACCTGCGGATCCGGCTGGTGCCTTGAGGATCAACGCGCAGATTGCGCGAGCGCGCGCTCGATCGCGGTGGCGAGTTGACGGAGATCGCCGTTCAGCGCCGCATCGATTTCCCCCTGGTCCAGCCGGTAGACGAGCATGGAGTAGCCGGGTTGCGCGTCGGGGCGGCGGGCGCGCAGGTAATGGCACAGGCGGGCGAAGCGCAGCTGTTCATAGCGACCCCAGGCGACCGCCCATTCGTCGGTGGTGAGGCCGTGCCGCAGCTCGGGCCGGTCACGCGGGTTGGCTTTCAAGGCCCGGAAACTCGCGTCACTCAGCCGCAATTGCTGGTATTGGCGTTCGTGCTCCAGCGTCCAGGATCCGCGCTGCGCTTGGTAGACATGCTGGAGCATGGTGGCCCCGATGGCGTAGAGGCCGGGTTCGAACCAATACCACGGACGCGGCCGATCAAAGCCGGGCAGGCGCGGCAACAGCACGGCATCGGGCACATAGCGGGCCGGTTCGTCGGTGCCGAAGTAGGACACGTGGACCGTTTCACCGGGACGGCGATGATCGCCCAGCCATTCTTTCAGCGCCGGCAGATCCTGTCCCCAGTCAAGCGAACTGTCCACGAGGTGGTGGTAGCCCTTGGTGGGGCCGCCGCCGACCGGGCTGAAATAAGCCAGGTAATGGGGATGGATCTGCGCCGCCGTCACCGCCTGCCAGCCCACCAGGACCGAAAGGCCGAAGCCAAAGACCAATCCGGTCCGTCGTGAATTCACCCACGCGCGCATCATCGCCCAGCCGAGGGCGCCGGCGAGAAGGTAGAGGACCGGATAAGTGGGCAGGATATGGCGGTGGCCGATGTTGAGGTGGCTGGTGAGCGAGATGAACCAGTAGATGACAAACAGCGTCACCAGCGGCGTGACCCGGCGGAAGTGCGCACTCCAGTGCGCGGCCGGGAGCGAGCGCAGACGCCAGGCGACCAACCCGGCGGCGGCGGCCACTCCCGCCAGCAAAGCCGGCGGGGTCTTGTAGAGGAAGGCCTTGGGAAAAAACTCCACCCACCCGAAGATACTGTAGTTGCCATCCAGGAATGCCGCGCGCGCCTCCGCGTGCTTCAGCACGAAGGCCAGTCCGTAGAGCCAGCCCTCGGGCAACAGATGCCAGGCGCGGCAGAACTCGATGACCTGCGCCGGGAGGCCGCCGACGGAGAGCACGAACGCCCAGGGCAGGTTGAGCTCACCGGCAGGCAGGGCGGGATTGAAGACGCTGTAGCGGCCGCCGAAAAACAGCCAGATCACGGCCATCGCGACAAGGCCCTGGGCGGCGGTGGAGGCCGCGATGGCGCCGAGCCGGCCCAGCCGCGTGCGGAACGTGGCGCCGGCGAGCGTCAGCGGCGCCGGGTCCAGCACCCGCACCACCGTCATCACCAGCGCCAGCGGCAGCAGCAGCACGGCGGTGTATTTGGCCACGGCAGCCAGTCCGAGCAGCAAAGCGCTCAACACCCAGAGGCGTTTCCGGCCATCATGCAGGTGCCGCCAATAGGCTCCCGAAGCGGCCAGCAGAAAGAAAGCCATGCTCATATCCGAGGTGGCGAGGCCGCTGTGCGCCAGCATGGTGGGGCAGAGGGCGCAGAACAGGGCGGAGACCAGCGCCCCCGCGTCACCCCACAGCTCGCGCGACCAGAAATAAACGAGCAGCACCAGCGCGGCGCCGAACAGGGAGTTCATGGCACGGGCGGAGAACAGCAGGGCCGCCGGGTCGTTGCCGCTCTCGTAGAAGAAGGCGTAGCCGGTGAGCCAGACCTCGGACTTGCGCCAGGCCGGTGTAGCCATCGAAGGGTAGGCGGCCCCGCGCAAGGTGGCGGGCAGTGCCTGCCAGCGTTGGGGGAGGATTCCGTTCTCGGGATGCAGGCGATAGTCCGACCAATGGTTGAAAGTGTAGCCGCCGGTTATGTGGGCCAGCTCATCGGCCGTCGTGGATTTTTCGCGCATCGCGAAAGTGGCGAGGGCCGCATGCCCGAGCGCCAGCAGCAGCGCGAGCCAGGTCAGTCCGGAAGGCGTGAGTGGTGATCGGGGGTGGCGCAAGCGGAAGCAGGGGAATGGACAAGCAGTATGGACACGTTCCGGCACACCGCACAACCTTCGTGTGCAATCCACATGAATGCCGAGGAATACGCCAACATGGAGCAGATGGAAACCACCCACTGGTATTACGCCGGCAAGCGGGAGTTTGCCCGCGGCTGGCTGCTCCGGATCCGGCCGCCGCAAGGGGATGACCGCCTGCTGGATTGCGGGGCCGGGACTGGCCGCTTCGCCCAGGAAATGGAGGCGCATTGCCGGGTGCTGGTGCTCGACGACCATGAGGAGGCCTTGCGGCTGCTGCGCACCCGCTTTCGCCCGGAGCAGATTCTCAGCCTGGCCGGCGACCGGGTGCCGCTGCCGGATGACTCGCTCGAATACGTGACAGCGCTCGACGTGCTGGAACACACGCCCGATGACCACGCCGTGGTGCAAGGCTTTCACCGGCTGCTTAAATCCGGCGGGGTGGCGCTGGTGACGGTGCCGGCGGGCATGGCCCTCTGGAGCGACTGGGATGTGGCCCTGCATCACTTCCGGCGCTACTCGCGTCCACAACTCACGGCCTTGTTTCCCGCGGCGCAATGGGAACTGCTCCATGTAAATTACACCAATGTCGCCGTCTATCCGGCGGTCTGGCTCGTGCGCAAGTGGCGGCAATGGTTTCCGCAGAAGGGCCCGCAGCTTCGCACCGAGGATAAAATGCCCGCGCCGTGGTTGAACGCCGGATTGCGCTGGCTGTTTGTGCGACCGGCTTTCTGGCGCGTGCCGTTCCCGTTCGGGGTCAGCCTCCTGCTGGTGGCGCGGAAACGGTGACCGGCTCGTCGTAGCAGGCCTCGAACAGCGGCCGGCCGGCCGCATCCAGAAAAACGAGCTCTAGGTCCCGCCGGTCGGTCGGGAGGACCATGTTGTGATACAGGCGCAGCTGGCGCATTCCGTTAATCTGCAGCGGCCAGGGGCAGGGTTGCGGCGCTCCGGCCGGCCGGCCCGCGGTATTGATCAAGTCGAGCGTGGCCCGGGCGTTGTCCGATTGCCACTGGCCGAGAAGACGTTGGGGCGGGCGCAGATCACGCAGGATGATACGGGAAACCGTGGCTTGAGTGGCGACATTCACCGTGATCATGGCCAGCTCGCCGCCGGTGGCCCCGGGCGCGCGCTGGAAATTTCGCGCGACATAAAAGGGCGCAGCCGGACTGTCGCGGGGCACGAGAAAATCATAACCGGTCACGGTGAACAAAGTGCGGTAGTGCGCGCGGATGAAATCGTTCAGCGGACCGGTGATGGGCATGTGCATTTCCTGGTCCAGGAAATCGATCAACGGCTGGCTGCTGATGATGGCCGAGCGGGGCTCGGCCTGCAGGCGGGCGATGACGGCCTGCTGCTCCCCGGCCGGGAGCAGCCAAAACCAGTGCGTGGCATTGCGCCGGGTTGGGGTGGGCACCCCGCTCCACAGGTTGAAGCTGAACATTCCGGGCCGCGAATAAAGCAGGTCGGCGTGCAGGGCGGCATTGGCCGTGAGGATGCGCAGCGCGTAGCGGATGTTTTCAGGGGGACGGATAGATTCGGCGCCGGGCAGTTCGAGCGGGTCCGATGATTTCCAGCGCTGCCAACCTTGGTGGAGGAGCAGCCCCGCCTGCCAAGTGGTGGCGCCCAGGGCGATCACCGCAACCGCCGCCTCAAGCCAGGGCCGGCGCAGGCGGCGGCCGGCGTGGGCCGCCGCTTCCACCACCCCGCTGACAAAAAGCGGCACGAGCAAAAACGATCCCCACGCTGTTTGGGTGCCTGACACCGGATAAGTGTGCAGCACCTGCCCGAGGCCCACCAGCGCCACCAGTCCGGCCACGAGTCGCCGGCGGTCATCGACGGATGTTTCCGCCAAGGGCAGCAGGAACAGGGGCAGCAGGGGCAACCCGTAACTGACAAAATGACCGGCACCGTAAACCGTCAGCCAGCCCTGTGCCTGCCAGACAAAACCAACCAGCGCCAGCAGCCGCAATCCGGCCACCACATCGGCGAGATGAGCCCGGCGAGCCGGCCGGAGGCACCAGAGTCCGGTGACAATGACGGTCGCCGCGAGGGCGACCCACGCCAGCGGTTGCAGTCCGGCATAACCAAAGTGAAAATTCACCGGATGGCGCATCGGATCCAACAGCACGCCCTGGAGCAGGCCGCGGGGGCTCGTGCCTTTCGCCAAAATGGCGATCACGATCACGGCAGCCAGTCCGACCAATCCGCCGGCCCCGGCCAGCCAGTCACGGAGGTGCATAAGTGGTGTCTTTTCCCTCGTCACCAGCGCGCTCACCGCGAGGCCCGATACGGCAAACATCACCGCCAGAGCCAGCACCCATGATTCGCCCAGCAGGGGGCGCATCAAGATGAAGGGCAGCACGGCCAGGCCGCCGGCGGCGAACCATGCTCCCCGACCGCGCAAAAGCGGGCCACGCGTGTTCAACAACAGGAATGCACCCACTGAGCAGATCCACAGCAGGCCGACATTGATCTTGGTGAGAATCAGCATGGCTCCGGCCAGGCCCAGCAAGAGGGTGCCGACGCCCGTTCGGCCACGCCACATAGCCTCGACCGCTCCCGCCAGGCTCACGGCGGTGAGGATTGCGATCAGTCCGCCAGGGTGAGGCGGCTCCCACGTCATCTGCCAGAGGTAACCGAAGACGGCCACCTGTGTGAATAACGCGGTCCAGTAGCGATTCGACAGCCGCCAAGCGATCAGGCCGGCCGCCAATGACGCTCCGAGCCAGTGCAACAGCGTCAGGGTTCGGCCAAACAGGTTGGTGATGGGCCAGTCCAGCAGGCGGTGCAGATGGTCGTAATAGAGGAACGGGACGGGGCCGTATTGGGTGAAGACTTCGTCGTAGAGCCCGCCCTGTTCGGAAAAATTCTTCACGCCCAGCAGCACATAACCCTCGTCGTCATGGATCATGAAGTTGGTGCTCATCAGCAGCCAACCCGCGACCGCCAGGCATGCCGCCAAGACCAGCAAACCCGGCACGCGCAGTTGTTGCATTATTCTTTAGCCCCAGGCCCCGGTGGCGGGTTCCGGCGCAGCAGGAAAAGCGGCCGGTGTTTCACCTCATCATAGATGCGCCCGAGGTATTCCCCGAGCACGCCGATGCCGATGAGCTGCACTCCGCCCAGAAACAACACGATGGTGACGAGGGTGGTGTAGCCGGTCGGGGCCGTTTCGATCCCGATCAGGCGGCGCACCGCGTAGAAGATGGCCGCCGAGAAACCGAGAAACGCGATAAAGAGCCCGGCATAGGTCAGCAGGCGCAGCGGCAGGTAGGAAAAGCTGAACACGCCGTCCGTGGCGTAGCGGATCAGCCGGCGGAAAGTCTGTTGCGGCTGGCCGGCGACTCTTTCCTGCCGGTCGTAGCGAATCTCCGCCGTCTGAAAACCCACCCAGGAGCGCAGGCCCGGAAAGAAACGGTTGCGTTCCGGCAGCTGTTTGAGGGCATCCACGGCCGCCCGGTCCATCAGGCCGAAGGTGCCGGTGTTGGCTTCGATGGGGAAATCGGACACGCGGCGGAAGACCGCATGGAAGAGGTCCATGCCGAGCCGGCGCGGGCCGGTCTCCTGGCGGGAGCGGCGCACCGCGCGGACGACCCCGGCGCCTTGCCGCCACTTGGCGACCATATCCGGGATGCACTCGGGCGGATCCTGCAGATCGGCGTCCATGGTGACGACCGCGTCGCCCCTGGCGTGGGTCAGGCCGGCGGCCAGCGCGGCTTGGAAGCCGAAGTTGCGGCTCAGTTCGATCAGTTGGAAACGGGGATCCCGGCGCGCTTGAGCGAGGATTAATGCTGCCGAGCGGTCACGGCTGCCGTCGTCAACCAGCAGCGCGTCCCATCGCGTCGCAGGGTTGGCGTCAAAAACCGCGGTCAGTCGCGTCAGCAGTTCGGGCAACACGGCTTCCTCGTTGAAAATCGGCAGAACGACCGTGACGGAGGATTGGGGCGAGGGCGAAGCCATGCTGACCGAAATAGAGACAGAAGCACCCGGCCAGTGCAAGCGGCCGAACCGTGAAACGGATCTTAATCTTTGCGCCGGCCGGCCGGCGGTGTGTTCAGCTCAGGTTGTATTTCACGATGGCATAGAGGGCGCGGAAACCATCGCGCCAGCCGATCTTCTTCCCCTCGGCATAGGTGCGGCCGTAGTAAGAGATGCCCACCTCGTAGATGCGACACTCGGGGAGCTTCGCCACTTTGGCCGTGATCTCGGGTTCGAAGCCGAAACGATTTTCCTCAATGGTGATCTGCGTGAGAATCTCGCGGCGGAACAGCTTGTAGCAGGTCTCCATGTCCGTGAGGTTGAGGTTCGTGAACATGTTCGAGAGCAGGGTGAGGAAACGGTTGCCCACCATGTGCCAGAAATAGACCACGCGGTGCGCCTCGGCGCCCATGAAGCGCGAGCCGAAGACGACGTCGGCCTTGCCGTCCAGCACCGGTTTGAGCAGCCGCGGGTATTCCTGCGGATCGTATTCGAGGTCGGCGTCCTGCACGATGACGACGTCGCCGGTCGTGGCCGCAAAACCTGTGCGCAGCGCCGCCCCCTTGCCCTGGTTGACTGCATGATAGATGACCCGGGTCACCAGCGGCTCAATCTCGGTGCGGAGAAGGTCACGGGTGCCGTCGGTCGAGCAGTCATCCACGACGATGATTTCTTTGTCGGCCACAGGCGCGGCGCGGACGGCGTCGACGATGGCCTGGATGGTTTTGCACTCATTGTAGCAGGGAATGACGATCGAAAGCTTCATGCGGAGCAGGTCGTCACGCTAGCGCGGCACCCGGGCTAGGAAAGCCTTTTCCCGCCTCCGCCCTTGACGCGGGCAAAGCGCCCCGGGCATCGTGCCGCCATGGCCGAACCTGCTCCGCGCCCGAACCGCGCCCTTCTTTTCAAGCTCGCTGCGGTCGGCGCCGTCCTCTTGTTGGCCGCGGTCATTGTAGCGCGCGGACTCGACCTGAAGGCGTTGCTGGCGCAGGGGCTAGAACTCATCCGCGGAGCGGGGGCGCCCGTCTTCTTCATCTCGATGGCATTGTTGCCAGCGTTGGGGGCGCCGCAGATGGCCTTTTCCCTCACCGCGGGCCCGGCTTTTGGTCCGTCGTTGGGCATGGGCCTGGTGGTGGTCCTGGCACTGCTGGCCATGACCGTGAACATGGTGCTGAGTTACCTGCTGGCGCGCCGGGCGCTGCGGCCGCTGCTCGAGAAGCTTTTCATCCGGCTGGGCTACGCCTTGCCCAAGGCCACGCCTGGCGATGAATTCGACCTCATCATCCTGCTGCGGGTGACTCCGGGTGTGCCGTTTCCGGTGCAAAATTACCTGCTCGGCTTGGCCGAGGTGCCCTTTGGCAAATACCTGCTGGTGTCATGCCTCATCCAATTGCCAATCAATGCCGCCTTCATTCTTTTCGGGGAGGCCATGCTGCATGGCCGGGGCAAGGTTGCCCTGATCGCGCTCAGCGCCATCCTGGCACTGATGGCGGCCACGCAACTGATCCGAAAGCACTATGGCAAGAAGCGCGCCTGAACTGCCGCCGGACGACGCCGGCCGCGTAGCCAGCGTCACCGAGTTCACCCGCCGGGTGAAAGAGCTGCTTGAGGGCGGTCTCCGGCCCGGGTGGGTGAGTGGCGAGATTTCCAACCTGCGCGCGCAGGCCAGCGGCCATGTGTATTTTTCGCTCAAGGATGCGGAGGCCCAGCTTAGTTGCGTGCTGTTCCGCGGCGATGCGGCGCGACAAAGCCTGGCTTTGCGAGATGGTTTGCAGGTGCTGGCCTTCGGCGAAATCAGCGTCTACGAGGCGCGGGGGCAGTATCAGCTGGTGGTGCGCGCGCTCATCGACCACGGCGCCGGTCGGCTCCAGCAGGATCTGGAAAAACTCAAACAACGCCTCGCCGCCGAGGGGTTGTTCGAGGCCGCGCGCAAACAGGCCATCCCGCTGTTGCCGCGCACCATCGGTTTCATCACCTCGCCGACCGGCGCGGCGGTGCAGGACTTCAT
>JBKJRX010000025.1:0-5545 GCA_046593155.1 Lacunisphaera sp.
GGAGGCCATTCCCGCCTCCCTGCGCGAGGCCACGCACGACCCGCTAAGCGCCCAGGTGCTGGTCTATGGCCTCCTGCTGGGCGGGGATCGCGTCGCTCGCGACCGACAGCAACAACTCGTCGCCCAACACGCAGGCGCCGAGACCGCGGCGATGCTCAAGGCCCAGCGGCCCGCCCTCAGTGTGCTTGACCCCGCCGCCCGCCTGCCGTTGCTGCAGCTCTCCCTGCCCGTCCTGCGCACGCTCGATGCCGCGGGCCTTGACCGCTTCGTCACCACGCTCGACGAGCTGGTGCATGCGGATGGCAAGGTGGCACCCTTTGAATTCGCCTTGCAGAAGATGCTGCTGCATCAGCTGCAGCTCGCGCAAAAGCCGGCACAGCGCATGCAATTCGACTCGTTTGCCGGTGTGCGCGGTGAGTTCGCCGTCGTGCTTTCCGCCCTCGCCCATCTCAGCGCCAAGGACACTGCCGCCGCCTTCGCCGAAGGCGCGGCCCAAGTGCCCGTCATCCGCGCCGAACTCGCCCTGCTCGCTCCCGCCGCCTGCGGGCTGGAGCAGGTGGATGCGGCGCTCGACAAGCTTGCCGTAAGTTCCCCGCCGATCAAACAGCGACTCCTCGTGGCCGCTGGCCACGTAATCGCCAGTGACGGCACCGTGACCGTGGCGGAAGGCGAACTCTACCGTGCCCTCGCCGCCACCCTCGACTGCCCCATGCCTGCGTTGGGTCAGGCGGCCTAAAACAGGCGCATTTTTTGGCGTGGCGGTGGGCGGGAACTTGCACCCTCCTAGGTGACCGGGCGCAGTCACGTTCCACCGCACGTCCGGTCACCTCTGTCACCGTTCTCGCATGTCCGATCCGCTTCCCGACACCAGTCACGCCGCGCGGCATCCCGCACGGGTGCTGCTCGTCGAGGACAACCTGGTCAATCAAAAGGTCGCGACCTACCTGTTGCGACGTCTCGGCTACCAGCCCGAGGTGGCCGCCAACGGCCAGGAAGCGCTCGATCTGCTCGCCCGCCAGCCATTCGATCTCGTGCTTATGGATGGCGAAATGGCGGTGATGAACGGCCACCTCGCCACCCAGCGCATCCGCCGGGATTTTCCCGCCGACCGGCAGCCCGCGATTGTGGCCCTCACCGCGCACTCCCTCATGGAGGGCCAGGATGCCTGGACTGCCGTCGGCGCGGACGGCTACCTGACAAAACCGCTGTTCATGGAAGACCTGATGAAGATGCTCGCCCGCGTGCCCGAGTTGAAGCGGGCCAGGCGCGGCTAGGCGTCCGGGCGCAGCCAGGCGATCAGGATCGCCACCAGAATCGACCCAATGATCAGGCTGCGAGCGTAGCGCTTGCGCTTGCCCTCGTCGGGCAGCCACTGCAGCTCCTTCCTGCCCAGCCAGGAAAACAGGAATATCGGAATCAGAATGACGTAGAGCCAGTGCACGCCGAGCGCCGCCAGTAGATGCCGGAAACCACCGGCAATCGACGCGCCCAACAGCAGCGAGGCGAACAACGCGGCAAAAGTCACGCTGTTGCCCTTGAATCCCCGCCAGAGCCACGCGAGCGCAAATGGATTCTCCATCCAGTGATTCAAACGGCTGCCGGCTTGCTTGCAAGCCGCCGCGTTCCGGGCACCCTTGGAACCGTGTCCCTGGCCGAAAAACAACACCAGCTCGTTGCCGACTATGCGATCATTGACGACCCGCAGGAACGGCTGGCCGCCGTGGTCGATCAGGCCCGCCGCCGGCCGCCTCTGCCCGAGAGCGATCGCACCGAGGTCAACCGCGTGAAGGGCTGCGTGTCGCTCGCCTGGGTGGCGGGCGAAGCGCGCGAAGGCCGCTGTTATTTCCGCAGTGACGCAGACTCACCCTTGGTGCGCGGTCTGCTGGTGCTGCTCTGCGATTTCTACAGCGGCGCCCCCGCCGCTGAGGTGGTGGCGACAGAACCCGCGCTCCTTGAGCAGCTCGGTCTCGATCGCAACCTCTCCCCCACCCGGCTCAACGGCTTGCGCAGCGTCCGCGCCCGGATCCGCGACTTCGCCGTCAGCGTGCCCGCATGAATCTTTACGACGCCCACCAGCACTTCCACTTCGACCAGCTGGCGCCGCATCATGCCAGGGTTGCCCGCGATTTGGCGACCGTGGGTTTGAGGCAGGCCGTGGTCAATGGCACCAACGAGGAGGAGTGGCCCTTGGTCGCGGCGCTGGTGAAGGAACACTCCTGGGTGATTCCGAGCTTCGGCATCCATCCTTGGGACTGCGGCCACCGCGGCCCCGACTGGGAGAAAAATCTCCGCGCCGCGCTCGCGGCGGATCCAGCCGCTGGCATCGGCGAGATCGGCCTCGACCGCTGGATCATCGATGGCATCAAACCGGACGACCCGCGCATCGCCGGCCTCCGCGTCGCCCCACTCGCCGAGCAATGCGAGGTTTTTGCCGCGCAGCTGGCGCTCGCCGCTGAACTCAACCGCGCTGCGTCAATCCATTGCGTCCAGGCGTGGGGCGCGCTCCATGACGTGCTGAAGAAAGGCCCGCGACCGGTCCGCGGCTTCCTGCTCCATGGCTACGCCGGCCCGGCCGAGATGATCAGTAATTTCACCGACCTCGGGGCTTTTTATTCGTTCAATATCCAGTTGCTGGAGCCGCGGCACAAAAGCCGGCTGGAGAATTTCCGCCATATCCCTGTGAAGCGATTGCTGGTCGAAACCGACGCCCCGGCCAAGCCGCCACCCGGCCTGCTTAACCGCTATCCACTGCCACCGGCAGCTGACGGCGCCGAGGTCAACCACCCGGCCAACATCGCCGTGGCTTATGAGCAGCTGGCGCAGCTCCGCCACGTGCCCCTGGCAACCCTTGCCCCGCAGGTAGAGCAGAACTTCCGCCGGCTGTTCCTGTAGTCCGGTGGCAGGCTTGCCACGGGCGGCCGCGCCGGTAACCTCGTCCCAACCAAGGAGCTCACCATGCGCCGCATCCCGTCCTTTCTGTTTATTCCGCTGGCCCTGTTCTTGACCGTGCCCCGCCTCCTCGCCCAACCCACCACCAAGGAGGAGGAGGAAGAAATGGAGTTCATGGCCGACTCCATCACGTCGCACTACAAGACCGGCATCGGCCTGGTCCAACTCGGCAAATACGACGAGGCCCTGGTCAAGCTAAACCAGGAAATTGCCGCCGGCCAGAATGTCGCCCGCGCCTACTTCTGGCGGGCCTCCTGCTGGCGCAAAGCCGACAAGTCGCCCGACTACGACCGGGCCATCGCCGACTACACCAAGTCCATCGAGCTGGATCCGGCGCACGCGGCCGCGGCCTATCGCAACCGTGGCGAGTGCCGCGCCAAACTACGCGACTACCCGCGAGCCGTGGCCGACTACACCAACTCCATCCAACTCGATCCCGACATGCCCTTTGTGCAGGAGTGGCTCGGCGACGCCCACAGCCAGCTGCGCGCCTACGACAGCGCCATCGCTGCCTACTCCCGCGCGCTGACCCAAGCGCAGGCCAAGGATCCGCGCAGCATCATGATTGCGATTTTCTACAACAAGCGTGCCTATGCCAAATGGCAGAAGGGCGACCTGGAGGGCGCCGTCGCCGACTACACGCAGGGTATTGCAACAGAGGATTTCGATAACCGGAAGGCCTATGGCTATCTTTACCGGGGACAGGTGCGCTTCCAGCAAGAGGACTACGACAGCGCCATCGGCGACTTCAGCCAGGCGATTCAAAGGACCCCCAAGGATGGGAACCCCTATTTCTACCGCGGCCGCGCCTGGCTGCAAAAGCCGGACTACGACCGGGCCATCGCCGACTTCACCAAGTGCCTCGAACTGATACCTGATGCCGTCAACGCCTACTTCCAGCGCGGCCTGGCGAAGCACAACAAGGGCGACTACCCGGCCGCCGAGGCCGATTACACCAAGTTCCTCGAACTTAACCCCAAGGACGCCGACGCCTACCTGAATCGCGGGCTCGTGCGCACCGAGCTAAAGAATCCTGCCGGCGCCCGCGCCGACTATGACAAACTCATCGAGTTCGCGCCGAAATATGCCCGCGGCTACCTTCTTCGTGGCACGCTCCGGCGTAACAACAAGGATGCCCCCGGGGCGCTGGAGGATCTCCACCAAGCCATTGCCCTCAATCCCGCTGATTCCACGGCATGGTGGGAGCGCGGTTACATCCACTACCGGCTGGACAAACATGCCGAGGCCATCGCCGACTTCACCAAAACCCTCGAACTCAATCCCACCTCCTCCGGCGCCAATTATTACCGCGGCCTCGCCCACCACAGCCTGGGCAACTACGCCGCCGCCGAAGCCGATCTCAGCCAATTCATCGCGGCCCAGCCGGCCGATTCCGACGGTTACTTGAACCGCGCCAAGGCCCGGAAGGTACAGGAAAACCGGCTGGGCGCCCTCGTCGATTTCACCAAGGCGATCGAACTGTCGCCCCAATACGTCTGGACCTATATCTCGCGCGCCGATCTGCGCCGGCAGACCGGTGATGTCGCCGGAGCCTTTGCCGATATTGACGCCGCCATCGCCCTCGAACCCAAAAACGTCGGACTCCACTGGCAGCGGGGTTACGCGCACTATCAAGCGGAGCAATACCCCGAGGCCCTCGCCGCTTTCACGCAATGCCTCGAATTGGAGCCCGACTACAACTCCGCCTACTACTGGCGGAGCATTGTGCGGCGCGCCAGCAAGCTGGACCTGCCCGCCGCCCTGGCCGACATTGACCACGCGCTCCAACTGTTGAAGGAGCCCGCTTCCTACTATCAGCTCGAACGCGCCTACGTGTTGCGCGCTCTGGGCCGGCATACCGAAGCCTTGGAGGAAATCGAACGCGCCGTCACCACCTCGCCCAAAGACGGCTACGTGCTGACTGAACGTGGCCTGCAGAGAAAACTCATGAGTGACACCGTCGGCGCGCTCGCCGACTTCGAACGGGCCATCCAGCTGGATCCGGCGAGGCCTACTGGGTATCTCGAACGTGGCAAGCTGCGACGCCAGCAGGGCGACTTCGCCGGCGCTTACACCGACGGCAACAAGGCGGTCGAACTCGCCCCCAAGTCGCCCAGTGCCTACGCCGAGCGCGGCCTGGCCTTGCTCAACCTTGGCCGGATGGAAGAAGCCCGGCTGGATGCGGACAAGGCGGTCGAACTCGGGCCAAAATATGCCCCGGCTTACGTAAACCGGGCGCTCCTTAAGCGTAAGCTGAAGGATTTTTCCGGTGCCTTGGCCGACTACGACAAAGCCATCGGACTGACACCCGACGAGGCCGAGAATTACCGCGCCCGGGCCACCGTGCGCAAAGGCACCGGTGACGCAGCCGGAGCCAGCGCCGATCTTGCCAAGGCCACCGAACTCGAGGCGGCCGCAAAGAAGTCCTAGAGCGGTTTAACCTGAAATGTAGCCACAAAGGAACGCATAGATCGCAAAGAACAGCAGTCTGAATGGATGGTCTTTGGGCTCCTTGCGTTCCTTTGTGGCTAAAAATCCGGCAACGATTTTCTTTAAAAAGCTCTAGGGTGTGTTTGAAAAATGTGATTCTGGACAA
>JBKJRX010000129.1:0-2599 GCA_046593155.1 Lacunisphaera sp.
CCGCGCTCGCTGCGCTCGACGAAGGTCAGGAAGTGCTGGAAGTCGGCGCTCGAACAGAGCGGATGCGCATGCATCTTCTCGAAGGCCTGGGTGCGGTTGTGGCCCGCGCGATAGAAGACCCGGAAGGCCTGCTTCACCGCCTCGAGCCGCTCCACCACGAAGCCGTTGCGCTCGAGCCCGACCTTGTTGATCGAGCGGGCAATGGCGGGATTGCCGTCGGCGATGATGTAGGGCGGCACATCCTGCACGATCTTCGACATGGCGCCGACCATGGCGTAGGCCCCGACGCGGCAGAACTGGTGCACGCCGCACTTGGCCCCGAGGGCGACATGATCCTCCACGATCACGTGACCCGCCAGGCCGACGGAGTTGCTCGCGATGATGTGGCTGCCCAGCTGACAGTCGTGCGCGACGTGGCTGTAGGCCAGGATGGTGTTGTCGCTGCCGAGCACCGTAAACTCACCGTCCTTGGTGGCGCCATGCACGCTCACGTATTCACGCAACACGTTCCGGTCGCCGATGCGCACCCCGGGGTTGCCGCCCTTGAATTTCAAATCCTGGGTCTTGGTGCCGATGCAAGTGAAGGGGAAGATTTCGCACTGCCGGCCGACCGTGGTGTTGCCCTCGACGCTGGCGTGGTGGTGCAACATCGTGCCGGCGCCGATGACCGATTGCGCACCGACATACGCATAGGCGCCGATCACGACATCCTCCCCCAATTCCGCGCCGGGCTCGATGATGGCGGTAGCGTGAATCTGCTTCGCCATGGCGTCAGTCCAGCGCGCTGTTGTCGACGGTGGCGAACATCAGGTCCGCCGAGCAGACGACCTGCCCGTTGACGCTGCATTCACCCTCGGCGCAGGCGATGGTGCCACGGATCTTGGTGAGCTTGACCTTCACGCTCAACTGGTCGCCAGGACGGACGGGCTTGCGCCACTTCACCTTGTCGCAGCTCATGAAGAGCGCGGTCTTCCCCTCCATGGTGCTGCGGCGGATCATGAGGATGCCCGCAGCCTGCGCCATGGCCTCGACCTGCAGCACGCCGGGCATGACGGGATTGCCCGGATAGTGGCCTTGGAAAAACGGCTCGTTGAACGTGATGTTCTTGATGGCCGTGAGGCTGTCCTCACTCATCTCCACCACGCGGTCGAGCATGACGAACGGGTAGCGGTGCGGCAGCGTGTCGAGCACCCGCCGGATATCGAGGGTCGTCTCGGTGGCGATCTCCGCCTTGGCCGGAGCGGGCTTGGCGGCCTTCTTGCCGCCCTTCTGCCACGTCGTGTATTTCTCAAGCAAAATCTTGGTCAGCTCGGCGTTGACCGCATGGCCCGGGCGCGTGGCGACGATATGCGCCTTCAGCGGCACCCCGAGCAGCAGGATGTCACCGATGATATCGAGCATCTTATGCCGCACGAACTCGTCGGCGAAACGCAGCGGTTCCTTCGAGATGATTTTGTCACCTTTGATGACGACGGCGCAGTCCAGCGAGCCACCCTTGATCTTGCCCAGCTTGATGAGTTCCTCGATGTCTTCGTAGATGGTGAACGTCCGCGCGGCGGCGATCTGCGCGGCGTAGACCTCGGGATCGATGACGAGCGAGAGATGCTGGGTATGGATGCCGCGATCGTCCGCCGAGGTGCAGGTGATCTTCAGGCCGTCGAAAGGCAGCGCAATGATCGAGGAGTTTCCGCGGGCCACGGAAATGGTCTCGGTGAGCGAAAAATATTCGCGCTCGGCGTCCTGCTCGACCGGTTCGCCCTGCTGGATGAGCTGGACGAAGGGCCGGGCCGAGCCGTCCATGATCGGCGGCTCGCTGGCGTCGATGTCAATCTGGAGGTTGTCGATGCCGCAGCCGTGCAGCGCGCTGAGCACGTGCTCCACGGTGTGGAGCTTGGCATGGCCCACCTGGATGGTGGTGGCGCGCACGAGGTCGGTGATCTGGTCCACGCGCGGCTTCAGCTCGGGGTGGCCGTGCAGGTCGACGCGCCGGAACACGATGCCGTGGTTCGCGGGGGCGGGCTTGAAAGTCATGTGCACGGCGTCTCCGGTATGCAGGGCGTTGCCCTTGATGGAGACCTCGCGCAGAAGGGTGCGCTGCTTCATGGGTATGTCGCGGCAGTGTCGGAAACCTCTTGGAAATGACAAGCTTGGAGATGCGCCGGGGGGTGGGTGGACCTTGGTCGAACCTGCGCTCCGCGCAGGTTTAAGCACGCGCGGAGCGCGGGCTCCACCTTTTGGGAGACGGCAGTTGACATCGCCGAAAGGCCACGGGTAATCCTATCCCCTTACGTAACCAAAACCTCCTTACCTGTCCCCGTCATGCCCGCAGCCAACGATCTCAAAAAAGGCCAAGTCATCACCTTCAACGGCGAGCCGCACCTCATCATGGAGACACAGCATCGCACGCCGGGCAACCTGCGCGCCTTCGTGCAGGTGAAGATGCGCAATCTGCGCTACGGCAAGTCGCTCGAGCAGCGCTTCAACTCCCCTGACCACGTCGACGTCCTGAACACTGATCGCCGCACCCTCGAGTTCAGCTACGCCGACCGCGATGTCTTCTCCTTCATGGATCCGGAGAGCTTCGAGACCTTCGAGATCA
>JBKJRX010000014.1:0-31086 GCA_046593155.1 Lacunisphaera sp.
GATCGACGGCGGCCAGCTCGGCCAGTCCGCGCTTCCAGTAATCATCAAAATCCGCGGGACGGGGATTTTTGCCGGCGTAACGCCGGAGTTCGGTCAAAGGGAGATCGATCAGGGGCATGGGATATAATCTTCACGCAGCCTGTCCGGAAACATCGGCGTGGCGATCCGTTTTCGTGCAGCGGTGGGCGGCCTGCTTGCAGGCGCGGATTTGGCGCGAGCAAGCTCGCTGGCCCACGCTTCTGAAAACACCCCGGCTCTTTCGCAGGATTGCGTCCCGCGGCATGTCCGGTTTGTTTTCCCCGACCGGCCGCCATGATCTCCTCCCTTCGCCAGCGCTATAATGCCGCGTTTACCGAAGCGCGCTATGCGGCGTTCACCGCGGAGCTGAACCAAGCGGTTTATTGGCCGGTGGATTTTCGCGTGGCGGAATCACCGTTGTTTTTCGACGAGGCCACGACGCGCGCGCTGATCCGCGCCTCGGAGGACATTGTCGGCCAGCTGACCAGGCCGGAGTTTCGCCAGCATGCGAAGACCGCGATTCCCCAAGGGCTCACCGTGCCCAATGAAACTGCATGGCCGCACTTCCTCGCGGTGGATTTCGCGCTGTGCCACGATGCTTCGGGCAACGTTCTGCCGCAACTGATCGAGCTGCAAGGTTTCCCCACGGTCGACTGCTGGCAGGCGCTCCTGGCCCGTACTTACCGAAAATACTTTCCCGAGATTCCCGAGGAGTTCACACTCTATTTTTCAACGGGTGGCGCCCGGCCTTCATCCTTCGCCAAGGCTACGGACGACAGGCCGGACGGGCTTTCAGGAGTCGCGAATCCAAACCAACCCGTCCAGAGGCCGGGTTCCACCTACGAACAGCAGGAAGAAGCTTATCTCGCCGATCTCCGGCGCGCGATGGTGGGCGACTGCCTGCCGGAGAACACCGTATTGCTTGAGATCGCTCCCGATCAGCAGAAAACCCGCGTGGATTTCGCCTGCACCCACGCCTTTCTAGGCATCAAGCCGCTGTGTGTGACCAAGGTCATCAAGCGCGGCAAGCAGCTCTTCTATGGCTCCGGCGGCCGCGAGGTGCGCATCGAGCGCATCTTCAACCGCGTGATCTTCGACGAGCTGTTGCGCAAGAATCCGCCGATGAAGTTCAGCTTCTTCGACGACCTCGACGTGCAATGGGCGGGGCACCCCAATTGGTATTTCCGCATCAGCAAGCACACCCTGCCCTTCCTCAAGAGCCCTTATGTGCCCGACTGCCGCTTCGTCAGCGAGCTCGGCACCGACCTTCCGGCCGACCTGGAAAACTACGTCTGCAAGCCGCTCTACTCCTTCGCCGGGCTCGGGGTGGATATCACGCCGACGCGCGAGAAGATCGCCGCCATCGAGAAGCCCGCCGAGTGGCTGCTGCAGCGCAAGGTGCTCTATGCGCCGGTGATGGAGACCCCGGATGGCCCCGCTAAAGCCGAGGTGCGACTGATTTATGCCGGCGACGGCACCGGGATGCCCAAGCTCGTCAACCAGCTCGTGCGCCTGACGAAGGGCGCCATGCATGGCGTGGATTTTAACAAGGGTCGCACCTGGGTCGGCGCCAGCGCGGGCTTTCACGCGCCAATTTGACGCCCTAAACGCAAGGAGCCGCGGCGCACCCCTGCGCCGCGGCTCATGCACACACTCTGCCTTGCGACAGAAACTTGTCTGTTAGGTTAGAGGCTTAGAACCGGAAGTTGGTTCCCACCGTATAGGACATATTTTGATCGTCGTCGCGTTCGACGCCGACCGTGACGGCCCACTGGCTGTCCACCCAGTAATTCGCCTTGGCGCCAAAGTTCCAAGTGCCCTCGCTGGCGAGGTCCGGAGCGTCGGCATACTGGATGTAGGGCGTGATGGTCGTGGCGGGGGCCACCTGCAGCTCGGCACCCACGGTTACCTCCCACACGAATGAGTTGTCATCCGACCCGGCATACTTCTGCCAGGCATAACCCACCCCCGCCTCCACGTAGGGCTTGGCCATGCCATGAGCGCCGCCAAAGGCCCGCAGCGCGGCGGTCACGGACTGCGCCTTGAAACGCGATCCGCCCACCACCCCGGTTTGCATCCAGTCGTAGGCGAAGACCGCATCCAGGCCGGTGTTGAGCGGCTGATTGTATTCAGCGCCAAAATTATCGCCGTGGACCGGCACTTCATCGAAATCGATGTAGCTGTAGGTCAGGCTGGCGTATTGCTGGCCGAGCAGTCCCTGGCCGACGGGCGTCGTGGCCTCCAGCGGCGGGTTGTCGAGCGGCACGCCGGCCCGCGCGAACCCCGCGAGGCTGAGCGCCGCCGCGGCGGAAATGAGAAGGTTCTTCAGAAGGATTTTCTGTTTCATAGTGTTTTGGTTTGTTTGGTGCCACCGCGCACAAAGCTCGCGGTGGAGCCCATGCAGAACACGTGAAGCGCGCGGGGGTTCCGTCTCCTAAAAACATCGCAGGATTAAGCGTTTTTTCAGGAACCGGTTATTTATCATGCTGTCGGCCCCGCCTTTCCGAGCGGTTCCGCCGCTTGCCAACCGGTCCATCTTGGGTAGCCTGTGCCTCCCATGAAAGCCCTCCGCTACCTCCTCCCCCTCCTTGCCATGTTTTCTTTCACCAAACTTTTCGGCGAGTCGCTCAAGGTTGGCGATGATGCCCCGGTGCTGTCTGCCGTCACCGACTCCGGCACCACCCTGAATCTGGGCGACGTCTACAAAACCAACCCCTACACCGTCGTCTGGTTCTACCCGAAAGCCCTTACCGGCGGCTGCACCAAGCAGGGCTGCTCGCTGCGCGACGCCAGTGCCGAGCTGACCAAGCACGGCGCCGCGGTCATCGGCGTCAGCACGGACTCCGTCGAGAAACAGAAGGAGTTTAAGGAGGCGAATCACTTCCCCTTCCCCCTGCTCGCCGACACGGACAAGAAGGTCGTGAAGGCCTTTGGCCAGTCCGCCGTGATGATGGCTTCGCGCGAGTGCTACGTCATCAAGGGTGGTAAGATCGTCTACAAGGACACCGGTGTCACCGACAAGCAGGCCGACAACGTCCTCGCGTTCCTCGCCAGCGACAAGAAGGGCTGAGTTCGGTTTCCTTTCCATCCAAACCGCGACGATTCCGTCGCGGTTTTTTGTGCCGCGGCCCACCGGTAGGGGTCGTTGCCCCCAACGGCCTAGGCGCTTGAGAGCAAGCGCTCCTACCAGTTACAGGTCAGCATCATTCACCGGCGCCAGCACCTCGGCCCGCGGATCGTGCCGGGCGCGCTCGATCCAATCGCGGAACAGGCGCATCGGCCCCAGCCACTCGGGCGGCAACGGCGCCGCCACAAGATCGATGACCCGCCAAGCACCCGTCTCGTCGATGACGACATTGCGATCGTGCGTGTCCGCCACCAGCCAGGGCGCCCCATCGAGGAACGCCAAGCGGGGGTGGTCGCGATCCGCCCGGAGGAAACGCGAGGGAATCGGAATGAGCCGCATCGGATCCAGCGCAGAAACATCGGTCTTTTCCGGCAGCATCCGCCCAAAAGTCTGTTTCGCCACCAGGATGCCTTCCGGTGTAATTCCCACGATCTCGGTGGGAATGCCGAACTGGTGCGTCAGCTGGAGTTTCTCGAACAGCATCCGGTAACTGCCCGGCGCGGCGGTCGCCTCCAACAAATCGCTCTCGCCGCGCCGGAAGGCAAAGGTGGCCCCGACATCGCCGCCCTCGCGAAACAGGAAGAATTTATAGACCGAATGCTGCTCGTTCACGAAAGCCAGGGCCTCCACTCCGCCGCCGATGCGCCGGAGCTTCGCGCTGTCCACTTCGAAGGGGTCTTCCACCTCCGAACTGAATCCGAAGGTCTCGAACGGGATGATGGGCAGGTGCCGGCGGAACACCCGGATGGCCTCGCCAAAGGCCGCCCATTCCGGGCCGGTGGTCTCCAACAGGCTTACTTCGTCTTCCGCGACGAGGACGAGATCGCGGTCTTGATCTGCGCGGATACCGCATTCGGCCGCTTTTTGGCCCAGCTGATCGAGCGCCCGAAGTCGTTGCCGGTGACCGTCCAGAACAGCGGTCCACCCTTCCGGAGCGGGGAGGCGGGCGCCGGCGAGGTAGGTGGGGTGTCCGGAGAAGGGGTCGGTTTGCGGCATGACTCGGCCATGCGCCCAAGGTCGCGGTCGCGCCCCCCGAACGCAAAAACTATTTGCGCGCACGTTGTTCACACCAGAAAGCCATGGCGAGAATGTAAGCGGCCCGGGCTTGCCGCGGGGCAAATTAGCCGGAAACCTCTCGCTTGACACCCCCGGCCCCGTCCCGCGAATCTGACCCTCTTTTTGCCATAAACCTATGAAGCCTACATTCCGCCCACATCGCAAGAAACGCGCCCGCAAGATCGGTTTCCGCGCCCGCAAGGCCACCCGCGGTGGCCGCAAGGTCCTCGCCGCCCGCCGCCGCAAGGGCCGCAAGCGCCTGACGGTCGTCTGAGGATGCACCTCCGCGCCGGGCAACGCCTGCGGCGCAACGCCGACTTTGGCTCCGTTCGCGAACGGGGCCGCCGCCTCGATTGCGGAGCCTTTCTCCTGACCTGGGCCCCCCGGCTGAGCGTCGTATCGCCCGCCCCCGCGCGGGTCGGGGTCGTCGCCTCCCGGGCTTCCGTAGGCAACGCTGTCCACCGCAACCGGGCCAAGCGCCGTCTCCGCGCCATTTTCCGCAAGCACCAAGCCCTCGTGCCGCCCGGCTTCGATCTCGTTCTCACCGCCCGCGCCGCCGTTCTCCGGCTGGAATTCGCCGAAGTGGAGCAAAGATTCACTGCCGCCTGTCTCAAGCTTGCCCCCAAACCCGCCGATGCCTGACCGCCTCACCCTCACCCGTCTTCCCGCCCGCGCCGCGAGCGGGCTGGTCTGGGTTTACCAGCGGACGGTGTCGCCCGCGCTAGTGGTGCTGGATCCGACTGGCGGCTGCCGTTTCGCGCCGACGTGTTCCCACTACGCCCGCGGGGCACTGGAGGAGCACGGCCTGATCGTGGGCGCCGGTCTCACGCTGCGCCGACTCGCCAAATGCGGCCCATGGCACCCCGGCGGCGAAGATCCGGTTCCTCCTTCGCCCAGACTTCGGAGGACAAGCCCGCCTGTTTGCACTGCCGTCCACCGGTAAGCCCGCTCACTTTCATCGTCACTTTCACCGTCACTTTCACTTTCTAATGGATAAAAAGAATACCGTAATCGGGGTGCTGCTCCTCGTCGCCGCCATGGCGAGTTTCTGGTTCAGCGCGCGTTATGCGCCCCAGCAGCCAGTCCGCCCGGCCTCGGCTCCGACCACCAGCGGCAGCCCGCTGACGCCGAATCAGATTGAGGCCCCGGCCCGTTCCCCGAGCGACGCCACCCTCACCGCTTCGCCCGCCACCACCACCGCCCCGGCCGAATTTGTCACGCTCGCCAATGAGTTCATCGAGGTGAAGTTCACCAACCATGGCGGCGCCATCGATTCCATCGCCCTGCTCAAAAAGGCCGCCTATCTCGACTCGAAGGGCGACGCCTCATCCTTGCGTTACACCCTTAACGTCAAGCAGGCCGCCCCCGCCCTGAGCCTCGCCGATTTTCCCGGCGCCGATCGCCATGTCGCTTACGCCCTTGTATCGCAGACCGCCACCGAGATCGTTTACCGGGCCGTCACTCCCAACCTTGAGGTCACCCGCCGTTACTCACTGGCCAAAGCCCCGGGCGTTGACGACTACCAGCTCCGTCACGAGACCACCTTCCGCAACCTGACGGACGCCTCCCTGGCGTTGCCGCGCGCGGTCTTCAACCTCGGCACCGCCACCCCGCTCAGCGACGCGGACACCGGCATCTACCTCAACGTCGGTTACTACAATGGCGAGGACGCCGAGTTTGTCGCGCGCGACGAGCTGGCCAGCTCCGGTTTCTTCAGCTCGGCCCCGCCGCCGACCCACCTCGACAAGCCTGCCGCCATCCAGTGGGCCTCGGTGAAGAATCAGTTCTTCGCCATGATCCTCACGCCCGACCAGCCCGGTGTGGGGGTGCGGATCGAACGGGTGAAGACCGATCCCCTGCTGCCGCCCGAGAACCGCTCAGCCTATGGTGTTACCGCCTACGCGCAGTTCGATGTGAAGCCGCTGGCCGCTGGCGCGAGCACCACTCTCGGCGCCAGCTACTTCGCCGGCCCCAAGGAATACAAGCGCCTCTCCAACCTCGACGTCTTCAAGCACAACGAGCGAGACGTCATGCAGTTCAACAGCGGTATCGGGAAGGTCTTCTTCTCGGGTTTCTTTGCTCCACTGCTGCTGACCATCATGACCTGGGTGCAGTCGATCGTGCCGAGCTGGGGCTGGGCCATCGTCATCACCACGCTGCTCCTCAAGATCGTCTTCCTGCCGCTCACCCTGGCCGCCTCCCGTTCGGCCAAGCGCATGGCGAAGCTCCAGCCGCACATGCAGTCCATGCGCGAGAAATACAAGGACAACCCCCAGAAGATGCAGACGGAGACGCTTCGCCTGTTTAAAGAGAACAAGGTCAACCCGGTGGGCGGCTGCATCCCGATCCTGATCACCATCCCGTTCTTCATCGGTTTCTTCACCATGCTGCAGAGCGCCTCGGAGCTGCGCTTCGCCTCGTTCCTTTGGGCTCACGATCTTTCCGCACCGGACACCATCTACACCTTCGGCACCGTCACCCTGCCCCTGCTGGGCCTGACCCACCTCAACATCAACATCATGCCGCTCCTGATGGGCGCCACCATGATCGTGCAGATGCGCCTGACGCCCACGCCGACCACGGATCCGGCGCAGCAGATGATGTTCAAGATCATGCCTTGGATCTTCACGCTGTTCTGCTACAACTTCGCCTCCGGCCTCGCGCTCTACTCCACCATCAACGGCCTGTTCACCATCGGCCAGCAGATGGTCATCAACCGCATGCCCGAGCCCGACCTGCCCATTAACGCCGGCCCCGGCAAACCCGCGGGAACCGGCGGCATGAAAAACGTCACGCCGAAGAAGAAGAAGGGCTGAAATACTGAAGGGGCGCTTCATGCCGGGCCTGGATGGCTAATACCAAACGCCCCAAGCTTTTGGACTGTAGGGCGGGGTCGCTGACCCCGCCGCGCCAAGAGGCGGGATCAGCGATCCCGCCCTACAGCGCGAGCCATCCGAAAGTCTAAAAGCAAAGGGCGCTTGGTATAACTTGCCCGGAAGCTGGGGTGAATTTTCTGCTCCCTTCAGCCTTTTCTCCTTCAGCCTTTCCTCCCCATGGCCGGCCATAACAAGTGGTCCAAAGTCAAACGCCTGAAGGCGGTCACCGACTCGCGCAAGGGCAAGGTCTTCTCGCGGCTGTTGCGCGACATCACGATGGCGGCCAAGGCCGGCGGCGGAGATCCCGGCAGCAACGCCCGGCTTCGCACGCTCCTGTTCAAGGCCCGCGAGTCGAATATGCCGGCCGAAAACGTCGACCGCGCCATCAAGAAGGGCACCGGCGGGCTGCCGGGCGTGGTGTTCGAGGAGCTGCATTACGAGGGCTACGGGCCCGGCGGCGTGGACTTCGTCATCAAGGTCACGACCGACAACAAGCAACGCACGGCGCAGAACATCCGCTCCACTTTCTCCAGCCACGGCGGCAACCTAACGCAGAACGGGGCCGTCGCCTTCCAGTTCCTGCACGCCGGCCAGTTCCTCATCGCGAAGGACAAGGTGACGGAGGACCGCCTGATGGAGTTCGCCTACAACCCGACGACCACGGTGTCCGTCAATGCCACCACCGCGGCCGCGCTGAAGAAACTCCACGACGCCTTGGACGACAACGAGGACGTGCAGGCGGTGTATTCGAACGAGAAAGGGGCGTAGGGTCGGGCACTGGCTCGCGGCAATGGACATATCGTGCGCTGCGCCAACTTCTCGAGTGACGGGATTCACGCCCGCCCAAATTCCCTCGATACAGGGGTGCTTGAAGGTGAAGGGCAGCAAATGTGGCCCTCGTCGCCGTGCGCACACGCTCGCCACGCCAACCCCAAGGCCGTTCGGCCGTCGGGTAGGGCCGAATGGTCGGGGCGCGGAGTTTTTTATCAATTCAGATCCAAAGGCTTGCATAAGCGTCACGTATCCACTGCTGTGTATGCACGGCCTTCGCCTTTCTTCCGTTCAACATGCGTATCTCGCACTGCGAACACCGCCGCAATATCCGCCCGCACATCCCACGACACCCCACTTTTGCGTCCTACGGCCTGCTTTCTGCCAGTTTTTTGCATACATCATGAAATCCCACCCACCCTGCACATCCCGCGGTTCGCGCTTGCTCGCGTTCCGCTCGCTCGCCGGCCTCACGCTCGCGCGCGCTTCCCTCGTCCACGCTCTGCCAGCTCTTCTCGCTCTGGCGACACTGGCCGTGACGAATATTTCTTCCGCACAGACCAGTCCGAACGCCTTCGGTGCCACCACACTGATACCCGTTTCGACTGCGCCCTCGGTTCCCTTCTACCCGCTGAATCTGACCGCTGACGTGGGCACGTCCTTCAGCGTCAACCTCGTCTTCGCGGTCTCGGGTTCTCAGCCCTATGGCGCCGGCTTCGGAATCGATGCGAGGATCAAGTTCGACCCAACCAAACTCCAAGTCGTCTCCGTGGCCGCGCCGTCGTCGTCGCCCTGGACCACGCCCATCCCTGGCGTCCCTAGCGGATTCGACAATGTGAATGGCACGGTGCGCTACGCGGCGACGGGCGGGACCAAGTCAAACTCCGCCTTTGTGGTCGCGACCATCGTCTTCAACCCCATCGCAGCCGGAACCTCCGCCCTCAGTTTTCTCAACGTAAATGAATACCTCTTTGGCTACGGACCGTTTGGCGTCAATGGCCTCGCGGTCAACGGATCCGTCACCGTCAACGCCGCGCTCCCGACGCAGACGCTGACTATCCTCGGCGGCTCCGGCAGCCCGGGAGACATTGCCGCCAACGTGGAATACTTCAATCCCAGCACCCTCCAGTGGCAGTCGGCATTCCTCGCGAACTACGCTCCCTACGGCCATCCCGTCACTCACCCTTGGGGCAACGTCCCGGGCACGACTCGCTGGATCAACTACCGGGCGGACGGCTCTTCCGACGTCGGTGCCAGTGGTTCCAATCCCAAGTCGTATCTCTACCGCGTGCGCTTCACCGTTCCGACCGACGCGATCGAGCCCAAGATGACCTTCTCGCTGAAGGCTGACAACTTCGCCCAGGTCGCCATCAACGGCGTCGTTGCGGGTGGCTTGATCACGGGGGCGGCCGACCAGCTGAACGTCGATGCGGAGTTCTCCCAAAGCGTGATGCCCGGGGAAAATACCATTACGCTCAACATCATCGACACCGGCGGTCTGAACGGATTCAACTTCCGGATCGACCTGAGCATGAAGTCCAGCCAGCCGCTCGAAATCGTCCCGGTGGAGACCGACAACACTCCGCCGGTCATCACCACCCCGGGCAACCTCTCTGCGGAAGCCACCGGTCCAAACGGTGCCGCCGTTTCCTTCACCACGAGCGCCGTTGACGATCTGGACGGCCCGGTGTCAACGTTGGCGGAGCCGTCCTCCGGCAGCGTCTTCCCCCTCGGCACCACCAAGGTCGATGTCGGCGCATACGACAGCGCCGGAAACATGGCGTTCGCCACGTTCGGCATCACCGTGCGCGACACCACGCCTCCCGGCCTTAGCGCCCCGGCCGACATCACCGCCGAGGCCACCAGCGCCGCCGGTGCCGCCGTGTCCTACACCGCCAGCGCCACCGACCTGGTCGATGGCTCCACCGCCGTCAGCGGCTCGCCCGCCTCCGGCAGCACCTTTGCCCTCGGCATGACGACGGTCGCCCTCAGCTCGTCCGATACCCGCGGCAACGCCTCGTCTGCCTCGTTCAAGGTCACGGTCCAGGACACGATCGCGCCCGCCCTCGTCGCCCCTGCGAACCAGGTTCTCGAAGCCACCAGCGCGGCCGGCGCCACCGCCACGTTTGCCGCCACCGCCACCGACGCGGTCGGCGTCACGTCGATCACCTACAGCGCCGCCAGCGGCTCCACCTTCCCGCTCGGTGTCACCACGGTCAATGTGATGGCCCGCGACGCCGCCGGCAATACCTCCTCGGGCTCGTTCACGGTCATGGTGCAGGACACCACCGCGCCCGCCATCACCAGCCTGGGCACCAACGCCCCGACCCTCTGGCCGCCCAACCACAAGCTCGTCGCCGTCACCGTCAGCGCCGGCGCCACCGACCTGGTCGGTGTCTCCTCGCTGAAGATCGTCAGTGTGACCAGCAACGAACCCGACAACGGCCTGGGCGACGGCGACACCGCCGGCGACATCCAGATCACCGGCAACCTGACGGTCAACCTCCGCGCCGAGCGCTCGGGTAAGGGAAACGGTCGCGCCTACACCATCACGGTGGAAGCGCGCGACGCTGCCGGCAATACCAGCACCCGCAGCACGACCGTCACCGTGCCCAAGAGCCAAGGCAAATAAACGGTTCGACCTTCCTGCGCCACTTCGTCCGCTCCCCCACCGGGAGCGGACTTTTTTTGCGCCCCCACCAGACTTGGCAGCTCAAATTCCGGCATGGCCTTGCTGGCTCCTCGCGTCGATCCGCGCCTTGCGTTGCGGCTAATGAGCGCCATCTGTCGTCGCATAGAAAACTCCACGACGCATTGGACCGACCACGAGGACGTGCAGGCGGTGTATTCGAACGAGGAAGGCCCGCAGGTTCTCTGCTGATCCGCACCGGGCGCAGGCCCATCCCTGCTTTGCCCAATCACCGATCTGCGCGAAAGTGGCCCGCCTGCTTGGTCAGCGTCTTCTCGAGGCTGCCGCAGACAAGTTCGCAAAGCTTCGGGATCGTCGGGTCGCTGATCCGGTAAAAAACCTGCAGCCCCTCCTTGCGCCGGTCGAGCACGTGCGCCCCGATCAGCGTCTGCAGGTGACGCGAGATGTTGGCCTGCGTGCCGCCCGTGGCGTCGACGAGCTCGGTCACGTTTTTCTCCCCGTCGAAAAGGGCTTGGATCAGGCGCAGCCGCATGGGCTCCGCCAGCACGGCGAAGCGGCGGGCGACAATCTCCAGGGCCTGGTCGTTGAGCACGGGGTGGCGGGACATGGGGGCCAGCAAATACCGGCTTGACCTTTTGGCAAGTATATACGTATTTGCTCATATACTATTATGAAACCCGAGAATCTCATCCGCCTCCTCGCCGGCTCCACGACGCTCCTCAGCGTGGCGCTGGCGCATTTCGTGAGCCCCTGGTGGCTGCTTCTGGCCTGCTTCGTGGGCCTGAACCTCATCCAGTCCGCCTTCACCGGCTTCTGCCCGCCCACCCTCGTCCTGCGCAAGCTCGGCTGGGTCGACGCCAATGACGTCATCCACTGGGGCGGCCAGAGCAAATGATCCACGCCATGCGCCCTGCCCTCTGGTTCCTGCTGCTGGTCCTGCCGGTCTTCACCGCCTGCAGCCGCCAGTCACCCGCCACCGCCGTGGCCGATGCCCCGCCGGTCCCGGTCCGCATCGCCACCGTGGCCGCCGAGACGGTGCCGGTGCTGATCGAATCGCCCGCCACCGTGCGACCGGCCGAGCGCGCCAGCATCGCAGCCAGGCTTACGGGCTCCGTCTCGTCTTTCCCTCACGGTCTTGGCACCGCCGTGACCGCCGGTGATGTCCTCCTCACCCTCAGCGCCTCCGAAACCGACGCCCGCGTCCGTCAGGCCCAAGCCCAGCTGGCCGAGGCCGAGCGCAACGCGACCCGCCAGCGCACCCTCGTGGCCACCGGCGTCAACCCGACTGACTCCCTGCGCGACGCCGAGGATCGCCTGCGTTATGCCCAGGCCGCGGCCGCGGAGGTCGAGGCCCTGCTGGCCTATGCCACCGTCCGGGCACCCTTTGCCGGCGTTATCACCGAAAAACACGTCCTGCCCGGCGACCTCGCCACGCCCGGCCTGCCCCTGCTGGTTCTCGAATCGACGCAGCACCTCCGCGCCGAGGGCACGCTTCCGGAGAAAGCCGCCGCCACCCTTCGCCCCGGTGCCGCGATCAACGTCTTGCCCGACGAGGCCACCACTCCCATCGCCGGCCGTCTCGATGAGATCTCCGCCGCCGCCGATGCCGTCAGCCGCAGCGTGCTCGTCAAGGTCTCCCTCCCCGCCGGCACGGTGCGCTCCGGCCAGTTCGTGCGCCTGCAGGTCGCGAGCGGCACCGCGGAGGCCGTGTTTGTGCCGGCGGACGCAGTCACGCGCTTTGGCCAGATGGAACGGGTCTTTGTCGTCAAACAAAACCGCGCGATCCTCCGCCTCGTGAAGACCGGTCGCATCACCGGCGGTCGCATGGAGATTCTTGCCGGCCTCGACGCCGGTGAAACGGTCGTTCTCTCGCCTCCCGCCGCCCTGCGCGACAGCCAGCCGGTCATCATCCAGCAATGAGCCAACCAGTCGCCACCACCCCGCACGGCTTCGCCGGCCGGCTGGCCGGGATGTTCATCGATTCGCGGATCACGCCGTTGATGGTGCTCGCCTCGCTGCTGCTGGGCGTCTTCGCCGTGATCATGCTCCCGCGCGAGGAGGAGCCGCAGATCAAGGTCCCGATGGTTGACGTCCTCGTCGCCATGCCCGGCGCGACGGCCCGCGAGGTCGAGAACCGCGTCACCCGCCCGATGGAGAAGCTCCTCTGGGAGATCCCGGGCGTCGAATACCTCTACTCCACCTCCAAGCCCGGCCGCTCGCTGGTCATCGTCCGCTTCAAGGTCGGCTCCGACCTCGAGCAGAGCCTCGTGCGCCTGAACCAGAAGCTGCAGGCCAACCACGACCGCATCCCGCCCGGTGTCAGCGCCCCGCTCATCAAGCCGCGCACGATCGACGACGTCCCCGTCGCCGCCCTCACCCTCCACAGCCGCACCCACGACCATCTCACCCTCCGCCGGCTGGCCGCCCAGCTCGACGACGCCGTCAAGGCCCTGCCGGATGTCGCCGAGACCACGCTCATCGGCGGCGTCCGCCGCCAGCTCCGCGTGTCGGTCGACCCCGTGAAACTCGCCTCGCGCCAGCTCACGCTCGACGACCTCGCCGCCGCCCTTCGCGCCGCCAACGCCCGCAGCCAGAACGGCACCCTCGCCACCGCCAACCGTGACCTGCTCATCGAGACCGGCGCTTATTTCCGCGATGCCGCCGACGCGGCCGGCCTGGTGCTCGGCACCTGGGACTCGCGTCCCATCTTCCTTCGCGACGTCGCCACCGTGACCGACGGCGCCGCCGAACCAACCGACTATGTGCTTTTCGGCCGCGGGACCACGGTAGGGGCGGTTGCCCCCAACCGCCCTGCCTCTGACGCCGGTGTCGCAAGGGCCGTTGAGGGCAACGACCCCTACCAAGATGAAGCTGGGGCCGAAGAAGCCGCCGTCACCCTCAGCGTCGCCAAGCGTCCCGGGGCCAACGCCGTCACCGTCGTCCATGCCCTGCAGGACACCGTCTCGCGCCTACGCGGCGTTCTGCTGCCGGCCGACGTCGAGGTCACCTTCACCCGCGACTACGGCGCCACAGCCAGCGAGAAATCCAACGAACTCCTCCTGCACATGGGCATCGCCGTCTTCGGCGTCGCGCTGCTCATCTTGTTCTTCCTCGGTTGGCGCGAGTCGCTGGTCGTGCTGCTCGCCATCCCGGTGACCCTCGGGCTGACGCTGCTGGTTTTCTATCTCTACGGCTACACGCTGAACCGCATCACACTCTTCGCGCTGATCTTCTCCATCGGCATCCTGGTGGACGACGCCATCGTCGTCGTGGAAAACATCGTCCGCCATCAGCGCCTGCCGTCATCCCGCGGCCGCTCGCTCCAGGAAATCGCCGTCGCGGCCGTCAGCGAGGTCGGCAACCCGACCGTGCTGGCCACCTGGGCTGTCATCGCCGCCGTGCTGCCGATGGCCTTTGTCGGCGGCCTGATGGGTCCCTACATGCGCCCGATCCCGGTCGGCGCCAGCGCGGCTATGCTTTTCTCCCTCGTCGTCGCCTTTACGGTGACTCCATGGGCCGCGCTGCGCGTCCTCCGCCGGCATCTGCCCGGGGACGCCACGGCCACCGGCCACGACGACGACCATGCGCCGAAGGATTTCTTCACGCGGCTCTACCACCGCATCATGGATCCGATGATCGCCCGCGCCCGCTGGCGCTGGACCTTCCTCGGGATCGTTGCCACCCTGCTCCTTGCCGCCCTGGGTCTCGTAGGGCTCGGTGTCGTGCAGGTCAAGATGCTGCCCTTCGACAACAAGTCGGAGTTTCAGGTCATCCTGGACATGCCCGAGGGCACGACCCTGGAGGAAACGACCCGCGTGGCCCGTGAACTCGCCGCCGCCCTGCGCCCCGAGCCCGAGGTGCGTGACTACCAGATCTACGCCGGCACGGCCTCGCCCTTCAATTTCAACGGCCTCGTCCGCCACTATTTCCAGCGCCGCGGCGCCAACGTCGCCGACCTCCAGGTCAATCTCCGCCCGAAGCACGAGCGTTCCGCCCAGAGCCACGACATCGCCGTCCGCATCCGCCCGCGCCTCGCCGCCATCGCGGCCAAACATGGCGGCGCCATCGCCATCGCCGAGGTGCCGCCCGGCCCCCCCGTGCTCCAGACGCTGGTCGCCGAGATCTACGGCCCGACCGAGGACACGCGCCTCGCCCTCGCCGGGCGCGTGAAGCAGATCTTTGCCGGGACCAAGGGCGTTGTGGACGTCGACTGGTATGTCGAGGAACAGCAGCCTACCGTCCATCTCCGCGTCGACCGCACCAAGGCCGCGCTGCACGGCATCAGCGTCGACACCATCGCCCGCACCATCCGCACCGCCGTCACCGGCGCCCGGGTCGATCTCCTCCACCAGCCGCTCGACCGCGAGGACGTGGACATCCAGCTCGAGCTGCCCCGCGCGCTCCGCAGCCGGCCCGAGGACCTGCTCGCGCTCCAGCTGCGCTCCGACCACGACGACATCATCCGCGCCGGCGAGCGTCCGCTCATCCCGCTCGGCGAACTCGTCACACTCGAGCGCACCGCCGGCGAACGGAACCTCTACCGCAAGAACCTCCGCCCCGTCGTTTATGTGACCGGCGACGTCGCCGGCGCGGTCGCCAGCCCGGCCTACGCGCTCTTCGCCATGAACCGCGAACTCGCGAAACTCGACGGCCGCGACTTCGGCGGCACGCGCGAGTCCGTGACGCTTTACAACGCCAGCCAGCCCGACAGCGAGCTCGAGCCCGCGATCAAGTGGGACGGCGAGTGGCACGTGACGCTGGAAGTTTTCCGCGACCTCGGCCTGGCCTTCGCCGCCGTGTGCATCCTGATCTACATGCTGATGGTCGGCTGGTTCAAAAGCTACCTCACGCCCTTCATCATCATGATCGTGATCCCGCTGTCGCTCATCGGCATTCTCCCGGCTCACGCGCTGATGGGCGCGTTCTTCACCGCCACATCGATGATCGGTTTCATGGCTGGCGCCGGCATCGTCGTCCGCAACTCGATCATCCTCGTCGATTTCATCGAGCTGCGCCGCAGCCACGGCCTGCCGCTCGCCGAGGCGGTCGTCGAGGCCGGTGCCGTGCGCTTCCGCCCGATGCTCCTCACCGCCCTTGCTGTCATCGTCGGCGCGTCGGTCATTCTGGCCGACCCGATCTTTCAGGGCCTGGCCCTCTCGCTCATGGCGGGCGAGGTCGCCTCGCTGCTCATCAGCCGCTTCGCCGTGCCGGTGCTTTATTTCATGATCAACCGCCGCGCCGGTCTTCTTCCCGTCAGTTCAACCCCCAACCCCTGAATCCCATGAAAGCCAACGTCGGCGGTTTCGACCGCGTTCTCCGGGCCCTTGTCGGCCTCTCCCTCCTCGGTGCCGGTTTATACTTCAAAAGCTGGTGGGGCCTCGTCGGCCTCGTGCCTCTTTTCACCGCCATCTTCCGCTTCTGCCCGGCTTACCTGCCCATCAAGTTAAGCACCTGTCCGACCAAGGATAAGTGACCCACCATTGCCTTGGAGGGGGATCGGTGTATGTTCGAATCATGAAAACGCTGCCCCGCCTAGCCGGCCTCTTGTTTGCTTCCCTTCTCACCGTCAACGCGGCCGAAGTGGCTAAAATCACCCCGAGCGCGGCCGCGCAACTCGTGGCCGACGGCAAGGCCGTGTTAGTCGATATCCGCGAACCCGCCGAGTGGGCCGAGGCCGGCGTGGCCGCGCCTGCTGTGCTCCTCCCGAAAAGCGATTTCGACGGGGAAAAGAAACTGTGGAAGGAATTTCTGGCGACGGTCGGCGACAAGCAGATCATCGTTTATTGTCGTTCCGGCCGGCGCGCCGAAGCCGTCAGCCAGGCGCTCGCCGCCGAAGGACGTGCCGTCGCCAATGCCGGCGGATTGAAAGACTGGCAGGCCGCGGGCCTGCCAACACGCGAGGCCAAGCCGTAATTATTGTAGGGTCGCCGCTAGCCGGCTGACCTCGGCCCGGCGACAAGCACCGGCCCTACATTAAGAATCTCAAGGCTCCATCTTCGCGCCGGCTTTGACCCAAGCGGCAAGCACCGCGCGCTCCTGGTCGGTCATCTGGGTAATGTTGCCCAGCGGCATGATGCGCGTGGTGATGACCTGCTGGTAAAGCCGCGGGGCATTTTGCACGAGGTCGGCCGGAGTGTGCAGCAGCACACCCGCCTGCGGCTGGGCGTAACCCGGGAAGGTCGGCTGCGGGGCGTGGCACTGGATGCAGTGCTGGCCGACGATGGCGCGCACGCGGTTGAAGGTCACTTCGCCCTCCACCGGCGGCAGCGGAATCACCCGCGGCTGGGTCCACCACGCGATCACCCCGAGCAGCGCGGCGCCGATCACGGGATATTGCCACGCGTAGACACCCTTGTGTTTGCGGTTGAAGAAATGCCGGATCGCCACGCCCGCCGCCATCATCAGCACCAGAATCGCCCAGTTGTGAACATGTGTGTAGGTCGAGGCGTAGTGGTTGCTGATCATGATGAACAGCACCGGCAGCGTGAAATAGTTGTTGTGGACGCTGCGCTGCTTGGCGCGCTTCGCGTCCTCCGGGTTCGGCGACTGACCCGCGCGCATCGCCGCCACCATTCGCTTCTGGCCCGGAATGATGATAAAAAACACATTGGCCGCCATGATCGTGCCGATGGCGGTGCCGACATGGATGAACATCGCCCGGCCGCCGAGGAGGCGTGACAGCCCCCAGGCCAGCACGCCGGTCAGGATAAACACCACCAGGCCGAGCCAGCCCTCACGCTTGCCGAGCGGCGAGCGACAGAGCAGGTCATAAACAATCCACGAGCCCACCATGCTGGCGGCGCCGATGCCCACGGCCTTGAGCGGTGTCAGCGCCATGACATTGCTGTCGATCATCATCGTCCCGGCCTTCAGCCAGTAGGCCAGCACCAGCAGCGCGGTGCCGGAGAGCCAGGTGGTGTAAGCCTCCCACTTGAACCAGTGCAGCTTGTCCGGGAGTGTCGCGGGCGCGACGAGGTATTTCTGGGGGTTGTAGAACCCGCCGCCGTGGACCGCCCAGAGTTCGCCCCCCACGCCCTTTTTCGCCGCGTCGGAACCGGGCGGCGGCGCGTCGAGGCTGTTATCGAGCCAGATGAAATAGAACGACGAACCGATCCACGCCACGCCGGCGATGATGTGCAGCCATCGCACCAGCATGCTCAGGAACTCCAGGTAGTGCGCGTCCATGTCGGGTGCGCTCGATCCAATCAGCCGGCGCGTTCTGAGCAACGCTGTTATCGGGTGCCCCCACGCAAGGATCCTCAGCGTCGCTGGACCGCCTGTTTACAGGATTATAAATCCCATGTGCATTCCGCGGAAATAGGTTAGTCTACTGGCATTGAAACTGAGTTGGCCACGGGCGATTGCACGGATAAGACCGATAAACATCATGAACAAATATTCCATTCTGATCGCGGCGCTCATTCTTCTTGTCGGCGCCTACATGATAAGCGTTTTCGTCGCACCTAAAACCCGGAACGCGGCGCAGGCTGCGACCGCAACAGCCAGCAATGCCCCGGGTCTTGGCGCAGCCCCGACGCCAGCAAACCGTAATCAAACCGTTGGAAGTCGTGACGAAAAACCCATGGGGAAAAATGCCGAGCGCGTGGAAACGGCGCCGAATCCTGACGGATTCGCCACTCTTTCCAAGGAAGAGCGCCTTCGCCAAATCACCTCCATAGTAGATTTAACCTACAAGAAGGTGATCGCCGGCCTTCGCCTGAGCACCGCTGATCAGGAAAAGCTCCGCGCACTCCTGGTTGAGCGTTCGCTAGCTCGCTGGGATGCCCACGACATTGCCACTGTCGGCGTCGCGCCGGAACAGGATTCGCTCAACCGGGCCCGCGAGCTGACGGACCGGTTGTCCGACGAAGAGGTTGCCCGGGCGTTCAGCCCCGAGGTCTTGGAACGGGTCCACGCCATGATCGCGGCACGCCCCTACATCGCGCGCATTAATCAACATTATGACCCCGCCATGGCCCAAGCAGGAGTGCCGCTCATGCCGGAGCAGGTGCTGCCCCTAGCTGAAATTTTTCACCACACGTTCGGTTCTGTAAATAACCCACAGCTCGAGGCGAATCGTCGGCAGGTGGATCCCGTCACCGGACTAACCCCACTCGATCTAATCGCCCTCGATCGCGCAAAGGCGGTGCTGACCCAGGCGCAACTCGATATCGTGAGACAAAAAATCGCCGCGCTCAACCGCGCCTACTACTTGGGCAAATCCTGATACCCGCTGACCATGAACCGACTTATATTACATCGCTTTACCAAGGTTAGCCGCGCCGCCTGCTTTTGCTTTTTGGCTTTTGTTGCCTCGGCAATCTCCTACGGACAACACACCGTCCTTCTCGTCTACGTGAACACCGGGTTGCCGAGAGATGCCCGATCGGTTGCGGCCCTACAATCCACTGTTAGCGGACTCAACGCCTTCGGAAACTCGGCAGGTTACTCATATCAACTAGCGACCGTAAATAACTTCGCCCGGGCATATGAACTGGCTCAGGACAAGCCTCCCGAAGTGAATGCGGTGCTGGGTATTGCCCATAAAATCAGGAATTCCGACCCAATGACGCTGAAAGACTCGACGCCGGACTCGGAATACGCGTCTGAATTCGACATGCACTTTATCCGCTCTTTCCATTGCGAAGAAGAGGGCGACATCGACAACGATGAAATCGGACGTCGGATCGCAAACACTTATCGTCACAAGTATAGGCAGACCGACGGCACGACGTATGATTCCTCCGGAACTGGAAGTAGTTCCGGAAGCTCGGGCGGATCCAGTGGTCCTCCCGGTGGCGGAGGCGGCACGTGGGTCACATGGCAGCTTACGGGACAATATTCCTACTTTGACAGCGCCGGCACCATGCACGTGGTCGCCTACTCTTACACGGTTACGGTGTTCATCCTCGACGGCGGTAATGGCAACGACCAGCTGGCGATGAGGGTTCCGTGCCTACAAGGCGCTCGTCTCCGTCCCATTCTGGTCCCGTGCTAGCGTCGTAGTGCGGCACCGGAAGCGTTGCCTCATCAGTGCCAGTTCGCAAACCGCACTGCCTGCACGAGGCAGACGCAATCCTCGCCGTCCTCGGTGTGCAGCCAGTGCAGGTCGAGTTCGGGAAAAGCCCGGTCCATAGCCGCGCGCAGGCCGCCGACCTCAAGCACCACGATGCCGTGGGGCTGGAGCCGCGCGCGCGACTGGCTCAGGAGCTTGCGGATGATGTCGAGGCCATCCCGGCCGCCGTCGAGCGCCATGGCCGGCTCCTGCCTGAATTCCTCCGGCAGGCCGCGCAGCTCGCGCGTCGGCACATAGGGCGGGTTGCTGAGGATCAGGTCATATTTCACCGCCGGCACCGCGTCGAAGACGTCTGAGTGAAAAAGTTTAACCCGCTTGGCGAGGTGGTGGGTGGCAACATTGAACTTCGCCACCGCGAGCGCGTCGGGCGAGAGCTCAATGGCGTCGACTTTTGCCTGGGCGAATTGATGCGCGAGCAGAACCGCCAGGCAGCCGGAGCCCGTGCAGACGTCCACGACGCGCTTCACCGGCTTGCCCGGCGGCAGCCATTGAGGGATCTGTTCGGGCAGCAGCTCGAGAAAATAGGAGCGCGGGATGATGACGCGTTCATCAACGTAGAAGCGGTGCTCGCCGAGGAAGGCCTCGCGCGTCAGGTAGGCGGCGGGCACATGGTCGACCGTGCGGCGGCGGAGGACGCCGGCCACCCGCGCCGATTCCTCGGCGGTCAGCTTGCGGCGCAGGACGGCCGGTTTGCTGTCGAGCGGCAGCGCGAGTGTCCGGAGCAACAGGTAAAGCGCCTCGTCATGCGCATTCGTGGCCACCTGGCCGAGCGCGACATGATGGCGTGCATACAGCCGTTCCGCCCAGGCCAACCAGTCGCCCAAGGTCGCCAGCTTGCCGGGCCGAAGCCTCGGCGAAGGCCGGTCGCCAAGGGTTGTGGGGTTCACCGCCATGGCCCGATCAGAGCGCGATCTTTTCCATGATCAGGTAAAACGGCAGCGCCACCAGCCCTTGCACGATGGAAAATAACATGGCGACCGGCTTGATGTTGATCAGAATGAGGATCCCGAGTCCGCTCCAGCGCGCGATGTTCACGTAAGTCTCCTCGGAGATATAGCCCAGATGCCGCAGCAGCCCGCCGCCGGGCAGCGGCGGAACAGGCAGGCAGTCAAACACGATCAGGCAGCTGTTGATGGCGATGAGTGCGCCGAAGATCCCCAGAATCTGCGGGTCCGCCCGATAGCACAACCCGCCGGCAATGGCGGCAAACAGCGACAAGATGAGGCTCATGCCGAAACCGGAGAATTGCACCAGCACGGCACCGCTGCGCGGATTCTTGAAGTTAGGGGGATTGATCGGGACCGGTTTCGCCCAGCCGAGAAAAAGGGTCAGGTCCTGCCGGCTGAGGGCCGGCTGCAAATAAAAAATGAAGATCAGCGGCATCACCACCGTGCCCAGCAGATCGACATGCGGAAGCGGATTGGCCGTCAGGCGGCCCGCCTCGCGCGGCGTCCGGTCACCCAACCGGGTCGCCACCCAGGCCTGGGCATAGGCGCGGAGGCACAGACTGGCGGCCAGAATGATGAAATAAATCAGCCCATTGCGCAAAACGAGGGGATCCATGGTCGCTTATTTCTCGTCCGCTTTGGCCAGTTGGTCGAGCAAAGTTTGTTTCTGCTTCAGCAGCGTCAGCTCCGTGACCGTGGCGACCAGCTTGCGCGCCTCGGCGGGCTGGCCTTGATTGAGCAGCACCTTGGCCTGGTGCAGCCGGAGGGTCTGATGCTCGAGCGGCGTCTCCACCCCGGCATCGAGTTTCCGCCACTGCGCGAGGGCCGCATCCCACTGTGGCGTCTCGAGATCGTAGTAGGCCTCGGCGTGGCGGTAGGCATAGCCGAAGTTGGCCGGGGCCAGCTCTGCGGCGCGCTTGAAGGCCTCCAGCATGGCCTTGTCCAGCGCCAGTCGCGTGAACTGGCCGGTCTTGATGAATTCGTCGCGGCCCTCGGTGAGCAGCTTGCCGAGGTGGTAGTGATAAAGCGGCTCCTTCGGTGCGAGGTCGATCGCGGCCATGATCCAGGGCAGCGCCTCGACCAGCTTGCCATCCTCGGCGAGGAAGCGGCCGATTTCATTTTTCACGACCGGAATCTCCGCCTCGAGCTGGTTCGCCTTCAGCAGGATGCCGACGGCCTGCCGGGTCATGCCGACCTGGCCCAGCAGCATGCCATAGGTGACGTAGGCTGGCGCGAAATCCGGGCTTTTCTGAATGAGCACATCATAACTGTTGATGACGCTCTGCAACTCACCGCGCAGCCCGGCGACATCAAGACTGTCGCCTTCCTTCTCGGCCCGGGCAAACAGATCGCGCTGCCGGGCGACAATATCTTTGAGGGTTTTCTCCGCCATGGTCTCGGCGCGGGGGGGGGCCTCCGCCGCCCAGACAGGTAAAGCCGCCATCGAAAGGGTGAGGCCCACGAGGATTTTCCAGGATATTCGCATGGGCCTACGACACGGGCTCCGTCTGATCGTTCAAGGCTTTACGTTGTTTCTTATGCTGGCCGACAGCAGTATTCATAGCCCTGTGATTTTGTGATGTAACCTGATTGCAACGTGCCCGATGGCACCCGCCATGCTACTCTCTGTCCAGTCGTAAGACTATTGCTTTCGAAGAACCTCCCCCAACGAGTTCTTTGAATTGATTCTTTCTCCTCGCAGCTTGCTGCGAAATTACAGGGATAATATTAGGACGCCGCCCACGGCGGCGTTCAATTTCGGTTGAAACCCGCGCAGGCCGCGGGGAATTCAACCGGGAAATGTGCCTTGTTTTCTGTCGGGTTGCCGGGCTGCGCCGCTTTTGCGCACCCGGCCCGCCCCACAGCAGACTTTTGCCGCCGCCGGGTCTTTTTTTAACCCGGCGATGGTGAAACGGGGCGCTGATCTGCGGTCATTCCGGCCGGTGGTCGCGCCCTGTCCTGAACAGAAAAAAACCTCCGCCTTACCGCGGAGATAAAAAACATGAACACAAAGTCCAAACTAGCCCTCAGCCTCGGTCTGCTCGTGGCGCCCCTCGCCTTGGTGGCGAAAACGCCCGAGAAGGCCTATGTCAAGTCCTACCGTGGCCGCACGGATATCCCGGTGCCCATCGCGGTCGTCACGCCCGCCCTGGATTCCCGGTTTGCCGGGCAGCAGGTAACGCTCGAGTTCGTCGTTGATGCGACAGGCAAACCGATGCTCATCACATCGTCCACGCCCGGCGCCAACGCCGAACTCGTGGCCTCGGTCACCGCCGCCGTCGCGCAGTGGAAGTTCGCCCCTGCGCTGGTGGACGGTCTGCCCGTGGCGAAGAAAGTCGTGTTGCCGGTGAACGTTGTCGACAGCCTCGACAATGCCGCCGTCGTCGCAATGAAGTAAGTAATAACAAAGCAAACAACCAAGGCCGTCCCCCGTGCAAACGGGGGACGGCCTTGTCATTTAAGGAAAGATCCCGGTGGGTGGGGTTTACGTCTCGATGGGTGGGCCGCTGAACCATGCATTCGGGGCATAAAGCCCCTCCCCCTCAGGAAATTTAAATTGCATCAGTCCGCAGCACCCGCCGCCAGAGCAGCACGATCAGCCAGGCCACGAGCATCGTGGTCAGCGTATGGCTGAGGTAATGTGCGCCCTTCAGCATCTGATAGCCTCCCATCCACCACCCGAGGCCGAGGCCGAGCGCGAGGACGCCGTTCCTCCAGCGCCGCGTGCCGCGCACGGCGAGCAGGCCCATCAGCGCGAAACCGCCGCTGGCGTGGCCGGCCGGAAAACAACCGCCGCGCCGCGGTGGCCGGTCGTCTGCCGGATAAGGTTCGCAGAGCTTCGCGTAGGCCACATCGCCGCCATAGCGCCGGATTTCCGACGGGCAGAAGGTGTTGGTGTATTTCTTCCCGAGCCCGGCGAGGGCGGGCACGGTCGCGATGACGAGCACGGCGAGCCAGAGGCCGCGGCGGTTGAGCTGGAACTTCTCGCGCCAGCGCGCCGGGCCGGCGGCGAGCGTCAGCGTGGTGAGCGCGAAGACCCAGACGAGCGCCTTGGGTCCGTTGTAGAAGACCAGTCGGCCGAGCGGCGTCTTTTCGTCCACCACCCAGCGCCGCGTCTCGAAGTTATAGAAGTTGTCCTGCAGCGCCAGGTCGAGGTGGGTCAGCTCAAACAGCGCCAGCACCGCGGCCAGCAGGCCGAGGGTGATCCACAGCGACCGGTTGTTGCCCACGGACGGCGTCACGGGTTGGTGGTGGTCTTGCCCGGTTTCAGCATCTGCTGCCCGAGCGTCGTGAACCGGGCGAACTCCTCGGTGGTGAGCTCCCGGTAAAGCCCGTTCTTATACATGTAGCTCGCGGCCTCGTAGAAGCTGATGGCCTCGGTCAGGTCATACTCGCCGGGTTTCTGGGCGGTCTGGGTGCGGGCCTTGAGGTCGTAATGGTAGGCGGTGGCGCCGCGCTGCGGGCTGAGCACGACGAAGTTGCCGTTCTCCAGGTGGCCGAGCTTCTGGTAGCTGCCGATGAGGGCGTGCGCGTCCGCCGGGTCGATCTTGCGGACGTCGTGGCCGAAAAAGCGGCTCGGGTAGCTCCAGTTTAACAGGCCGAGGAGCGTGGGCGCATAGTCCATCTGGCTGGTGAGCGTGCGAATGTGGCCGGGCGCGATATGCCCGCCGGGTGAATAGATGATGAGCGGGATGTGGTAGTTCTGCACGGGCAGCTCGGTCTTGCCCGCACTCGAGGCGCAGTGGTCCGCCACGATCACAAAGACGGTGTTCTTGAACCAGGGTTTTGTCGCCGCATCGCGCAGGAATTTGCCGATGGCGTAATCGGTGTATTTCACGGCGCCGGCGCGGCCGGAGATCTTCGACGGCAGGTCGATGCGGCCCTCGGGGAAGGTGTAGGGCCGGTGGTTCGACGTGGTCATCACGAAATAATGGAACGGCTTCTTCGCGGCCGCGCTGGTGTCCGCCTCACGCATCGTCCAGCGAAACAAGTCCTCGTCGCATACGCCCCAGACATTGGCGAAAGTGATGTCCTCCTTCGGCACGCCGGTCCGGTCGATCACCCGGTAGCCGTTGTTGCCGAAAAAATAGTTCATGTTGTCGAAGTAGCCGAACCCACCGTAGATGAACGCGGTATCATAGCCCTTGGCGCGGAAAACGGAGCCGAGCGTGAACAGATTCTCGTTGCGCGGCCGCTTGACGATGGAACGCCCGGGGGTCGGCGGCATCGAAAGGGTGAGCGCCTCCATGCCCCGGTCGGTGCGCGTGCCCGTGGCGTAAAAGCTGTCGAAGACCAGGCTCGACGCGGCGATCTCCGCCAGGTTGGGCGTGAGATTCGAGGCCCGGTTGAATATGCCCAGGAAGTCCGCGCTCAGGCTCTCGACCGTGATCTGGATGACGTTCGGGTGCAGCTCGGGGCCGTCGTTGTGGACGTAGCGCAGGGTGTCGAGTTCACCGGGCCAGAGCAGCACGGAGCCGTCCTCGACCAACTCCTCGTTCAGGGCTTTGAAGGAGGCGACCGGCGTGCGGGTCTGGTAGAACTGGTCGTAGTCGAGCTCGTTGTTTTTAAATGCGGCGAAAAGCGACCACAGGCCGTCCTTGGCCAGCTCACGGTTGAAGTTGTTCTTGAACGCCGGCAGCTGGCTTTCGCTCAGGGTCAGACCCAGGGTGAGAATCCCGGCGAACCAGATGCTTCCGGCCACGAGCCGGGACTTGAACGGCTCGTGCGCGGCGGCTTCGGCCCAGCGCCGCGGCCAGCTGGTGCGCCAGCACAGCCAATAGGCCACGCCCGCCGCCGCCGCGAGACCGCCGAAGATCAACGGCAGGTTGTAGGACTCGCGGATGTTGCCGATGACCTCGGTCGTGTAGACGAGATAGTCGACGGCGATGAAATTGAAGCGCACCCCGAACTCGTCCCAGAACACCCACTCCGCCACGGTGCCGAACAGCAGCAGGTAGATCACGATGAAACCGACGCCGTGCGCCAGCCACTGCTCCCACCGGTGCTTGAACCAGCTCCCGGGCAGGAAGGTCAGCAGCACCAGCAGCGGCAGCGCGGCCCACCCGGCGGCCCCGAGGTCATACAGCACGCCCCAGCCGAAGGCCGCCACCAGGCTGAGCGTCCACGTCACATCGGACGCCGCCTTCACGAGCAGCACCAGGCGCGTGAGAAACGACAGCGCCAGAAAGACCCCAAAGAAAACCAGCAGTCCGCCGTGCCGGCGGGTGAGTTGGCGGGAGAAGAAACGGCGGACCGGACCTTTGGGGGTATTCAAATACGAGGGAGGGATGACGTGAAACGATTAATTATGGTGTGAAGTGTCGGCCCGGGCGCTGGCAAAGACAAGACTAGGTCTCCCGGGACCGGAGAGTGTTCCGCCACAGCAGACCGAACAGGATCACCATCCCGGCGACAATGATCATCGCCGCGGGCAACTCCTCCCGTCCTTCCGCCAGGCCGATGCCCAGCCCCGATTCACCCCACCCGGCCACGGCGTAAACCAGCGCGGCCAGCCCGGGGCGCCCACTGCGCGCCGGTTAAAACACCAGGGCGTCGAGTAGATCGACACTCCCGCGATATAAAGCAACCCGGTCCCCGCAAACACCGGGTGCCGCCCGATGATCAGCAGACACGCCCCCACCACGGCCCCGGCGCCCAGCCAGACCGTTCGCCCCATCCAGCACCGGTCCATGGTCCAACCCGCCAGCCCGGCCGCGCCGACCTGCGCGCCGGCGTTCAGCACCTGCTGACCCGCTCCGCTCCACAAACTCTCTTTCAGCGCCGGCGTGTGCTGGATGAAATAAAACGCCGCGCTGTCGAGGCAGACGAGCGCGAAGAAAACCAATACCCAGGCCGCCGTCCCGCCGCGCGCATAATCTCCGCCCCGGGGCGAATCCACCACCACGCGCGGCCAGAGCGCTCCGCCCCCGATCAAACCTGCCACGACGGCGAGCAACGCCAGCTGTGCGTGGGTCGTCGCACTCGCATCGAAAATCGCGGGCAGGTTGCAAAACCTGTAGGCCAGTCCCGTGCCCAGGCCAATGATTGTTCCCAGCCGCCCGTCCCCGAGCGCCCGGCGCAGCATTCCCGCCAACGTCACCATCGCGAGCCCCACGCCCAGTCCCACCAGCAAGGCTATGGCATAAAACTCGGCCGGGTTCCGCGCCCGCAGCGACCAGGCCGCGCCCGCGGCACAAAGCCCGAAAGCCAGCGCCGGCTCCTGTGCTCCGCAAAACCCCGGGCGGCCACCACGCTACCCGACACCCCCGCCAGACCCATCACGGCCATGAGCGGCCGGACCGCGCCAACGTTTTCACCCAGCGCCGCCTGGATCGCCTTCAGGAATCCAAACTGGGCGAAAAGCAGGAAATACACATAGACCGCCGCCACCGTGGTCACGGCAGCCAGGATGGTTTTTCCGCCCGGCCGGTAGATTTGCGGTGCCATGCTTGTCGCTTATGACGCACCAAGTTGCGCAGTCGTCCGTCCGTCTCGACAGGAAAATCCTTGCGCCGCCGCCGGCGCCTCGCCATCAAAACGCCCCTCAGTCCATGGTTTCCAACCACCATCACCATCACGTGAGCTAGCCTTCCCTCCTCGGGAAGGCCTGGAGCGCCTTGCCCGTGGCAGATGGAACCCAATTTCCAAAACCCTGGCAGGTGCATCCGCCGGGGTTTTTCTTTGCCCCAGCGCCAGGCCTGACCGGTGACACGGCCAACCCACCCCGCGCCTCGCCAACCTCCTCACTTTCACTCTCACTTTTTGACTCGCCCTCGCCCATCGGGCGACGGCGAGTCACCTCCGCTCCGCAATGCCTCCCATGACCACTCCCAAAGACCGCCTCCGGCTCGCCATCCAAAAAAGCGGCCGGCTTTCCACCGACTCGCTCGATTTGCTGAAGAGCTGCGGCATCCGTATAAAGTCCCCCAAGGAGAAGCTCCTGCTCCACGCCGAGAATTTCCCGATCGATATCCTCTTTGTTCGCGACGACGACATCCCGCAGCTCGTCATGGATGGGGTCTGCGATCTCGGCATCGTCGGCACCAACGTCCTCGAGGAAGCTGCCTTGGAGCGCCGCACCAACGGCACGGCCGGCGGTTACTTCGTCGAACGCTCGCTCGACTTCGGCGGCTGCCGTCTCGCCCTCGCGCTGCCCGAGGAGCGTCCCTATGCCGGCACCAAGGACCTGCAGGGTCTGCGCATCGCCACCTCCTACCCGCAACTGACCAAGCGTTTCCTGGACGAACGGAAGATCAAGGCCGAGGTCGTCTATCTGAGCGGCTCCGTCGAAATCGCGCCGCGCCTTGGCCTCGCCGACATGATCTGCGACCTTGTCGCGAGCGGCTCCACCCTCGAGGCCAACAAGCTTCGGGCCGTCGAAACAATCTTCAAAAGCACGGCCGTGCTGCTCCGCAACGCCCGTGAGCTGGCCGCCGAAAAATCCCACGCCCTTGAAATCCTCCTCCGCCGGCTCGACGGCGTGCAGAAGGCCGCGGACACAAAATACATCATGCTCCACGCCCCGAAGGCGTCGCTCGACCAGATCAAGAAGCTTCTGCCCGGCTCGGAGAATCCCACCATCCTGCCGCTCGCCGGCGACGACACGAAAGTCGCGTTGCACGCCGTCTGTTCAGAGGCCGTCTTCTGGGAAACCATGGAATCGCTGAAGAAAGCCGGCGCCAGCAGCATCCTCGTGCTGCCCATCGAAAAGATGATGCTGTGATCCCCGTGGGCCAGCGAGCTGGCTCGCGCCTTCCCTGCCGCACCATGCAACCCCTCATCTGGAAAAACCTCTCCGCGTCGCGCCAGTCCGCCGTGCTCCGCCGGCCGGCGCAATCGGCGCAGCCCTCGGTCGCCCGCGCCGTCCGGGCGATTGTCGCCGCCGTGCGTCGCGACGGCGATGGGGCGCTGCGCCGCTTCACGCAGAAATTTGATGATGTGGCGCTGCGCTCGCTGCGCGTGACCGCGGCGGAATTTGCCGCCGCCGAAAATTCCCTGCGCCGCCCTGATCTGGCCGCCCTGCGCACCGCCTACCGGAATATCCACACCTTCCATTCCGCCCAGCGGCCAGCCGGTCTCCGCGTGGAAACAACTCCGGGCATCGTCTGCGAAAAGACCGTGCGTCCCATCGGTCGCGTCGGCCTCTATGTGCCGGGTGGCAGCGCCCCGCTGCCCTCGACCGCGCTGATGCTCGGCGTGCCCTCGCAGATCGCCGGCAATCCGCGGCGCGTCCTCTGCACCCCGCCGGACAAGGCCGGTGCCATCAACCCGTGGATCCTCTGCGCCGCACGCCTCTGCGGCATCTCCGAGGTCTACAAAGTCGGCGGCGCTCAGGCCATCGCGGCCCTGGCTTACGGCACCGCCACCATCCCGAAGTGCGACAAGCTCTTCGGCCCGGGCAACGCCTTCGTCACTGAGGCCAAACAACAGGTTGCCCGCGACGCCGGCGCCGCCATCGATCTTCCCGCCGGGCCGTCCGAGGTGCTGGTGATTGCCGATCACCGCGCCAATCCCGCCTTTGTCGCCGCGGACTTGCTCTCACAGGCCGAACACGGCCCGGACTCGCAGGTGGTCCTGGTCACGTTCAGTGAAAAATTCGCCGCCCGCGTGCAAGCCGCCCTTGAAAAACAACTCGCCGGCTTGCCTCGCATGGCCATTGCCCGCCGCGCCCTGCAGCGCAGCCGTGTTTTCCTCGCCGCGAGCCGTGATGAAGCCGTCGCCATCGCCAATGCTTACGCTCCCGAGCATCTCATCCTGCAGGTGGCCAGCCCGCGTCAACTGCTCGCCGGTATCACCACCGCCGGCTCCGTCTTCCTTGGCGACCTGACGCCCGAATCGCTCGGCGATTATGCGAGCGGCACAAACCATGTCCTGCCGACCTACGGCTGGGCCCGCGCCTGCAGCGGCCTGGGGCTCACTGATTTTCAACGCACGATGACCGTGCAAACCGCCAGCCGCGCCGGCCTGCAAAAACTCGGCCCCGTGGTCGAGCGCCTCGCCCTGGCCGAGGGCCTCGCCGCCCACCAACGCGCCGTGCGCGTGCGCCTCGATAAAATCTCCCGATGAACGCCGCCGACTCCGTCCTCAAGCTGGTCCGCCCCGACATCCTTGCGCTGACGGCCTATAGCTCAGCCCGCAAGGAATCCAAAGGCGGCCGCGCCAGCCCTGAGCTCAGTCGATGGGTCTGGCTTGACGCCAATGAGAATCCGCAGACTCCGTCCGCCGCGAAGCCGTTGTTCAACCGCTACCCCGAGCCCCAGCCGGCCGACCTCGTCGCGCAGCTGTCCACCCTCTATGGCGTCGCCCCTGCGCAGGTGCTGGTGACGCGCGGCTCGGACGAGGGCATCGACCTGCTCCTGCGCACCTTTTGCGGCGCGGGACAGGATGCCATCCTCATCACGCCGCCGACCTACGGCATGTATATCATTGCCGCCGGGATCCAAGGCGCGCGGACCGTGATCGTGCCGCTCATCCGTGAGCAGAACTTTGCCCTGGACGCCGCCGCCGTGCTCCGCGCCATTACGCCGGAAGTGAAACTAGTCTTCCTCTGCTCACCGAACAATCCAACCGGCGGCCTGCTCGACCGCACCGCGGTCCTCCTGATCGTTCGCTCACTCGCCGGCCGTGCCGTCGTGGTAGTGGACGAGGCCTACGTGGATTTTTCCGGCCAGCCGAGCCTGGCCGCCGAGATTCCGGCGAATCCCAATCTGGTTGTCCTGCGCACGCTGTCAAAGGCCTACGGTCTCGCCGGCGCACGCGTCGGCACGACCATCGCCGACCCGGCCGTGATCGCCGTGCTCCAGAAAGTCATCGCCCCCTACCCGATTCCCGCCCCCGTGCTGATCGCCGCCCTTGCGGCGCTGATTCCCGCCGGCCTGGCCGCTGCGCGCAATTCGGTCGCTACGCTCGTCGCCGAGCGCGGACGCCTCGCGGACGCGCTGGCCAAATTGCCGGCGGTCAAGCACGTCTGGCCGAGCGATGCGAACTACCTGCTGGTCGAGGTCGCGGACGCCGCCCGCACCATGGCGGCTGGCCGTGCCGCCGGCGTCGTCTGGCGTGACCGCAGCAAGGACGTTGCCAATCACCTTCGCATCACCGTCGGTTCCGCTGAGGAAAACAACGCCACCCTGGAGGTTTTGTCCCGTGTTTGACCCGATTGTTGTCTTCCGTCTTGGGGCGGGAGGGTCTTACACCCCGACTCAGCGGCCGCGCACAATCAATGTCGGGGCATAACGCCCCTCCCACCCTTCGAGAACCTGCCATGAAAAAAATTCTCTTCATCGACCGCGACGGCACGCTCATTGCGGAGCCGTTTGACCAGCAGATCGACCGCCTCGACAAGTTCGCGCTCGAGCCCGCCTGCGTCCCCGCGCTGCTCCGACTGCACGCGGCCGGCTGGACCTTTGTCATGGTCACCAACCAGGACGGCCTCGGCACCCCGAGCTTCCGCGAGGAGGAATTCCGCCCGCTGCAAAAACTGCTCATCGACCTTCTCGCCTCCCAAGGCATCGCTTTTGAAGCCGTGCGGGTGTGCCCGCACACCGCCGCCGACAAGTGCGACTGCC
>JBKJRX010000223.1:0-6372 GCA_046593155.1 Lacunisphaera sp.
GATGCCGCTGATCTGCCACGACGTCCCGATGGTGCCCAGATAGACGCTGGAGCTCATCGTGGTCCCATTCATGAGCCAGGCATAGCGGTCGCCGGTGCCGCTGTTGGTCCAGATGAGATCAGCCTTACCATCCGCGTTGAAGTCCCCGTGCCCGCTGATCCGCCACGACGTCCCGATGTTCCCGAGGTAAACGCTCGAACTCATCGTCGTGCCGTTCATCAACCATACGAAGCGGTCGCCATTGGTGGAGTTGGTCCACACCAGGTCGGATTTGCCGTCAGCATTGAAATCCACCGGTGACTGCCGCGAAGTCGGCGCGCTACCGATTGTCCACTCCAAGCCCAACACTCCAAGGGAGACTTCGCTGGTCACCGTGGCGCCATTCATCAGCCAGAGCCGGCGCTCGCCCGTCGCCAGGCTTTGCACCGCGAGGTCGCCGCGGCCATCGCGGTTGAAATCGCCCCCACCGGCGATGCGCCACTGGTTGTCGCTGTTGGCCAGCAACACACTGTTGCCGATGACCAACCCGTCCATCAGCCAGAGGCTGCGCAGCCCGGTGATGGTGTTTTGTAGGGCCACATCGCATTTGCCGTCGCCGTTGAAGTCGCCGGTGGCGGCAATCCGCACTCCCGGACCCAGCGTGGCCAGGAACTGGCTGCCCGCCATGGTGGCGCCACTCATTGCCCAGACATAACAGTCCCCCGTAACGGTGTTCTGCCAAAGGAGGTCCGCTTGGCCGTCATTGTTGAGGTCGCCGGTGGCCATGATTTCCCAATCGGTCCCGTAATTACCCAGGAACAGGCTTGAGCCGAACGCGGTGCCGTTCATCAGCCAGATGTAACGGTCACCGGACACGAGGTTCTGCCACACCAGGTCCTTTTTGCCATCACCGTTGAAGTCGCCAATGCCGGCGCTCCGCCACTCGATCCCCAGCCGGTTCAGCACCTGGCTGCTGCCGTAAGCGGTGCCATTCATCAGCCAGAGGTAACGGTCGCCGTTGGATACATTGGTGAGCAGCAAGTCCGATTGGGCATCGGCGTTGAAATCGGCAACGCCGGAGAAAAACAGGTTGAGCGTGGTGGTGGTGCTGCCCGCCGCGTTCGTGGCCCCGAGAGTAACCGTGAACGAACCTGGCGAAGTTGGCGCGCCAGAAATCACGCCGGTGGCGGCGTTGAAGCTCAAGCCCGGCGGCAGGGCGCTGGCGGTGAAGCCCGTCAAGGCGCCGCTGAAAATTGCCGCGTAGACAAAATTCTGCCCGGTGGTGCCACCCGTGACGGCGGCGCTGTTCAAAACGGGCGGAGCCGATGAACCGAGCCGGATGATGTCATTATCGGTATCTGCCACATAGATGTTGCCCGAGCTATCGACCGCTATGCCTTGGGGGCGGCTAAATCGCGCATTAGCGCCGATCCCGTCGACCGAGCCCAACCCTCCCGACGTTCCGCCAATCGTGGTCACCATCCGGCTGGGCGAAATCTTGCGAATCCCGAAGCCGTCGACCGTATACAGATTATCGTCCCGGTCGATTGCCAGGGAAAACGAACTAAGCCGCGCGGCACTGCCAACGCCGTCAACCGTCCCGGAGCTTCCCGCGAGTCCGGCCCACGTCGTTACCACGCCTGCGCTCGTGATTTTTCGGACCGTCGAGTTGCCGAGATCGGCCACATAGAGATTCCCGACGCTATCCAACACCATCCCCGCGGGACTGTAAAACCGCGCGCCCGTTCCGGTTCCGTCGTTCGAACCGCCGGAACGCTGCAAACCCGCTACGGTAGTCACGACGCCTGCGCTGGTAATTTTCCGAATCGTTTGATTCCACTCGGAGACATAAACATTTCTCGCCGCATCGACCGCGACACCTCGCGGTTCCCAGAAACGCGCGTTGCTGCCGGTGGCATCGACATAGCCAATAGAGCCCCCCAGACCAGCCAGGGTGCTTACCACACCCCCGGTGGTGATCTTTCGAATCGTGTGATTGAGGAAATCGGCTACATACAGGGTGCCCGCCGCGTCCACGGCCAAGCCGATAGGCGAATTGAAACGGGCGGCGCTGCCAGTGCCGTCGGCGGTGCCGGTCACTCCCGGCATGCCCGCATAAGTGCTCACCTCCCCACCATTGGTGATCTTTCGAATGGTGTGACTCCCGGTATCGGCCACATAAATATTCCCGACTGCATCCACCGCCACTCCATAAGGAGAGGAAAACCGGGCCGAGCTTCCGACCCCATCGGCGGTGCCCGAGCCGCCGGCTTTGCCCGCGAGCGTGGTCACCACGCCAGCGCTCGTGATCTTACGGATGGCCTGGTTGGTGGTGTCCGCAACGTAAACGGTGCCCGCGCTGTTAACCGCCACGCCCCAGGGAGACTGAAACCGCGCCGGCCCACCATTGGTATTCTCGGAGCCGACCGTGCCCGTGCCCGCGAAGGTGCTCACGACGCCACCGCTGCTGATTTTCCTGATCAAATTGTTGTTGCCGTCGGCCACGTAAATGTTGCCGGCGCCATCCACGGCCACGCTGAAAGGAAAATTAAACCGCGCGGCGATGCCGGTCGCGTTCACCAAGCCCGGGGTTAGGGCGAGGCCGGCCAGGGTGGTGACCACGCCGCCGCTGGTAACTTTGCGCACGGCGCTGTTGTTGGTATCGGCGACATAAACATTACCTGCCCCGTCCACCGCCAGGCCATAAGGCTGCCGTAAACGCGCCGCGCTGCCCGTGCCATCAGCCGAACCATAGCTGGTCTGACCGTTGATCAGCGCCAGGCCTGCCAAGGTGGTTACCACACCGCCGCTGGTAATTTTTCGAATCGTGTTGTTGCCGGTATCGGCCACGAAGACGTTCCCCGAAGCATCGACCGCGACCCCGCAAGGGTTGATGAACCGCGCGGCCGCGCCCGTCCCGTCAGTCGACCCGCCGGAGCCCGTCGTGCCGGCGAAAGTGGTCACCACTCCCGCGCTCGTGATTTTGCGAATCGCGTGGTTGCCCCGGTCCGCCACATAGACATTCCCGGAGCCGTCCACGGCCACCCCCCAAGGCTCGTTAAACCGGGCGGCGCTGCCGGTGCCGTTGCTCGTCCCCGCAGTTCCCGCCGTGCCGGCCAGCGTGGTGACCACGCCTGCGCTGGTGATTTTGCGAATGGTGTGGTTGTTCTTGTCCGCAACATACGCATTGCCGGCGCTGTCCACGGCCACGCCGGTGGGACTATTGAAGAGCGCCGCCTCCCCGACCCCGTCGGCCGCACCGGCACGAGTCGCGGACCCCGCCACCGTAACAAAGGTGTAGGGCAGGACGGTGAGCACAAAGTTCGTGGTGCCAGTCAACGCCCCGTCGCTCACGGTAAGCGTAATGGTCGCCGTGCCGCCTTGCGCGCTCGCCGGGGTCACCGTAACGGTGCGGTTGGCTCCGCTGCCCCCGAACACAATGTTCCCGTTCGGCACCAGCGTCGTGTTTGAGGAGACCGCGCTCATCCCGAGGCTTCCGGGCGACGTGTCCAGATCATCGACGGTAAAAGGGAACGCCCCGATGTTGGCGCCAATCACCACCGTGCGATTGCCAATGCCAGAAAGAGATGGCGAAGTGTTGAGGGTATTGGTGATGAGGGAGCCAACGTTCGAATTTACACCCGTGCCATCCGCACTGTAAGAGCGCACCCGGTAATAGTAGGTCGCCCCCACCGCCAAACCCGTCACAACCCGGCTGGTCACGTTGCCCACATTCAGATCCTGATACCCGTTCACGAAACTTAAGAACGTGCTGTTGGGTGACACATCCAGCCGGTAACCCGTCGCACCCGGCACGCTGTTCCAGTTCGCGGTGAACCCGGTCATGCTCACTCTGGTAGGCGTGGCCGGCACAGGCGGTGAAGGCAACGTGACCGCAGTGATGCCATACTGGCCTAAGCTGCCGTAATCAGTGTATCCCGTCGGCGTGCTGGCTAGAGGCGAACCGTTCCCCACCGGTGAGACCCGCAGGAAATAATAGCCGGGCGCGAATGCCGCAACAAGTGTCGCGTTTGTCTCGTTGATCGGATCAGCGCTCGCCCCAAGGGCGGCGCCAGCGGAGTCGATCAAGTCCAGCCGGATATCCAGGTTGCCGCCGCTCGGCCCGGTCGCGGCACGATAGGGCGTTGCAGTGAAGCTAATAGTCGACCCGTCGCTATAAAAACGGAAGTAGTCGCTTTCGGCCGAGCGTTCGATCACGCCGGAAGCAGAGAAGCTGTTCCCGCTCACCAGCAAATCAGCCGCGTTGGTGATCGAGCTGCCGCGATCATCCGGCCGGTAGGGAAGATTCGGGGAGATGATCGCCAGGTCGTCCTGAAAATTATTCGAACCGGTATACTGGCCCCTGGACCACTGCGTAACGGACCGCCCAAAAGACGCCCCCATGATCGGGCCCCACGAGGTCGCGCCGGAACCATGGCCGGAGTAATATTCGTCCGCTGGATAGCCGTCGTGCGATAGTCCGAGGTTGTGCCCAAATTCGTGGGAAACGACCTCCGCAATATTCGCCGCGTTGGTGGCGCCCACATTTTCGACGTAAGCGAAGACGGGCGACATAACAGAATAATAATCAGAGGCGCCGAAAACATCCAGATAGCCGATGCCGCCGGCACCGGTCCGGCCTACCGGCGAGGGCATGACGCGCCCGTTCTCATCCGTGCTGAACGTAATGACGGCCCTGCCCACGGTGTTCGAAGGCGGTGGCTCCTCAGTCGTCACATCGACGTCGAACGGGGCGAAATCCTCCGCGACCCGCTCCCAGACCTGAAGGATAACGGTCTGCTCGGCATCGCCGAACGTCTGCGGCGCCCCATCGATATCGTAAGGCTTGGCTAAATAGGTAGTGACCCCCCGGCTGGAGTTCCACGCGGTGCCCGTGACCGTATGCCCGTTAAAATCGAGGTAGAGCACCCGGCTGGCTCCCGGTCGGCTGTGCCGGAGTGGCGGCGTGGCAATGGGCACGGACACTCCCAGCGTCGGTTCCGCCTGGCCGGGGCCATTCGCCCCGGCCGACGCCATCGCCCGCAGGTCGTTTTTGCGCCGCGCCGTGTTCACGGACTCAAGAATCCCGGGAAAGGTGCACTCATAGCCCAGCGCGCCCGAGGAGTCCACGAACAGCGAGGCAACGTTGTTGGTCGGCACCTTAAGCACGTCCAACTTGGCCAGCACCCGCTCGCGCAAAAGCGGCGGCAGCTTTTCGAGCTGCGTGCGGAAGTGTCCCGGCGGCAGCATCTCCAACCGGGTCGGGCCGTTGTCTCCAAAACGCGAGGATGTGGGTTTGCGCGTCGCGGCGGTGGATCGTTTTGCCTCCCCGCCCGTTGAGCCGGCTGGTTTGGCCGGATTCGCCGAGGGCTCACCTGGGTTGCCGGCCGCATCCGGCGTGGTCCCCGGCAGGTCCGTGGCCGATGTGTTTCCAGCCCGATCAGGATCCTGGCGTCGCAGGCTCCAAGAAAACAATCCGGCCGCCACCACCAAAAATAGAATGAGCAGGCGGCGTTTCATGACTTACCAAAACAACCTGAGCCGGCCCGCCTCATCTGAATCAGCGGCGACAAAAAAACCGGTCGCCCCTGCCTCCACTTCGCTTCCCACCTTCAAGTGCACCCGATTCAACCCGATGGTCATGATGCGCAAATGACAGCAGCCACACGGGGGCATGACAACGCATTTGTAGGCATTTACGAGTGGGAGCCAGCCGGATGAAACCCCGCTTATTATATTTAATTCCTTATCTTCCAGTTTGTTCCGATATTTCCGATGTAGACGCTGATGCTGAACGTCGTGCCGTCCATCAGCCAAGCATAACGGTCGCCGTTGGCAGAGTTCGTCCAGACGAGGTCGGATTTGCCGTCCGTGTTGAAGTCGCCGGTGGCATCCACCACCCAGTTGTTGCCGATGTTGCCGAGGTAGACGCTCGAACTCATCGTCGTCCCGTTCATCAGCCAGATGAACCGGTCGCCGTTCGTGGTGTTGTGCCACACCAGGTCCGATTTGCCGTCGGCATTGAAGTCCCCCACCCCGGCGATCTGCCAGACGGTGCCGATGGTGCCCAGATAGACACTCGAGCTCATAGTCGTCCCGTTCATCAGCCACACGAAGCGGTCGCCGTTCGTGGAGTTCGTCCACACCAGGTCGGACTTACCGTCCGCGTTTAAGTCGCCAATGCCGCTGATCTGCCAGGACGTCCCGATCGTGCCCAGATAGACGCTGGAGCTCATCGTGGTCCCATTCATGAGCCAGGCATAGCGGTCACCGGTGCCGCTGTTGGTCCAGATGAGATCGGCCTTCCCGTCCGCGTTGAAGTCCCCGTGCCCGCTGATCCGCCACGACGTCCCGATGTTCCCGAGGTAAACGCTCGAACTCATCGTCGTGCCG
>JBKJRX010000309.1:0-11591 GCA_046593155.1 Lacunisphaera sp.
CGATGCACGCCCCGCTCGAGGCATTGAGAAAAAAGCTCACATACACCCCGGTGAGACTTGAGCCGACCGCTGTCACCACGGCGATGCCCAGCATCGCGCTGAAACGATCGCTCAAAAGGTAGGCTACACAACCGGGTGTCACCAGCATGGCGATCACGAGAATGATGCCGACCGCCTTGAGGGAGACAACGATCGTCACCGCCAGCAACGAGAGCAGCAGGTAATAAAGCAGCTTCACCGGCAGCCCGATCGTGCGGGCCTGCGCCGGATCGAAGCAGAACAGGAGCAGATCGCGCCGGAGCGTGAGGATGACGGCGAGCGTGAGGCCGGCCACGATGAGGGTGTTGCGCAGGTCGCCCGGCTCGAGGCCGAGGATGTTGCCAAACAGGATGTGATCGAGGTGCAGGTCGCTCTTGATTTTGGTGAACAGCACCAGGCCGAACGCGAACATACCCGTAAAGACCACGCCCATCACCGTGTCCTCCTTCACCCGGCTGTTATCCTTGATGAAGCCCGTCGCCACCGCGCAGAACAACCCCGACACGAACGCACCGACTGCCAGCGGCAGGCCGATCGCATACGCAATGACGATCCCCGGCAGCACGGCATGGGAAATGGCGTCGCCCATCAGCGACCAGCCCTTGAGCACAAGGTAGCAGGAAAGCACGGCGCACACCGCACCGATGGCCGCGCCGACGATCATGGCGTCGACCATGAACGGATAACGAAAGGGCTCGAGCAAAGTGCTCATGGGTGGAACCCGGCCTCCGGACGGGTTGGCTTGGGCGCATCAACACCCCCCGCCCTGCCGGGCACCCCTCTTTCCAGAGAGGATCCGATCTGTCGCTGCCTTGATTCCCCTCTATGAAGAGGGGTGGCGCGCCGCGCCGGGGTGTGTAGTGAACGCACGAAGTTCATCAGGATTGCGCGAGAGTCGTTCTCGTTCCCGCCTCCGTCCGCCGGCGGCGCGCCGCCCGCAACCCGTGTTTCGGAGCGAAAATCAGCGCGAGCACGAAAAGCATGCTCTGCAGCGTGACGATGCAGCCGCCCGTCGAACCGTCGAAGAAGTAGCTCGCGTAGGCGCCGACCAGCGAGGTGCCCACGCCCATCGCCGTTGCGAGCCCGATCATCCGGCCGAAACGGTCGGTCAACAGGTAGGCCGTGGCCCCGGGCGTCACCAGCATCGCCACCACGAGGCACGCCCCGACCGTTTGCAGGGCCGCGACCGCCGTGGCGGAGAGCAGCGTCAGCAACATATAATGCAGCATCGTCACGTTGAGCCCGATGGCGCGGGCCTGGTTGGCATCAAAACAGAACAGCAGCAGGTCGCGCCACTTCAGCCCCAGGATAACCAGCGTGATCACGGAGATGATGGCCACCTGCATGATGTCAGGATCCGAGATGCCGAGGATGTTGCCGAAAACAATGGTTCGCAGGTCCACGCTGCTGGGCCGGATAGAGATCAGGAAAAGCCCGAGCGCGAAAAAAGCCGTGAAGACCACGCCGATGACCGCATCCTCCCGCAGCCGCGTCTTCGTTTTGACGAAGCCCATGCCCACGGCGGCCAGGAGGCCGGTGCCGAAGGCGCCCGCGGCGAACGGCCAGCCCAGGCTGTAGGCCACGGCGACGCCGGGCACCACGGAGTGCGACAGCGCATCACCCATCAGCGACCAGCCCTTGAGAGTGATGAAACAGGAAAGAAACGCGCACACCCCGCCGATCAGACCGCTGACCGCGATGGCCTTCAGCATGTAGTCGTATTCCAGCGGACTCAGCAGGGTGTCGATCATGGCGCTGAGTTGCCGTTCGCCCCAAGGTGGAACGCGGCCTCCGGACGCGTTCTCAGGATGCGCGCATCGGAAAACCCGTCCAGAGGCCGGGTTCCACCTCGAGCCGGCACAGCAAAGACTGTCCTCACTTGTCGTCCTCGGTTTCCGCGCGCTGCTGGACCACTTTTTCGTGACCCACGCGCCGGCTGTATTCCAAATGGCCGTCCTTGCCGAAAACCAGCGGACGCTCGTCGTCAGAGAGCAGCGTGACCGCCTTGCCGTCATGCTTCTGCACGGTGGATTCGTCGAAACGGAAATGCCGCAGCACGCCGCCGAAGGCCCGGGCCAGGTTCGCCTCGGTAAAGACTTCCTCGGTGGGACCTGCCGCCAGCACGGTGCGGTTGATAAGCACCACCTGGTCGCAGAATTCGGGCACCGAGCCGAGGTTGTGCGTCGAAACCAGCATCAGGTGGCCGGCCGCGCGCAATTCGCGCAGCAGTTCGATGATCGTGGTCTCAGTGTTCACGTCCACGCCGGTGAACGGTTCATCGAGCAGGATCACGCGGCTGCGTTGCGCGAGCGCCCGGGCGAGAAAAACGCGCTTTTTCTGGCCGCCGGACAATTCACCGATCTGGCGTTCGCGGAACTCCAGCATGCCCACGCGGGCCAGGCTCTCTTCGGCGATGCGGCGGTCCTCCGCCCGCGGGCGGCGCAGGAAATTCATGTAGCCGTAGCGGCCCATCAACACCACGTCCCACACGCTCACGGGAAAGGTCCAGTCCACTTCCTCGGATTGGGGCACATAAGCCACGAGATTGGCCTTGAGTGCCTCGCGCACCGGCCGGCCGGCGATGAGCACCGCCCCGCGCACCGGGCGCACAAAATCCATGATGGCCTTGAAGAGCGTGGACTTGCCGCTGCCGTTCACGCCGACCAGCCCGCAGATGGCGCCGCCCGTAAGCCGGAAGGAGGCGTCGTGCAGCGCCACCATCCCGTTGGGATAGCTGACCGTGACGTCGTTGACCTGCAGTTCGATGGACTCTGCCACGTTCATGGTTTGGTCAGCCCCTGCACGATGGTCCGCGCATTGTATTCCATCATCCGCAGGTAGGTCGGCGCCGGGCCGGTGGCGTCCGTCAATGAATCGACATAAAGCACGCCACCATAGCGCGCGCCGGTTTCCTTCGCGACCTGCCGCGCGGGCTTGTCGCTCACCGTGCTTTCGCTGAACACGACGGGGATCCGGTGCGCGCGCACGCCATCGATCACTTTGCGCACCTGCTGCGGTGTGCCCTGTTGGTCGGCGTTCACCGCCCAGAGAAAAAGCTCCTTTAACTCATAATTGCGCGCCAGATAAGGGAACGCGCCCTCACTGGTGACCAGCCAACGCTGATGCGCGGGGATCTTGGCCAGCTCCGCGCGCACCGTCTCCTCGATGGCGGTGAACTTCACTGTATAGGCGGCGGCGTTGGCATTGTAGGTCGCGGCGTTGGCCGGATCGAGCTTCACCAGCGCCCGGCGGATGTTTTCCACATAGATGACGGCGTTGCGCGGCGACATCCAGGAATGCGGGTTGGGTTTGCCCGTGTAGGGTCCTTCCTCGATGCCGAGCGGCTCAATGCCCTCGGTCAGCACCGCGCTGGGCACCCCGCGTAGATTGCCGAAGAATTTCTCGAACCAGCGCTCGAGGTTCAGTCCATTCCACAGGACGAGGTCGGCCTTCTGCGCCTTGACGATGTCCTGCGGGGTGGGCTCGTAGCCGTGGATCTCGGCGCCGGGCTTCGTGATGGACTCCACGACCGCGGCGTCCCCGGCCACGTTCTGAGCCATGTCCTGGATGATGGTGAAAGTCGTCACGATCCGTTTCTTCTGCGCCGCGTAGCCGCTGGTGGCGCCCAGCAGCAGGCCGGCGAGAAGCCCGGTGAGTAGGGTTGTTAATTTCATAAATGGTCAAAAGCCGTAATTGAAGCGCGCCACGTGGGTCCAGTCGTCCGCTCCGCTCGAAATGCCGCGATAGACAGCAAAATCCCACCAGGCGAACCGGGAAACTCGCACAGTGGCACCCGCCCCCATCATGCCCTCCCACGGCTGGCCGCCACTGGATTTGCCGACCGTGACCTCACCATAAAGAGCGATGAGGTTCAGCACCTTCCGCGTCACTTGGGCGGAGGCGAACCAATGGCTGTCATAGCCGTCATCGTTGTCATTGCGCTGCAAATCCAGCTGGGCCATCGCGGACAGGTCGAAGCCTCCGAGCAATTCCACACTGACCGGCACGATGAGGCCGCCCTCGATGGCATCGTTGCCCACGCCGCCCGAGTTGGTGGGAATCTTCACATACGGCAGCAGCGCAACTGAGGTGTAGCTGTCCGTCGACTCGTAGAACCGCCACTTGGTGCGGACATAGAAGTCGCCAAAGCCGGTCTGTCGGTCCGTAAAGCTTCCGGCTTCGTATTTCTGGCTGATGAAGAACTCGGCGCCGACCTGCAGATCCCAGTTGGCCGTCAGGCCGGTCGTCAGGAAAGTCGTGGCCGCGCCGAACGCCGTGTAATTCCGGCCAGGCTCCTTGTCGATGGTCAGCGAGACCGCATCCATCTCCAGCAGAAACCGCCCCGGCTTCACGGTGATGGTCCTCTCCGTAATCTGCGCCTGAAGCGCGGTGGCACTCAAGGCGGTCCCCAAGGCCAGTGGGCGGAACCAGCGGAGCATTTTATTCATGACGGGAATGTTCAGAAGCGGCGCGAGAGGCCGACAAAGGGTTGATAATCGGGGGCCGACTTGGTGAGGCCAAAGTTGCATCCGAGATCGAGCTGGGTGTTGGCGGAAAGGGCATAGGTCAGCCCGGCATCAAACTGCACCTGCCATTTGAAACCCGGCGCATCGCCGGTCACCGCCACGAATTCGATGTAGCCGCCCAGCCGTTCTGTCAGGTCATGCGCAAAAGTGATGGTGTTGACCCACTCCCTGTCGTGCCCACCCGAACCGTCGCTGACAAAGTCCACCTCGGTCATGGCGGCCGAGCCCCAGCCGGCGGGCAGCTCGAATCCGAGAATGAAGATGACCCCGCCCTCGGTCTCGCCGTTGCGGATGCCCGAGGCGGACAGCGGCCATTTGATGAACGGCATCATCGCAAAGGCGGTGCTCCCGCCGTCATTGCCCCAAAAATTCACCTTTAGGCGGGTGGTCACATCGCCCAAGCCGGATACCTTCGTGGTCGTGCCCGCCCCCCGATCCTCCACCCGTGAACTCACGTAAGGATCGACCATGAGCTGCAGGTCAACGCGGTTGGTGAGGCCGAGCTTCAGGTTCAACGGCGCCACGCTCCAGTCTCGCCGCTGCACGTCACCACCCGCGGATGTATCGTGATCACGCGTGTAATTGAATAAATCCATCTCCACCTGGAAATGCCCCGCATCCACCGTGTAGGGACTCTCGGTCTGGTCCGGCCGGTCGGTGCTCAGCTCACGCAGCAGGCCGGCCGGCGTCGGGTTGGCCAGCGAGTAGCCGGACTTGTCCGCGGCGCCGGCCACACCCGCCAGGAGCAGCAGGCTGGTCGCGGTATGTAGGAATTTATACATAATGTAGCCTTAGCTACACTTTGAACTCGACTTGTCAAGCGCTTCCCCCTATTTATTCTCCCGTGCCAGTGAAAAACGTCCCCCGCCCCGCCGTCAAGACCGTGCGCCCCTCCGCCCTCCAGGCCGAGACCCTGCGCCAGACCCGGCGCGAACATGCCTCCGAGACGGCGGAGGACTACGTCGAGGCCATCGCCGACCTTACCGCCTCCCAGGGTGAGGCCCGGGTCGTGGACCTGGCCCGGCGGCTCGGGGTCACCCATGTGACCGTCAACCGCACCCTCGCCCGCCTGCAACGCGAGGGGTTTGTCTCCGTCCAACCCTACCGCGCCATTTTTCTGACCCTCGCCGGCCGCAAGCTGGCCGAAGAATTCCAGCACCGCCACAGCGTGGTGGTCGCCTTTCTCTGTTCCCTCGGGATCCCCCAAAAAACGGCCGAGATCGACGCCGAGGGCATCGAGCATCACGTCAGCCCCGATACCCTGGCCGCGTTCGCGCGGCACACGGCAAGGTAGGGCGCGGACTCCGTTGCGCGCCGGCCAGGTGAGCCAGCGAGCTTGCTCGCGCCCAAAACTGCGCCCGCAAGCGGGCGGCCCACCCCAATCGCCCCCCTTCCTTCTTGTGTCGGCCCGGCCGCCGGTGCATCCCAGCAGGTGCATGTCGAAAAACTTCGCGCGCCTGGTCTTCACCTTTACGCTCCTGTTTTTTTGCGCCTTCTTCCTGTGGCCGATCCTGCAGATCCTGAAGGGCGGGTTCATCGACGCCGACGGCAACCTGACCTTCGCCTACCTCGGCTCTCTGCTGACCGATCCGATCTACCTTGGCGGCCTGGCCAACTCTTTCCTGCTCGCGCTGACGACCACCACCTTCGCGCTGCTCATCGCCATGCCGCTGGCGTTTGTGTCGGACCGATTCCTGTTTCCGGGCAAGGGCTTTCTTGGTTCGCTCATCCTCGTGCCGATGATCCTGCCACCGTTCGTCGGCGCCATCGGCATCAAGCAGATCCTCGGACAATACGGCGCGCTCAACGCCTTCATCATTGATCTTGGCCTGCGCCCCGAGGGCTGGACCTTTGACTGGCTCGGCGCGAACCAGTTTCTGGGCATCGCGCTGGTCAACGCCTTCAGCCTCTACCCCATCATCTACCTCAACGCCGTCGCGGCGCTCGCCAACATCGACCCCGCCATGGAGGAGGCCGCCGAGAACCTCGGCTGCACCGGCCTGCGCCGTTTCTACAAGATCACCCTGCCGCTCATCAAGTCCGGCCTCTTCGCCGGCGGCACCATCGTGTTCATCTGGGCCTTCACCGACCTCGGCGTCCCCCTCATCTTTGATTATGCCCGCGTGACCTCGGTGCAGATTTTCTACGGCCTGAAGGACATCGGCGGCAACCCGTTCCCCTATGCGCTCGTCGCCGTGATGCTGTTCAGCTCCGTCGCGTTCTATGCCATCGGCAAGGGTCTGTTTGGCCGCGACAGCTACGCCATGATGGCCAAAGCCACGTCGTCCGGCGGCCCGCAGGAGCTCCCCCGCGGCCGCGCCTGGTTCTGCACCGCGCTTTTCGCCGGCATCACTTTCATCGCCGTCCTCCCTCATCTCGGCGTCGTGCTCGTCGCCTTTTCCAGCGACTGGTATGCGAGCGTTCTGCCGAAGAATTTCAATCTGCACAATTTCGAGATCGCCCTCGGCCACGACCTGACGGTGCCGGCCATCGCCAACAGCCTCAAATACGCCAGCATCGCCACGATCATCGACCTCGTGCTCGGCATTGCCCTGGCCTATGTGATCGTCCGCTCGAAGATCATGGGCCGGCAGATCCTCGATTTCCTCGCCATGATGCCGCTAGCCGTGCCGGGCCTGGTGCTCGCTTTCGGCTACCTTGCCATGAGTCAGGACGGAAAGTTCTTCTCTTTCCTCAACCCGGTGCGCGATCCGACCATCCTGCTCATCATCGCCTACTCGGTGCGCCGGCTGCCCTACGTCGTCCGTGCCGCCGCCGCCGGTTTCCAGCAGACCAGCGAGACGCTCGAGGAGGCCGCACAAAACCTCGGCTGCCCGCCGCTCAAGGCCGTCTTCAAGATCACGCTGCCGCTGATCATGGCCAACCTGATCGCCGGCGGCCTGCTCGCATTCTCCTTCGCCATGCTTGAGGTGTCCGACTCGCTCATCCTCGCGCAGAAGCAGCTGTATTACCCGATTACCAAGGCCATCTACGAACTCTTCCAGCTGCTCGGCGACGGCAAGTTCATCGCCTCGGCGCTCGGGGTGTGGGCGATGGCATTCCTCGGCATCACCATCGCCGGCATGACGATCCTCCTCGGCAAGAAGCTCGGGGCGATCTTCCGGGTGTGACGGTAGGGGCCGTTGCCCTCAACGGCCCAGGCGGTTGGGGCAACCGCCCCTACCCACTAGGGCGTGTTTGCAAAATGTGATTTTGGCCGAACTTAGCCGCGGTGGGCCGCCTGCTTGCAGGCGCTGATTACGCGCGCGCAAGCTCGCTGGCCCACGAAAAACCCCGTTGCAAACACACCCTAATTATTCGCCTTGAACTGGAACGCCCAGTTGTCGCTAACCACGATGGCGCGGCCGCCCTGCTGCGGCGGCTGATAGCGCCATTGCGAGACGGCGGTGATCGCCGCGTCGGCAAATTCCGGCGTGGTCGCCTCGATGACCTCGGGCAGGCGCACCCGGCCCTCCTCGTCCACGTAGAAACGCACGGTCGCGCTGCCTTCGATCGCCCGGGACCGCAAGGCCGCCGGGTAGGCCGGCATGGGTTGGGCCAGCGGCTTGGGAGCCTGGCTCAGGGATTGCAGCCGCGGCACCAGGATTGGTTCGCGCAGCTTGGATTCACTCACCGCCGACAGCACTTCCTCAATGTGATTCTTCCCGAAAGGATAAATCACGACGCCACCCAGCTTGAACCCGATTCGCACGGTGCGGGCTGCCAGTTCGGCGGGATCGCTGGTCGGCTGGAAACGCCATTCGCGCGCGGCGTCGACCGCTGCGGCCGCGAGCCGGGCATCGGTCGCCATCAGCACGAGAATATCGGAAGGCAGGCCGGCCGGCGTGCGGCTGATGGCAAGAGCCACGTGGCCTTCTGCCAGGCCTTCCAGACGGACCATGTCGGGAAAATTCGGTTCCACATACTTCGTCAGCTTCAGTGCCTGGACGATTTCTTCATTCATCGCTCCGGGGAGCGACAGGGGTGCCAGTAGCACCACGGCGGCGCAGAGCCGCCCGAACAAGATGGGGGTATGCATGGCTTTATGCCCGGAATATACGCCCCGGCCGCTGGAAATTCAATGGGTGCGACGCCGCGTCCCGGCGGCAATCACGCCCGCTAATCCCAGCACCCCCAGCCCCAAGAGGGCGCTGAAAAGGAAATACCGCCCGTTTTCATGCAAGCCAAGCGCCGTGATCAGCACCGGCGCGAAGCCCGCCAGGATGCGACCGAGATTGTAAGCCGCCCCGGATAACATCGTGCGATAGGCCCCGAAAACCTCGTTAAACCACGCGCCCATCAACCCGAAAGGAATGCCGTTGAGCAGTGGTAAAACCAAGGCAAACACCAGTCCTGCGCGCGCCGAACCGCTCAACCACGCCCCGGCCGAAAGGACCAGCAGACCGCCGGCATAGAGCGTCAAAGCACCAGCCACTCCCCACCGTCGCACCACCTGCGCGCCCAGCAACATCCCGGGCGCAACATTGGCCCAGAACAACACGGTGTAGACGGGCGACTGCGGCAGGTCCCGGGCATAAAAAACATTCATGGTGCCACTCGCTATCGTCAGGCTCGCCAGCCCGAAACACAGCAGAAACATCCGCCCGTTCTCCCTGATTGCCTGTGGGAGCGTGCTCGCACGCGACTCTTGGAGGGACCGCGGCCCTGCGGTCCGTTCCTCGCTCTGGAGGATCGGCCTCCCGGCCGACCGCTTCTCTGAATCGCGGGGTAAACCCGCTCCCGCCGTCGGACCCTCGCCCGCCAGCGACCGCCACCGCACAGCGGTGAGCGCGATCACCGGCACGATCGACGCCGCAAACAGCCAACGCCATCCCACCACCGGCAGCGCATACCGCGACGCCATTGCCGCGAGCAACCCACCGAGGATGGAAAACTGCAGCAAAGCCGAAAAACGATAGCGCCGCTCGCCACTCACCCGCTCCGCCAGATACGCATGGCTGATGCCCCACTCCGCGCCGAGCGACAACGACGCCAGCACCCGGAACGTGAGCAAGCTCTCATAGCTCCACGCCAGGCTGATTCCCGCGATGCCCGCCACATAGACCCCGAACACCGCCAGCATCATCCGCCCGCGGCCCCACCGGTCCGCCAGATAACCAAACACCAGCGCCCCCAGCCCGACGCCTGCCAGCCCCGTGAACTGCAGCCAACCGCTTTGCGATGCCGTCAGCGCAAACTCCTTCGCCAGCACCTTCTCCAGATAGATGAACAGGTAGAGATCATAGTAATCAAAAAACAGCCCGATGAACGCCGTCCAATAGACGCGCAACGCCGATTCAGAGCTAGGAGTCACGGATGCCACGGATGTCATCGACAATCCCGAGTCCGCCGCCCCGGTCAATCGGTGAGTGCCGTCCTCCCCTGCGGGTGCGCCCGGCGTCCCGTCTGACCCTTTCCACCCCGGAAACGTGTAATATAATACGTTACACGTTTCCCGGCACGGTCGGCAAGATAGGGCAAGATAGGGTCAGCTTTGTGGTTTGTGGCCCGATTCCGGAGGTAGCTCACCTTGCGGGATCCAACTTGAGCTGCAGATAAACCGCGCGGTGGTCGCTGGCTTCGCGGGTGCCGGGGCCGTCCCAGATTGTGCCTTTGTGGCCGACAACAAATGGCTTCAGGGCCGGTGACACCAACAGGTAGTCGATCCGGCTGTAGGTGTCCTCGCGGCGGAAAAAATGGGTCCAGAGCTCTCCGCGGGAATCGGTTGCCGGCACCAGCTCCCCGATGATCGTGTCGCCACGTTTCTGCAGTGCCCGCAAGGGCCGGGTGCTGCGGGTGTCGTTGAAGTCACCGCAAATGATGAACTTTCCTTTCGCCGGATCGGGGTAGCGCGAAAGCACGAGGTCGCGCACGGCCTCAGCCTCCTGTGCCCGTTGAATGCCGCCCTCGGGATCGTCCTTCCGCTCGGTGCGTTTGCTCTTCAAATGGACGACGAACACAGAGAAGTCGCCCTCCGTGGTCGCGAAAATCACTTCCAGCACACCGCGCTTCACGACGTCGGGCTGGCCAAAATACGTGATCGGCACCCGCGGATGGCGTTTCACTTCCTTAAACGGCACCTTGGAGAGCACCGCGACGTGCCGGTCCGCATCGGCTGCCTCCAGCACGACGGCGTGCGGAAAATCCTGACCGGCCCGCTTCAACTCGCGTTGGAAATCGTCGAGATACGGCTGACCACCCATTTCCTCGACGGCGAGAATGTCGGGATTGATGCCGGCGATGACCTGTCGCAACGCGGCTTTTTCGCTCTCGGGTTTCGGATAGGCCGGGCGATAGACGCCTTCGACCATGCGGTCGGCCAGGGTGTAATTCTCGACGTTGTAAGCCGCGACCGTGATCGCCGCCTCGACGACAACAGCCGATAGAAAACAATTGGCCGCAAAAAGGCACAGTAGGCGCAAAAAAGGAGCACCACTAATCCACACCAAACCATCACTAATGGTTTCGATCCCAATCCGGATTAGTGACCGATTAGTGAACATTAGTGGTGACCTGCTTTGGGCTATCCCTGCAGCGCCCGTTCGCGTTCGACCAGCGTCGGGTGCGAGTAATACACCGCGCTGTAGAGCGGGTGGGGCGTGAGGTTTGACAGATTCTTCTGCGAGAGCTTCCGCAGCGCACCGACCAGCGGCGCCGCACCGTTCAGCGCATTCTTGGCAAAGGCGTCGGCCTCATATTCGTGTTTCCGGGAAACCCGGTTGCCGATCGGCGAAAACCAGAAGGTCACCAGCCCGCCGAGCAGGCCGAACAGCAGGAAGGTCGCCGCGGTGGCCCCGGCGGGCAGGCCGAATGTGGCATTGAACCACGGCGCATTACTCAACCACGCAATGGCGGCAAAAGCACCGAGCTGCATCAGCCCGACCGTGACGAGCCGCTTCGGAATATGGCCGCGCTTGTAGTGGCCGATCTCGTGGGCGAGCACGGCCTCGAGTTCGTCCTGCGCGAGTTGGGCCATGAGCGTATCGAACAGCACGATGCGGCGGAAGCGGCCGAAGCCGGTGAAGA
>JBKJRX010000322.1:0-7304 GCA_046593155.1 Lacunisphaera sp.
CACCATGAGCAGCGAAATCCTGTCCGTCCTCGAATACATGGAGAAGGAGAAGGGCATTCCCCGTGCCGATATGATCTCCACCATCGTCAATGCGATCAAGACCGCCGCATTGAAGGGCATCAACTCGGGCCAGGAGATCAAGATTGAGATCAATCCCAAGAACGGCCAGATGAAGGCCTGGTCCATGCTCAAGGTGGTGGACTCGATTTCCGACCCCAAGCTGGAGATTCACGTCGAGAAGGCGCAGGTTTTCAAGGCCGGGGCCGTCGTCGGCGACGTCGTGGAGAAGGAAATTGATCCTTCCTACCTGGGCCGTATCGCGGCCCAGACCGCCCGCCAGGCCATCATGCAGCGCCTGCGCGCCTTTGAGAAAGAGCGCATTTACGACGACTTCAAGGATTCCGTCGGTGATATTGTGAGCGGCACCGTCCGCCGCCGTGAGCGCAACGACCTCTTCATCGACCTCGGCAAGGCCGAGGCCGTCATGCCGGGCAAGGAGCAGGTCCCGGGCGAGGATTACGCCCCGGGCGAACGCATCCGTTGCATCCTGCTGGAGATCGAGAACAGCAGCCGCGGCCCGGAGATCATCCTCAGCCGGGCCAGCCCCAAGTTTGTCCGCCGCCTTTTTGAACTCGAGGTCACCGAGATCGCCGACGGCACCGTCAAGATCGAGGCGTTCGCCCGCGAGCCGGGTTACCGCACCAAGATCGCCGTCACCAGCACCGACCCGAAGGTCGACCCGGTCGGCGCGTGCGTCGGCGCCCGCGGCGCCCGCGTGAAGAGCATCGTTCGCGAGCTCGGTGGCGAGAAGATCGACATCATTCCCTATCACGCCGACACGAAGGAAATGCTCATCGAGGCGCTCAAGCCGGCCGTGCCGCGCGAGATCATCCTCGACGAGAAGAACAAGCGCCTGCTCGTCCGCGTGGTGAACGACGACCTCGCCGTCGCCATCGGCCGCAAGGGCCAGAACGCCCGCCTGACCTCCCGCCTGGTGGGCTGGCGTCTCGACATCGAGGAGTTCAAGGTCGTGACGGTCGATCCGCGCGCCCAGGCCATCGGTCTCTTCGTCAACACCTACGGTTTCGACAAGGCGGTCGCCGAGCGCCTGGTGGCGAACGGCATCAATTCGCCCGCCGCCTTCGAGGGCGTCGAGGCGTCCGACCTGGTCGGCTTCGGGTTCACCGAGGAGGAGGCCGCCGGCCTTATCGCCAAGGTTTCCGGTTCCTGAATCCCCCAACTATTTCCCGCCGCCCCCACTGAATGAGTTCCCGCATCCACGAGATCGCCAAGCAATACAATGTAGAGCCCAAAGACATGCTGTCCTGGCTCAAGGAGCAGGGCTATGTCGCGGCGGATACCAAGTCGGTTTCAAGCACCGTCAGCAAAATCTACTACGACGAGATCGAGAAGAAATACGGCAAGCCGGCTGCCCCCGTCGCCCCGGTTGCGCCGCCGCCGCCGGTCGTCACCGAGGCCCCCGCGCTCAAGCTGCCGGCAGGCGTCTTTGTGAAGTCAGCCGCGGACATCGTTCGCGAGAAGGAAGAGGCGGCCAAGGCCGCGGCCGCGGCGCGTGCCGCGAGCATGCCGGCGGCTCCGGTCATGGCGCCCAAGCCACCACCTGCCCCGATGATGGCTCCGCGCATGGCCCCGGCCGTGCCCGTCTCGCCCCGTCCGACCGCTGTGTCCACCGCCCCGATGATCCGGCCCGCTCCGGTCGCGCCGGCGCCGATGAACAAGGCCCCGCTCGCCCCGCCACCGGTGCCGGCCGCCACGCGCCCGTTCGCGCCGTCGCCCCAGATCGCCCGGAACATGCCGCTGGCTCCCGCGAGCCCCGCTCCGTCGGCGAGCAACATCACGGTGACTGAGGAGGGCGGCGTTAAGATCATCCATCTCAAGCCGCCGATCATCGTCCGCGAGTTCGCCGTGGCGCTGGGGCTCAAGCCGTTCAAGCTGATTTCCGAGCTCATGGAGATGAGCATCTTTGCGTCGATGAACCAGTCCATTGACGAGACCGTTGCGACCAAGGTTGCCGAGAAGCACGGCTTCCTGCTCGACATCAAGCACCGCGGCGAGGCCCAGGCCCCGGTCGTGACCCCGGAGAAGGCCAAGATCAACAAGGAGGAGAAGGCGCGCGAGGAGGACATCAAGAACCTCGCTCCGCGTCCCCCGGTGGTTGTCATCCTCGGTCACGTTGACCACGGCAAGACCTCCCTCCTCGATGCCATTCGCAAGGCCAACGTCGCCGCCGGCGAGGCGGGCGGCATCACGCAGCACATCGGTGCCTATCAGGTCGAGCACCACAGCCGCAAAATCACCTTCCTGGACACTCCCGGCCACGCGGCCTTCACGAAAATGCGGGCCCGCGGCGCCTCCGTGACGGACATCGCCGTGCTCGTGGTGGCCGCCGACGACGGTTTCATGCCGCAGACCGACGAGGCCCTGCAGCATGCCAAGGACGCCAAGGTCGCCCTCATGGTTGCCGTCAACAAGATGGACGTGAAGGGCGCGAACATTGAGCGCGTGAAGCAGCAGATGCAGGAGCGTTCGATCGCGCCCGAGGACTGGGGCGGCGAGACCGTCACCGTGCCGGTGGCCGCGATCAAGGGGCAGGGCATCACCGAGCTGCTCGACATGATTCTCCTCCAGGCCGACGTGCTGGAACTGAAGGCCAACCCGAAGGCCGAGGCCAGCGGCGTGGTCATCGAATCCCAGGTGGATGTGGGCCGTGGCCCGCTCGCCACCGTCATCGTGCAGCGCGGCACCCTCCGCGTCGGCGACGCCCTTGTGTGCGGCCCGCACTACGCCAAGGTCCGCGCCCTGTTCGACGATCAGGGCAATACCATCAAGGAAGCCCCGCCGGCCATGCCCGTGCGGGTTATCGGCTGGTCGGGCTCGCCCGATTCCGGCGCCAAGTTTGTCACCGTCAAAAACGCCCGGGAGGCCGAGCGCCTCGCCGAGGAGGCGGAGGATCTGCTCAAGAAGTCCACGGTCACCGAGGATGCCGTGCCGAAGGATATCTCGATCGACGCCCTGTTCGCCAATATTGCCGCCACCACGGCCAAGGTTCTGCGCGTGGTCCTCAAGTCCGACGTCTTCGGCTCGCTTGAGGCGGTCAAGAATGTGCTCGAGGGCATCAAGAGCACCAAGGTCTCCCTCGACATCGTGGCTTCCGACGTCGGCGTGATCAGCAAGAACGACGTCCTCATGGCCAGCACCGGCAAGGCCGTCATCATCGGCTTCAACACCAAGCAGGAGAATGGCGTCACGGCGCTGGCCAAGCACCACGGCGTGACCATCGAGACCTTCGAGATCATCTACGAGCTCGGCGACCGCCTCAAGGAACTGATGGCCGACCTGCTCGATCCGGACCTCAAGGAAAACAAGCTCGGCGGCGCCGAGGTGCGCCAGGTTTTCCCCGTGGCCAAGGGTTTTGTCGCCGGCTGTCTCGTCACCGAGGGCAAGATCAACCGCGGCATCACCGCCCGCGTCCGCCGCGGCAAGGACTCCGTTTTCGAGGGCAAGGTCGGCACCCTGCGTCGCTTCAAGGACGACGCCAACGAGGTGCGCGCCGGCCTCGAGTGCGGCATCCGTCTCGACGGTTACGACGGCTACCAGCCGGGCGACCGCATCGAGTGCTTCGAGATCCAGAAGGTGAGGGCTTCGCTGTAATTTTCGATTTTGGATTCTCGATTTTCGAATACCGGAAGGGACTGCTGCTAAAATCGAGATTCGAAAATCCAGAATCGGAAATCTCATGAGCAGCAACCGCCTCCTCCGCGTCAACGAGCTCCTGCAGCGCGAGGTCAGTGCGCACCTCCGCCGGAAGCACGGCAGCGAGTCGGTGGGCATCACCATCACCAGCGTGGAAATCACCGGCGACCTGCGCGAGGCCAAGGTGTATTATTCGGTGCTGGGTGACGAGGCCGCGGCCACCAAGGCCGGCAAATGGCTGGTCCGCCACCGCGACGAGATCCGCGAGATGCTGGCGAAGAATGTCATCATCCGCCACGTGCCGTTGCTGGCCTTTGTGCACGACAATCACGCCCCGCGCACCCTGCGCGTGGAAACCCTGCTCGGGGAGATCGACCGCGAGACCAAGTCCTCGTGAAGCCCTATTACCCCCAGTATGCCGCCGGGTTTGCCGTTCTGCTCAAGGAGCTGAAGGGGCAGCGGGTGGTGGTCATCGGCCACCAGCGTCCCGACGGCGATTGCATCGGTTCGCAGGTGGCGCTGTGCCGCATCCTGCGCGCGCAGGGCATCGACGCGATCGGCGTCAATCCCGACCGGGTGCCGCGCCGCATCCGGTTCCTCATCGGGGACACACCGTTTTTCCAGCGCGACGAGATCGCCCACGACGGCCGGCTGCCGCTCTTCACCGATTGCGCCGACCATGGCCGGGCGGGTGACCGGATGCGCGAACTTTACCCGGAGGCATACGGCTGCTTCGACCACCACCTTTCGAACCACGGCTTCGGCCGGCACAACTTTGTCGACACGGCCTCGGCCGCGACCGCCGAGGTGCTGGCGGGCCTGTTCCTCGATGCCGGCCTGCCGATCGACAAGACGACGGCCCAGGCGCTTTACACCGGCATCATGACCGACACCGGCCAGTTCCGTTTCGCGTCCACCTCGGTGCGGGTCTTCGCGCTGGCCGCGGAACTCGTGGCGCGCGGCGCCGAGCCCGCCCTGGCCGGGCAGGAACTCTACGAACGCGAGTCCTTCGGCAAGCTCAAGCTGCTCCAATATTACATCGGCTCGTTGAAACAGGAGTGCGGCGGCCGGGTCTGCATTGGCGTGTTGCGCAATGGTATCTTTGAGGAGAGCGGCGCGTCGGTTGAGGATACCGAAGGGCTGGTGGACTACGCCCGTTCGATCGAGGGCGTGGAGATCGGCGTGCTCATCGAGGAGCGGCCCGGCGTCATCAAGGCCAGCCTGCGCGCCAAACACGGCGGGCTGCGCATGGACACGCTCGCGGCCCAGTTCAACGGCGGCGGCCACGCCAGTGCCGCGGGCCTGAACTGCAAATCCACGCTGGCCGAATTCTATCCGCAACTGCTGGCGGCGCTCATGCAGCGCCTGGCAGAGATTGACGCCAAGCTGTAGGAGCCTGCTTGCAGGCGACTCAGGATATTCACCGACGAACCACATGTTGAATCGCTTGCAAGCAAGCTCCTACGTTTTGATCACCCCATGAGCCTCCAACAGGTCAAGGAAATGGAGGGCGTGCTGCTCGTGGACAAGCCCAAGGGGCTCACGTCGCACGACGTGGTTTACCACCTGCGCCGCAAGCTGCAGATGAAGAAGATCGGCCATGCCGGCACGCTCGACCCGATGGCGACCGGGGTGCTGGTCATGCTCATCGGCAAGGCGACCCGCATCTCCCAATACCTGATGAGCGTGGACAAGATCTACGAGGGCGAGGCGACGCTCGGTGTCATCACCGACTCGCAGGATGCCGAGGGCGAGGTCATGGAGACGCGTCCCGTCCCGGAACTGACCGAGGCGCAGGTGCGCGACGTCATGAAGACGTTCCTCGGTGACCAATACCAGACGCCCCCGATGCACTCGGCCATCAAGATCGGCGGCGTGAAACTCTACCAGCTGGCGCGGAAGGGCGAGGAAGTGGAGCGCGAGCCGCGTTTCATCCGCGTGGCGACGTTTGATCTGCTGTCTTTCGCGCTGCCGAAGCTCACCTTTGACCTGCACTGCACCAAGGGCACCTACGTGCGCACCATCGCGAACGACCTCGGGCAGAAACTGGGTTGCGGCGCCCACCTGTCAGCGCTGCGGCGCACGGGCAGCGGCCAGTTCAAGATCGCCCAGTGCCTGCCGCTGGACGAGATCGAAAAATTGAGCCTGCCGGAAATCGAAAAGCGCCTGATCCCCATTTATGAGGCGGCGCCCCGCGTGGCGCAGTGAGGATACGGCCCATGCAAAACACGGGCGCGTTTTCTTGCAGGAGCTTGCTTGCAAGCGATTCAGGGCGCACGTCTACGGACATCATCCTGAGTCGCTTGCAAGCAAGCTCCTCCATTTTGGTCCAGGGACGTTCTGCCGAATGAGCGCGTTGCTCCAGTTCGACGGTCTTGAGCGGGCGGCGCTGCCGGCGAAACCGCTGCACTTGGCCATCGGGATGTTCGATGGCGTGCACCTCGGGCACCAGTCGGTGATCGAGTCCGCCATCCATTCGGCCCGGCGCAGCGGTGGTCTGGCCGGTGTGTTGACGTTCTGGCCGCACCCCAGCGTATTGTTCCGACCGGACCGACCCACCCCGCAGCTCATGCCACCGGCGATGAAGCGCCGGGTGTTGGGCGGACTGGGCATTGATTTTCTGGTGGAGCAAAGTTTTTCCCGCGAGTTCGCCGGGATTGACGCCCGCGAGTTCGTGGCGTTTCTCCGTCGGAGCCTGCCGCAGCTGGCGGCGGTGTATGTCGGGGAGAACTGGCGCTTCGGCCGCGACCGGACCGGCGATGTCACGGTGCTGGTCGAGGAAGCCCGCAAGGTGGGCCTGGCGGTCTTCAGTGCCGCGCGCCTCAACCACAACGGTGCGCCCATCAGCAGTTCGCGCATCCGGGATCTCCTGGTGGCCGGCGACATCACCGAGGCGAACGCGCTGCTCGGTTATTCCTACTTTGCAGAGGGGGTGGTGGAGCGCGGCCGGCAATTGGGCCGCACGATTGGATTTCCGACCCTCAACCTGGCCTGGGAACCCGAACTCAAGCCGGCTTATGGCGTCTATGCCGTGGAGGTTCTGACCGCGCAGAAAAACCCCCTGAAGGGCGTGGCGAACTACGGGCTGCGGCCGACGGTGGAGCAGACGACGCGGCCCCTGTTGGAAGTGCATTTGCTGGAGTCCTCCTCGCTCACTTATGGCGACAAGCTGACTGTGCGTTGGCTTCATTTCCTGCGCCCGGAGAGCAAGTTCGGCAGCATGGAGGAATTGCGGCTCCAAATCGCCCGGGACCGGGAAAGTGCGCTGAAATTCTTTCCAAAAGAGGCCGGAAGATGATTTCCAAAGGACGCTTGACAGGCTGCAATCGATTCGGCCTCTTTGCCGTTTTCCGGGGTGGTAGCTCAGTTGGTTAGAGCGTCTGCCTGTCACGCAGAAGGTCGCGAGTTCGAGTCTCGTCCATCCCGCCATACTTCGCCCGTCGGTTATCACCGGCGGGCTTCGTATGGCAGGCCAGTGTCAGCGGTCATTTTAGTTCAAAGGGCCAAAGCGAAATCTTACTGTGCGGCCCGACACCCGCGTGTCGCAGGGCGTGCCGAGGTGGAACCCGGCCTCCGGACGGGTTGGTTCG
>JBKJRX010000205.1:0-18466 GCA_046593155.1 Lacunisphaera sp.
CCGGCGACAACGAGTGCGACCGCGCCTACGACTGGTATCGCCGCGGCCTCGCGGACAAAAACCGTCTCACCCGCGAAGTCCTCCCCCGCGCCCTCGCCGACGAAGATCCGAGCCGACCCTATCTGCCCTCGTCCCCGTGGATCGACGCGAGCGCCGCGCCCGCCGACCGCCGCTATCTGCCGGAAACCCACCTGTGGGGTCCACGCGACTGGTTCCGCAGCCCCTACTACGCCGGCTCGCCCGCGCACTTCGCCAGCGAGATCGGTTATCACGGCTGCCCAGCCGCCGCGTCGGTGCGCAAATTCATTTCACCGGAAAAACTCTGGCCGCCCGGCAACGACGAATGGCTGCTCCACGCCACTTCGCCCGTGCCCGGCGTCGACCTGTGGGACTACCGCGTCGAGCTCATGCTCAAGCAGCTCCGCGAGATGTTCGGCACCACGCCGGACAACCTCGATGATTTCGCGTGGCAAAGCCAGTGCGTGCAGGCCGAGGCGAAGAAATTCTTCATCGAGCTCTTCCGCGGCGCGAAGTGGCGCCGCACCGGCATCCTCTGGTGGAACCTGATCGACGGCTGGCCGCAGTTCTCCGATGCGGTCGTGGACTACTATTTCGAAAAGAAACTGGCTTTCGAATTCATCCGGCGCGCACAACAGCCCCTACTAGTCATGCTGCGCGAGCCCCAAGGATGGACGCAGGAATTGGTCGCGTGCAACGACACCCGCGAACCCGCAGTCCTTCGCTATACCTTGCGTGACGCTGATACCGACAAGGTGCTGGCTGAAGGCACGCGAACCGCGGACGCCGATGCGGTCACCGTATTGGCGACGGTGCCTTTCACGCGCAGCCTTACCCGTTTCCTCCTCATCGAGTGGACCGGCCCCGGCGGCCCCGGGCGCAATCACTACCTGAGTGGCGACCCGGTTTTCGACATCGCACAATACCGGACGTGGCTGCTCAGGGTTTATCCCGGTCTCTCACCTTTCCTCCCTGAAGGCGAAGCGGCCCAACCCGCCCGCTGACAACCCGGATAACCATGGAAAAACTCGTCACCCTCGTGGTCGCCAGCATCGCGCTCACCTTAACCTCGTCGACGCCACGACGCTCTTCGCGACCACACGCGAGCCGGTGGCCTGCGTCGTGGAAAGCGCCGCAGCCGCCTGGCCGTGCTGGGCATGCCGATGGGCAGCCTGCGGGGAGAGCCGCCCGGCGGCGAACTGCCCGAGGACCAATACAACAAGGCACAGGCTCTCGGGATTCTGGACAAGATCAACGTCCCCACACTGATTCTTTACGGGGAAATGGACCCGCTTAGTCGCATCAACCAGACGATCTACGATCTGATGAAGAGCCTGAACAAGAACGTCCGGTTGGAAATTTTTTCCGGCGAACACCGCGGCATGCTTTATCGCCCGAATGAACCGGAGCGCGGGCAGCGCGCCTGGAACACGATGCTGGATTTCATCTCCGGCATCCTGAAGCCGCAGCCCTGATCCGCCCAACCATTGCAACAACAGATTCCCTCACCCCGAATACCCATGAAACTCCTCCATCGCCTCCTCCCGACGCTCGCCTTCGTGGCGTTGCTCGCTTCCGCTCCGGCCCAGACGCCCCCCAAGGTTCCCGAAGGCACCAAGGCCTACCGTGACCTCGCCTACGTCACCAACGGTCACGAGCGCCAGAAGCTCGACCTCTATGTCCCCGAAAAGTCCGACGGCCCCGTGCCGATCATCGTCTGGATCCACGGCGGCGCCTGGATGTCCGGTGACAAGAACGGCTGTCCCCCGCTCGGCGGCGGCTACACCCAGCGCGGTTATGCCGCCGCCAGTCTAGATTATCGTCTGAGCGGCGACACGATTTTCCCGGCGCAAATCGAAGACTGCAAGGCCGCCCTCCGCTGGCTTCGCGCCCATGCCAAGGAATACAACCTCGATCCCACCCGCATCGGCGTCTGGGGCTCCTCGGCCGGCGGCCATCTGGTCGCCCTGCTCGGCACCACCGGCGACACCAGGGAATTCGACGTCGGCGAAAACCTCGACCAGTCCAGTGCCGTGCAGGCGGTCAGCGACTTCTTCGGCCCGACCGACGTGCTGCAGATGGACGCGCACGCCGTGCCCAACGCCCGCCTCAAGCATGATCCCGCCAACTCGCCCGAATCGCGACTGATCGGCGGAGCCATTCAGGAAAACAAAGACAAGGCCGCCCGCGTGAACCCCATCACCTACCTGACCAAGAACGCCGCGCCCCACCTTATCGTCCACGGCGACCAGGATCCGATGGTGCCGCACCATCAGAGCGAATTGCTGTTTGCTGCGCTGAAAAAAACCGGCGTGCCCGTCCGGTTCCACACGATCAAAGGCGCAGAACACGGCCGTGGTTTCGCCGGCAAGGAAATCAGCGGGATGGTCGCCGCCTTTTTCGACCACCGCCTCCTCGGCAAGAAGACCGCCGCCGCCGACTGGCCGGTGGCCATGACATCCGACAGCGTCGCCGTCATGGAGCCCGAGCGCCCGAACCAGGGCCGCCCCGGCGCCAATGCTCCCCAGCAACCCGGCAACCAAGGCGGAGGGCGACCGACCTGGCAGCAGATCATCGAACGCGAGGACGCCAACCGCGACGGCAAGATCACCCGCGCCGAATTCAAGGGGCCGGAGAGGATGTTCGAACGCATCGACCGTGATGGTGACGGCGTGCTCACACAGGCGGAGTTCGAACAAGGCGGCCCGCCGCGGCGCAACTGACGCCGCCCGGCACTGAATTTTCCCTTGAAAACAGGCCGCTGCAAAAAATCTTCCGCCCGCGTTCCCGTTGCTGTGGTGACGGGAGCCGGCAGCGGCGTCGGTCGCGCCTGCGCGCTGCGTCTCGCGGCAGCGGGGCTGGCGCGTCGCTCTCGTCAGCCGGCGCGCCACGGCGCTGCAACAGACCATCGCTGCAGCCGGCGAATATCCGGCCAGCCTTGAACTCATCGCCTCCGGCCGGATCAATGTCGACGGGCTGATTAGCGCCCGGCCCCCGTTGGAGCAAGGTGCGGATTGGTTCCGGCGATTGCAGGCGGGCGAGGCGGGGCTGATGAAGGTGGTTTTGTGCCCGTGAGCGCGGTTGAAATTGCAGGGCGGGATCGCTGATCCCGCGCGAACGCGCTATCGGCTTCGCACGTGGCGGGATCAGCGATCCCGCCCTGCGGCCTGACAACGCGGGAAAAACAAAACAGGCGGGACTTGCGTCTCGCCTGTCTGCCCGAGTCCCGGACTGTCTGCTGATCAAAAGGCCAGGGTGTTCTTGATTTCCCACGTCAGCGGCGGGGCGACGCGCACCTGCGCGATCGAGCCTTCGGGCTGCGAGCTGATGGGGATGAGGTCGCGGTCCCGCAGGATATTGCGCACCGTGAGCCGCACCGACCAATCGAGATTGCCCCGGAGCCGGCGGCTGTAGCTGAGCCAGACATCGCCGTTGAGCTCCGCCGGGGCGAAATGCGGATTCTCCACGTCGGACACCAGTTTGCCGTCCGCATTGGTCTTGAGCGGATAGCCGATGGCCGCCTTGTCTTGCCAGCGGAGCGCCCCGCCCACCCCGACACCGCGCAGCCGGTCGGCGCTGAATTCGTAGTTGGTCACGAGATTCGCGCGCCACTTCCGCTGCTCGGGTGACACCCGGCCGTCCTGCGAGGTGAGCGTGCGCAGGGGAACCTCGAGGACGCTTTCATACCACTGGCCGAAGGGGATGCCGCCGAGGCCGCGGGGCAGGTCGTAGATCTTCTGCCAGAACGGACGGCGGAGGTTGGCATACGCCACGATATCGGCGCCCGCGCCGGTGAACAGCGTCTCCTGCTTGGCGACATTGAGCATCAGGCGCCAGTTCTTGGCCGGGTTGTAGATGGCCTCCCACTCCAGACCGCGGGACTTGCGGCTGGATACGCTGCTGCGGCCCGCGCCGCCCGGGGTGCTCCAGACGCCCGTGACGGGATCCTTGGTCGCCTGCAGGAAATCGAGCAACTGCTGCGACGGCAGGCCGAACTGGTCGATCCGCGCCTGCGTGATCTGGCCCGCGCGCAGCAGATCGTTGAGGAAGTTCAGGCTGGTGAATTCACCCTGGCCCACCACCACACCCCACGCGAGCTGGGTGGCGTCGCCGTTGCTCTCGTTGTCGACCTCGGTCTCGAACCAGTTGACGCGCAGGTTCAGCTTGTCGTCGAGCAGGCGGAGCGAGAAGCCGTATTCCTTCGTCTCGCCGCGCGGAGCACCGATGCCCTCGCCGAAGACGTTGGTGCGCTGGGAGAGCGGCTGGAAGTTCTCCGAGGTGCTGAAGTGCACGCTCAGCCGCGAGCCACCCGGCAATTCGTAGGGCAGGTGGCCCACGACGCTGTAGCTGACCGCGTCGCCGGACAGCACGGTGGTCGGAGCGGACGGGGCATGGAATCTGTCGAGAATGACGCCGCCGTTGGCATCGAGCGGCAGAGGCGCAAGGCTGAAGGTTTTGCTCTCGTCGCGGCGCCACCCCACGGTGCTGACGAGGCTCTTCTTGAACCAGTAGCCCTGAAGGACGGCCGCTGCGGAGTTGATCTCCTGCCGATCCACCGTGCCACTGGTGGGCAACGCGACCTGCTGGGCCTGCTGTGACTGCCACGCCTGGTTCTGGACGTCCCAGCCGATGATCGGGTAAATCGTGTTGGGCTGCCACATCGGCGTGGACGGATAGGCGTTGATATGCACGTCGCTAATCGATCCTGCGTTCAGGATCGACGGCCCGAGGTAAATGAGGTTGGTGACCCGGCGACGGAACCCACTGAGCGGATTGTTGAGGTTCTCAAACACCCGGTTGTTTGCACCGACTCCGCCCCACTGCAAACCCCAGCCGACGCTGCGGTTCTCGATTTCCTGCCGGTCCAGCAGGCCGGTGAACACGTGCCGCCCGAGAATGGCGCCCAACCGGCCGTCGAGTTTCCTGGCCAGATCCAGCTCGTAGTAGGCGGTCGCGCGCCAGGACGTGCGGTCCGTCAGAGACTCGCTCATCCGCGGCGTGGCCATCACGTAGGGCCGGCCGAGATTGGGATTGGCCCGACCGTCAGGGAGCTTGCTGTTGACGTCGACCCGGATGCCATACGTCGCTTGGTCGCTGATGGGATTGAAGTTCTGGTCGGAGTAGGACTGCTGGTTGACGCTCAGCTCGAAGCCGGCGTCCTTGTCGAGGAACGTCTGCTCCCAGGAGGCGCCGAGGGAATGAAAATTGGACGTGGTGTAGCTCTCGTCGCCGGCCAGCAGTTGGTGACGGAAGTCGAAGACCGACCGGTCGGTGAAGCCCTGCAGGCGCAACGTGCTGGCCGGCTCCGCCAGATTCCGGCCACCGCGGAAGTCCAACCGCGGCGCCGGTGAGATCCGCCGTCCCTGGACACCGTCCAGCGTGGGCGCGGCGGCCGCGGCGTCACCCCAGAGGGTGGCCCATTGGAAGAAAAATTCCTGCGTGCCGATGGCACGCTCGAATTCCGCGCCGGCCCCCTGGGCCGCGGCATCCCAGGTCTCGCGGCTGCCCGCCGCGGCACTGGCCAGCCACACGCTGATGTTGTCGAACGGGCTGGTCAGGTTGGGACGGGCCGCGCGGGCGTGGCCCACCTCGGCGTTAAAGCGGAAGATAGAGTTCTTGAAAGGGCGGAAATCGACGGCCAGGTAGCCGCGATTGTCCTTCTCATAAGTCGGCTCCTGCTCGAACTGCTCGTCCTTGTGGAGGCCGCTCAACCGCAGCGCCAGCCGGTTGGGAATGAGCACTTGGTTGGTGTCCAGCGTGGCCCGGTAGGAGCCGAAGCTGGCAATCTCGGCGCTGAGTTCCGTGCGCGGCCGGAAGGTCGGCTTGCGCAGGCCGTAATTCACGATGCCGGCGGGACTGCCGAGACCGAAGAGGATGGCGTTCGGTCCGCGGCTGATCTCGACGCGCTCGACATTGTAGTCATCGAACGGAATGTCCGTCAGAAAAAGATCCCGGGTGAGATCGGCCGCACCCAGCCCGCGCACGCGGGTCGCGTTCTGCGGCCGGCGCCGCACCGATTCCACCTCCTGCAAGGCATCGATGCCCGTGCCGGCCGCCTGGCCGCCCGTGAAATTGCCGCCCTGTCCGGCCGCCTCGGTCCCGGTGGTGTAGGTGAGCAGTTCATTCACGTTGTGCACGTTGGTGTCCTTGAGGAATTCGGCCGTGAGCACCGAAATCGCCCCGCCCACGTCGCTGAGGTTCGTGCGGAGCCGCGTGCCGGCCAGGGTGGAGGTGGCCTGGTAGCCGTTGTCCTCCTCTGCGGTGACGGTGAACGGCGAGAGCACCACGACCTCTTCTTCGACCCGGGGCGCGGAGGCCGCCACCGTCGGGGCTTGCTGGGCGGACAAGGAGGAGCCGGCGGCCAGAAGCAAGGCGGCAAAAGAGAGGAACCGGGACGAGACCGTGGTTCGACGCTGAGTCAATGGAGGCATGGTTGTAGCCATAGTGGTAGGCGGTGGTTCGGTCGTGGGGTGGGTGGATGCACGCCAGGGGCAGGCGTGGCCGGAGGGGTGACTTCAACCGCAACCTACCGCGCCAGACCTCCCGCACAATGGGCAGGACGTTTTATCCGTTCACAACGACGGCGACGCCAACCATCACCGCGTCCGTATCATCATCGCGCCCAGGGCATCGGCGCCGGCGGGACAAACCTCGACCGCACGCGCACCGCCCCACCCTCCCGTGTCATCGAACGCTGGATCGCCTCCACGACCTCGACGACGTGCGCCGCGTGCTCACCGGTCGTGCGGTGCGGGCGCCTGGCGCGGATCGCCTCCACCAGCTCCGTCACGCCACGACCAAACTCAACCCCGGCGAACGGCGCGCGCGGCGGCGGCACCGGCGCATAGGGTTCGCGGCCGGTCGCACACTCGACCGGCGCGTCGAAGAGCTGGAAATCACCGATGAAGATGCGTCCGTCGTCACCATGATACTCAAGCGAGCCGCCGCCCTTCGAGCGGTCGCGATCAACATAAAAATTGGCCGTGAGGCGCACCACCGGACCGGACGCGAGCTCCAGCCACGCCACGACGAAATCGGGCGACGTGATCCGGAATTTGCGCCCGCCTTTCGCCACGCGATGCGACAGCACCACCCGCCCCCAGCCGCGCGCGCTGACGACCGGCCCGAAGAGAGCCGTGATCGCCGTGAGCGGATACACGCCGACATCCCACAAAGGCCCCACCGCAAAGAAAGGCTCGGGCGCCGGGTGATACCACTCGATCCGCCCGTGGTTCACTTCCGCGTAGATCACGCGGATCGGGCCGATGCGGCCGGAGCGGACAATCTTCCCGGCCGTCTGGTGCGCCTCCCCGAGAAAGGTCGCCGGGGCGCACCCCAGCCGCAGGCCGCGCCGCCGTGCGAGCGCGACCAGCCGGCGCGCCGTGGCATGGTCCATCGCAAGGGGCTTTTCCGAATAAACATGCCGCCCGGCACGCAAACACTGCTCCGTGATGCCGGCATGCGCGGTGTGCGACGCCAGATTCACCACGAGATCCACGGTCGGATCGGCCAGCACTTCCGCGAGCGAGCCGTAGGTGCGCAGACCGTGCTCCGCCGCAAACTGCCGCGCGCGGTCCGGCCCGCGGCCGGCCACGCCGACGAGCTGGAGGCCGGGATGGTTCCGAAGTTGCCGGACATAAGCGGCGGCCACATGCCCGCAGCCCGCCAGTGCCACCCCGAGTTTGCGCGATCGAATGTTTTTCATGGGAAGATGCCGGCCACCGGCTACTTCCAGTCGCGATCGAAGTGACCGACCTGCGTGATCTTGCCGTCCCTGGCCACGAGGTAGTCGGGTAGCAGGTGGAGCGGCATCATCCAGCCGGCCTTGAACGCCACGTCGAGCTTCGCGCTGAGGACCGGGCCGGTCCAGATGACGACGTAGCGCGCCGGATTCTCCGGGTTCGGGTAAACAAACACGACGGCATCGCCCTCCCCTGCTGCGGTCATCAGCGGCGCAGGCAGCTTGGGCGCCAGGCGTGCGATGAGCGGATTCGTTTTCGCCGTGCCAAAGAGGATGAGATTCGCGCCGGCGATGTCCTCCGCCGTGACTTTCGCGGCGGCCTTGAGCGGGAACTCGCCGTGGATCATCAGCTGACTGGGCGGATTGCGGACGGAATCCAATTCGGCGCGGGCGAGCGGGAGGTCGCCTTCGCCGTAGACGGCGAGGAAGCGGGCGTTGAACGCATCCCCGATGGGGCCCTGCATGCCGTGGCGTTTGCCTGAATGCGCTGGCGCGGACGCGAACTGCCATTTCCCCTCGCTCTGCACGAGGTGCGCGACGGCGGGTAACGGACCGGCTGAGATCGCCGCCCCGTCGACGGTGAGGGCCACGGGCACATCTGCCGGCACCCCGGCCTCGGCGAGACGGAGCGTGAGGGCGTCAATGTTTTCCGTCGTGACGGTGAGACTCGGCGCGCGATCCGGTTCGGGCGGCCGCTGGGGCCGGTTGCGACCGCCGCCCGGCTGGACACGGGGCTTGCCGTCGTCGAAGGTGGCCGTGATGCGCGCATCAGCGTTGTGCCGGACAAGCCGGTCGAGCGTCACCCAATAGGCGCGGTCGTAGCGCAGCGTGTTGGTGAAGAACTTCACCACGGGCGGCCGGCGGTTGATCGGCTTGATCACGGCGGCACTGGTGAAGATCGAATATGATATCTGCGGCGCCCAGTGGTGCGGCATGCCCGGGAAGCTTTCCATCGTGGCGAACCCGCCCGCGGCGACGACACCATCGCTGAACCGGGTGGACGCCTTCTGGATGCCCGCGCCGGCATTCTTCATGAAGACGAGCACATTGCGGGCGTTGGGAAAATAGTTGTCAGGATTAAAGAGCGCGGTCTGCGGCCGCATCCAGTCCGGCAGATTCTCCGGCACGTCCGTGGCGTTGCCGAAGCCCATGGCGGCGTCGATGGGGGTGACACTGCCGAAGCGGTCGGGATGACGCAGCCCGACAAACCATGAGCCGGCGCCACCCATGGAGTGCCCCATGATGTAGACGCGGTCGGGATCGATGGAGTAGCGGCGTTGCACGTCGGCGACGACTTCCATCACATCCTCCTCGCCCTGGCCTTGGTAGAAAGTGTTGCCGCGACCGTAGACGCTGGCGACGAGAACAGGAGCGGAGGGATCGACCCAATCCTTCTCGCCCATGCCGCCCCACTGGAGGCGGCGGCCGGCGAGTGACTTCGGGCCGATGCCGTGCAGCTGGACGATGAGCGCGAACTTGCCGGCCGGCGTGTAGTCGCGCGGCACCCAGATGCCGTAAGGTTGCACCGAGCCGTCGGTAGGGGAGCGCAGGTAGTTCTTGGCATACTCGCCGGGCTTGGGCGCGGCCGTCTGGTTCGCGGCGAGTTCCTCCTCCAGCTTCCGCACATCCTCCTCGGTCTCGTAGGTCAGCAGTTCGAGATCACCGCGGGCGATGAGGCGCGACTCACCCTTCATCGGCTCGGCGGAGGTCTGCGGTCCGCGAGCGGGCCGGGGTTCGGCGGGAGTAGTGCCGGCCGGTGCCTGGGCACGGGCCCAAGGAAGGGCATCCGCGGCCAGCAACAGTGACAGAACCATAAGCCGACGCAGGAGGGGGAGATTTTTCATAAGGTAACCGGGGTTGCCGTCATTAGGCCGGAAGCCACCGCCGGCACGAGCAGGAGTTTGGTTTACCAGTTTACCGCCGAAGCACCTGTGTATGCACCGAAGCACCATCGCAATATCGCCGTGTATCCAGGAAGGAGAAATCGTGAGGACGCCCAAGACCATCGGGATATCCGGATACCCAAGGTCGTTTGCTCCCGGAGCAAGTTGATTCCGTCCGTCCCGGTGCTGAGCGAGGTGAACGGGGAATCCAACGGCGATGTGGCCTGTCATCCACGCGAGGCCGGTAATACCGGCATTATAACCCTGGACTCATCCTCTTGGAAAACTCGCCCAAGCCAAACTAGTGGCGTCATTTTCCCGCCTGAGCGCAACAACCGGCTCTCCGCATGGTAAAGAAGTTCCTGCAAAGCGCGCATATCGACGAACTCGACGACCTGACAGAGGCGGCGGGGCGCCGGATCTCGGGCATCGGGCAGCAAATCCGGGCGAACCTGATCCCGCCGATCTCGCACGAGGTGCCGCCGTATACGCGGGAGAAGCTGCGCGCCGATCTGATCGCCGGCGCCACCGTGGCGCTGGTGACGATCCCGCAGGCCATCGGTTTCGCCCTGATCGTGGGCCTGCCGATGCAAGCGGTGCTGGCCACGGCCGTCATCGGAGCACTTGTCTGCGCCTGCTTCAGCTCCTCCCATCATCTGGTCTTCGGGCCGACCAACACCATCAGCATCATCCTGGCCGGAGCCGTGCTCAGCCTGGCCGACGTGCCCCTCTCGCCCCTGGAGAAGGTGCTCTTGCTCGGCTGTCTCATCGGTCTCATCCAGCTGACCGCCGGCCTGACCAAGCTGGGCCAGACCACCCAGTTTATTTCCCGCACCGTGATCATCGCCTATACCACCGCGGTAGGCGTTCTGATCGCGGTGGGGCAGATCGGCAACTTATTGGGCATCGCCCGGGCCTCCGAGGTCAGTCTGCCCGGCACCCTGCGACACCTGACGATCAGCCTCGTGAGCCTTGACCTCAATCCGGTCACTGCCGCGGTGGGCGTGGGCAGCCTAGCCCTGCTCTATGCGCTCCGCCGCTGGCGACCGGCCTGGCCGGACGGCCTGATCGTCCTCTGTCTGGCCGGAGCGATATCCTGGTTCACCGATCCCGGCTCACAGCATGTCCTCCTCGTGCGTGATCTGGGTGAAATCACCGCCCAGGTGCCGCTTTTCATCGGATTCCCGCTGAATGTCGAAGGTCTGCAACTGATCCCCCGGATCACCAGCGTCGGCATCGCCGTCGCCCTGCTGGGCATGCTGGAGGCCGTCTCCATCGCCAAAACCCTCGCCGCCCGTTCCGGCCAGCGCATCGACCCCAACCAGGAGCTCATCGGCATGGGCCTGGGCAACCTCGCGGCCGCGGCCTTCGGCGCCATGCCCGGCTCCGCCTCCTTCCTGCGCAGCGCCGCCAACCTCCAAAGCGGCGGCCGCACCCAGTTCGCCAGCGTCTTCAGCAGCGGTTTCATCCTGCTGCTCGTCCTGCTGATCTCGCCCCTGCTCAACTACATCCCCGTCGCCGCCCTGGCCGCCTATCTCATCAGCATCGCCCTGCGGCTGTTCAATCCCGCCCAGATCCTCATCGCCCGCCGCGCCACCCGGGCCGACGCCTTGGTCTTCTGGATCACCCTCATCGCCGCGTTCTTCCTCCAGCTCGACACCGCCATCTACACCGGTATCGGCATCTCGTTGGTGCTGTTTTTGCAAAAAGCCAGTGCACCTTCCCTGCTCGAACACGCCTTCGACGAGCAGGGCCGGTTGACGGAAATCGGCGCCCCGGCCGAGCGCAACCACCCGCAGGTCTCCATCGTTCACGTCGAGGGCGACCTGTTCTTCGGCGCGGCGGACCTTTTTCAGGATGGCGTCCGCCGGCTCGCCGAGGATCCCAACATCCGCGTCTTCATCCTGCGCATGAAGAATGCCCGGCACCTCGACGCCACCACCGTCATTGCCCTCGACCAACTCCTCGACTACCTGCACTCACAGGGCCGGCATCTGCTGATCTCCGGGGTCCACGGCGATGTCGCCGCCGTGCTCAAGCGCAGCGGCCTGGCCGACCGGATCGGCCCGGACAATCTTTTCCCCGCCGAGGAGAACCCCACCCTGGCGACCAAGAAGGCCCTCCAACGCGCCCAAACCCTCATCGGCGTGAAGCCCGAGCTGCGCGTCTTCTACCAACAGAACGTCACAGCCAAGTAAGCGCGCCCGCTTGCCTTGGACCGATCCGACGCTTTGCTTGCCCCATGCTTCCGCCCCCCGTCCTGCGCCCGACTTCGCCCCCGGCCCGGACGCCGTTTCACCTGCTGACCAAGCCCATCGGGTCGCGGTGCAATCTCGATTGCAGCTACTGCTTCTACCTCGAGAAGGAAAAGCTCTACACCGACGCCGGCGGGATGCGCATGAAGCCCGAGGTGCTCGAGACCTACGTGCGCGACTACATCGCCGCGCAACCCGGACCGGCCGTCAGCTTCGCCTGGCAAGGCGGTGAACCCACCCTCCTCGGCGTCGAGTTCTTCCGCACCGCCGTCGCCCTCCAGTCCAGATACGCCCGGGGCAAGACCATCGACAACGCCTTTCAGACCAACGGCGTCCTGCTCGACGATGAATGGGGCGAGTTCCTGGCCAAAAACAAGTTCCTCGTGGGCATCAGCATCGACGGTCCGCGCGAGCTCCACGACGCCTACCGCGTGGACAAGGGCGGCCAGCCCACCTTTGACCGCGTGATGGCCGGCATCGCGGTGCTGAAAAAGCACCAGATCGAGTTCAACACCCTGACGACGGTGCATCGGAAGAACTCCCCCCACCCGCTCCTCGTCTACAAGTTTCTCCGCGAGATCGGCTCAGGCTACATCCAGTTCATCCCCATCGTCGAGCGCAACGCCGTCAGCGCCGACAACGGCCTGTGGCTGGCCCCGCCCCCCGACCACGAGGACGCCGCCGGCCTCGACACCCAGGTGACGCCCTGGAGCGTGCGGCCGGGCGAGTTCGGCAAGTTTCTCTGCACGATCTTTGACGAGTGGGTGCAGCGCGACGTCGGCAAGGTCTTCGTCCAACAATTCGACGCCGCGCTCGCCAACTGGGCTGGCCAGCCCGCCGGCGTCTGCGTCTTTTCGGAAAACTGCGGTCACGCTCTGGCGATCGAGCACAACGGCGACCTCTACAGCTGCGACCACTATGTCTACCCGCGCTACAAGCTCGGCAACCTGATGAACACCGCGCTGGCGACGCTGGTGGATTCGCCGCAACAGCAGGCCTTCGGCGCCGCCAAGTCTGCGAGCCTGCCCCGCTATTGTCGGGAATGCCCCGTGCGCTTCGCCTGCCACGGCGAGTGCCCCAAGCACCGCTTCCTCAAAACCCCGCACGGCGAGCCGGGACTCAACTACCTCTGCGCCGGCTACAAGATGTTCTTCAGCCACGTCGATGCGCCGATGAAAACCATGGCGTCCCTGCTCGACATGGATCGCGCCCCCGCCGAGATCATGCACCTCCCCCGCAGCCAGTGGCTCCCCCGCTCCGTGCCAGCGAAGTTCTGACCCGGATTGCGTCTGTTCCGGCGAGGAAAGGGCGCCCCCCACGAGGGCGGCGACCCCCGGTGCTCACGATTGATGCCCGGTGTTACTGCCTACCGTATAGGCTCTCACGCTAGCCGACACCCGAGCCGAATGGAAATGCATTGGCTGGCTCTAAGGGGGCATTCTCCCCGGCATCTCTGGCCGGGCCGCCCCTCGAACTCCTGCCCGCCTCCCGCTGTGCGCAGGGCGGTCAGCCCTGTCGCCTGCGGCGACCTCAACCCGGCCATTCCCGTCCCTGTGCTCGCTCCGCCAACTCCAATCTTTCTATTTATAGGCTCCGGCAATCTTGAGGCATGGTGAATGCGAATTGCCCCTCCACGATGATCACGCCCGGCGTCACTCTGCGCATCCAATCTGATTCTCCATGACTAAACCAGAATTGCAGCGCCACTTGCTGGAGGCGGCGGCGAACAACCTGCTCCTTATTCCCAAGCACGACCCAGGCAGCTTGGTTAGCGGCTGGTCATCCTATCGCACAGTCCTGACGCCGCACCTCGCGGTAATCTCTCCTCCGAGTCGTTCTACCAACTGAGCTAAAGCCGCAAAATGGAAGCGGCCTTCGGCGGATTTGCCCCGGGTGAGGCAAGCTCGCTTTTGTGGGTGCTGCCGCCGCCCGCTCGTGACGGTTGTTGCCGTCCGGCTGGGGCGGTCTAAACCTCCCCACCTTGAAGACCGATCTCTTCGACTACCCGCTGCCTGACAGGCTCATCGCGCAGCAACCGGCCGACCGGCGTGATGCCTCGCGCTTGCTCGTGGTGCACCGGCATGAACACCGGATTGAACACCGGCATTTCCGGGATTTGCCCGAATACCTGCAGCCCGGTGATTGCCTCTTCCGCAACAATGCCGCGGTGATCCCCGCCCGCCTGCACGCCACCCGGCCGACGGGCGGGCAGGTCGAATGTCTGCTATTGAGACCGGCAGCCAGCGGTCAGCCATCAGCTTTCAGCTCTCAGCTTCCAAATCACAATCCTCAGGTCTCAGGTTTCAGGTCTCAGGTTTCCGACGAGTGGTGGTGCCTGTTGCGCCCGGGCAAAAAACTGCCCGTCGGGGCGACCTTTGGGCGGGAGGGATTCTTCTCCGCCACCGTCGGTGAAAAAACGGCAGACGGGCTGGTGCGGGTCGCGTTTGCCTGCAGCAACGGCGACATCCTGGCCGTTGCCAACCGCATCGGCGAAATGCCGCTGCCGCCCTACATCGCCGGCCGCGACAACGACGGCGCCCGCCAACTCGACCGCGAACGCTACCAGACGGTCTATGCGGACCGGGTCCACCAGGTCGCGGCGGCCGCCCCGACCGCCGGCCTGCATTTCACGCCCGAGCTGCTCGCCTCGCTGGCCGCCCAGGGCATCACGTCGGCTGACCTCACGCTGCATGTCGGGCTTGGCACGTTCCGGCCGATCACCACGGAGCAAATCGAGGATCATCCCATCCATCGCGAGGTGTATGAAATCTCCGCCGCCACGCAACAGGCGCTGTTTACCGCTCCAGGCCGCCGCATCGCCGTGGGCACGACCTCTGTCCGCACTCTCGAGGATTTTCTGTCGGCGCATTCAGCGCCGACCGCCTTGAGCCTGTCGCAGGGCAGTCCCTTTCTCGGTGAGGCCGGCATCTTCATTTACCCGCCGCGCCGCTTTCGCGGGGTGGACGTGCTCATCACCAATTTCCACCAGCCTCGCTCCACCCTGCTCTGCCTCGTGTCCGCGTTCCTCACTCCCGGCTCGACGGACGGTATCGGGTGGCTGAAGGAAATTTACGCCGAGGCCGTCACACGCGAATACCGCTTCTTCAGCTACGGCGACGCCATGCTGATCCTCTAGCACTACTCCGTTACGTGGGTTCAATCTCGAGCGACACACCCCGTCGCTGCGCGCCACCCGTTCGGCCGAGCTCACGGCCGAGGCCCTCTTGATAGAGGGGATTCGATTCCCGCCGCCGAAGTCCCCTCTAGGAAGAGGGGTGCCCGCCAGGGCGGGGTGTGTAGGATTCGTAACGGAGTAGTGCTAGGGAGTGTTCCAAATCGGGGTTTTCGTGGGCCAGCGAGCTCTTGTCGGCCATAGCCTTGGCGACGGCTGATGCTCGCGCCAAATCCGCGCCTGCAAGCAGGCTGACCCACCGTGGCGAAATTGCCCAAAACACATTTCCCTAAATGAAGCGTGAAACCCGGTCACAAACCAGTCCGCAGTTGCGCGTTCCGGCATTCTGCCTATCGGTAGAGGTCGAATCCATTCACTAAAAATATCACGCTCATGAAACGTCTCCTTGCCCTGTTCGCCGTCCTCAGCCTCGTCGCCAGCACCCAGGCCGCGGTTGAAGTCTACAAGATCGATACCACCCACTCCGCGATCAATTACAGCCTGCGCCACATCCTCTCCAAATATACCAGCAGCTTCACCAAGCTCAGCGGCGAAATCACCGTCGACCGCGACAACCTGGAGAAAAGCAGCGTGACCGCGACCATCGATGTGGCCGGCCTGAACACCGATAGCGTGGACCGTGACAAGCATATCAAGAGTTCCGATTATTTTGACACCACCAAGTTTCCAACCGCCACCTTCAAGAGCAAATCCTGGAAGAAGACCGGCGAGAACACCTTCGATGTCACGGGCGACCTGACCATCAAGGACGTCACCAAGGAAGTCGTGCTGAAGACCACGCTCCTCGGCTTTGGCCCCGGCATGCGCCCCGGCACCCTGCTCTCCGGCTGGGAAGCCACGACCACCATCAAGAAGTCCGATTTCGGTCTGGCCGGTCCGGCCATGCTGCAGAAGGCGCTCGGCGATGACGTCGCCATCACGATCAACATCGAGGCCGGCGCCAAGCAGGGCTGAGCTTCCTGATCCGCCTCATTTCCCAGGGCGGCCCGCCCGGGCCGTCCTTTCTTTTTGACCCGGCCGGCGGTAGCGGGGACCATGCCCTTCCCATGAGACTACTTCGCCTCGTCCCGCTCTTCGCTGCACTCTGCCTGACTGGCCGCGCCGCCGTCGAGACCTACCAGATCGATTCCGCCCATTCGTCGGTCGTCTTCAATGTCCGCCATTTCCTGGCCAAGGTGCCGGGCACCTTTGCGAAATTCAGCGGCACCCTCACGGTTGATCGCGATAATTTTGAGCACAACACCATCACCGCCACCGTGGAGATCGGCGGGATCGACACAAAGAGCGAAGCACGCAACAAGCACCTCCTCAGTGCCGACTTCTTCCTCGCGGAGAAATTCCCGGACGCCTCCTTCCAGAGCAAATCCTGGAAAAAATCCGGCCCGGACACCTATACCGTCACCGGCGACCTGACCATCAAGGATCAGATCCGCCCCCTCGTCCTCGAGGTCAAATTCCTTGGCTTCGCCGATGGCCAGCGTGGCGCCAAGCTCACCGGCTGGGAAGCCGTCACCACCATCGACCGCACCGATTTCGGTGTGGGCAAATCGGAGAAGTCGATCGCCGATGAGGTCGAACTCAGCATCAACATCGAGGCCAGGCTGCAAAAGCCCGACGCGCCCAAGGCCCCATGACCGACGAGCAAGTCCAGTCCCTGGTGGAAGAGGCCACCTTCGACTACACGATGGGCGATCACGACGCTGCACTGGCCAAGCTCGCCCGCGCCACCGCCGCCGCGCCCGCCGCCTTCGAGGCCTGGCACGCCCTCGCCGAGATCAATTTCTCACTGCGTCGCTTCGACGATGCCTTGGCCGCCGCTGACAAGGCCCTCGCCCTCCAACCCGCCGACCTGTTTATCAACACGACCCTCTCCCGCATCTGGATGGAGAAGGGTGACAAGCCGATGGCCGAAAAATACGGCGCGCAGGCAAAAATCCTCAGCTGGAAGGACCAGTTGAAGAACCCTGACGCTGCCAAGGGCGGACTGTAGGGCGGGGCCGCTGACCCCGCCACGAGCTGGGCGGGATCAGCGATCCCGCCCTACAATAAACATAAGGGTGAAGCGCGCTGACCCCAGCGCGCTGGTTCGGGAGGTGAACATTTCTAAGCGCATTGAGGTCAACGCGCTCCACCTGCAGAATAATTGCAGCAACCTAGACTGACGCCCCCGTTGACAGCCGTCCGCGCCCACCCGTAACCTTTTTCCATGGAAAGACCCGCCTACCTGCTGGAATTCGAGAAGCCGCTCCGCGAACTCGAAAAACAGCTCGAAGCCCTTCACCAGCAGTCGCTCGAAAACAACATCGATATGTCCGCCGAACTGGCGACGATCGAGGCCAAGATCGACGTCACCAAGCGCGATATCTACACCAATTTGACGCCGTGGCAGCGCGTGCAGGTCGCCCGCCATCCGAAGCGGCCTTACGCCCTCGATTATGTCGCCGCCCTGTGCGAAGACTTCCAGGAGCTGCACGGCGACCGCCAGTTTAACGATGACCGTGCGCTCGTCGGCGGCACCGCCTTCTTCGAGGGTCGCTCCGTGATGATCATCGCCCAGCAGAAGGGCCGTGACACCAAGGAAAACATCATCCGCAACTTCGGCATGCCCCAACCCGAGGGCTACCGCAAGGCCCTCCGCCTGATGAAGCTTGCCGAAAAATTCGGTCTGCCCGTCATCACTTTCATCGACACCCCCGGCGCCTACCCCGGTGTCGAGTCGGAGGCCCGTCACGTCTCCGAAGCCATCGCGGTCAATCTCCGCGAGATGGCCATGCTCAAGGTCCCCTCCGTCGCGGTCATTGTCGGTGAAGGTGGCTCCGGTGGCGCACTGGGCATCGGGGTCACCGACCGCGTGCTCATCTTCGAGAACGCTTATTACTCCGTCATCTCCCCCGAAGGCTGCGCCGCCATCCTCTGGAAGGACCGCGCCAACGCGCCCAAGGCCGCCGAAGCCCTCAAGCTCAACGCCGCCAACCTCAAGGAGCTCGCGGTCGTCGACGAGGTCATCGCCGAACCCTTTGGCGGCGCGCACACCGACCCGGCCGCCGCCGCCGCCGCGTTGAAGAAAGCCTTGATCCACCATCTCGGCGAACTCACCGGCCTGGACACCGGCAAGCTGCTCGACGCCCGCTACGAACGCTACCGCGCGCTCGGCGAATACCGCGAAGTCGCGGCGAAGTAAGTGGGCCAGCGAGCTTGCTCGCGCCTTTTCGCCCCCTTGCGCGAGCAAGCTCGCTGGCCCGCCTTTCAGCAGCCCCAAAAACGCATTTACATCGCTGCCGAGGTGCGCTTCTCTCGCCGGCTCAGTCGCCCGGGTGGCGGAATTGGCAGGCGCAGTAGACTCAAAATCTACCGACAGCGATGTCTTGTGGGTTCG
>JBKJRX010000267.1:0-8329 GCA_046593155.1 Lacunisphaera sp.
TGACGAGGTAGAGCCGCTCGCCGCCTTGAGTGGCGAATTTCAGCGGACGCTCGCCGCCGAGGCCGTAGCAGATGGAGAGCAGGTCACCGGCGAATTTATAAATTCCCGGGATGGAGCGGCCGGCGTTGGGGCCGATCATGCCGGCGAGGGTGAGCTGGCCTTCGGCGTCTATGGTGTAGGTGCCCTGGTCGGCGGTGACGCCGCCGAAGCGGACGGCGTATTCGCCGCCGGTGAATTCAATTTCCATCTTATCGAGCATCATCTTCGGCGCCTCCTCGCCATCGAGTTCGGCGTAAACGGGTTGCCAGCGGCCTTCGAGGGAGGGGGACGGCATGTTCATGCCGGAAACCTGAGACCTGAGACCTGAAACCTGAAGGACAAAGTCAGCGAGTTAACGCTGGCGACAGAACGAGCCTCAAGGATTTATCCGCTCGAGGAGCGATAGCGGGAGAATCTCATCTCCGCGCGGTGGCACAAGTTCGATCAGGTAAGTTGGCTCCGGGTCGAAGGATTCGAGGGAAATTGGTGCGCCCACTAGTCCTTTTAGTTTACCGGATTTTACCCGGACTGCGTCATTAACGGTAATAGGCAGACTCTCAGTGCGGAATCCGGCATAGAACGCTTCGCGCTCAGCTCGGAGGAAATCCGGTGAATTCGTAGACGGTATCATGCGAATCTCCTGTAGCCAGTATTCGGTGGCCTTGTGCCTTGCTCAGGCCCGCTTGATGACGTCGCGGGGGGTGGTCTCGACGGTTGTGGGGTCGGCGAGTTCCTTGACGCCCTTGGCGCCGAGTTCGGAGAACTTGCGGGCGCCGGGCAGCAGCGTCTGCTCGAAGGAGCCGACGGCGGCGTTGTAGGCCTTGCTCGCGGTCTCGAGGCCACGGCCGACCTTGTCGAGGTTGTCGGCGAAGCCGGCGATGCGGTCGTAGAGTTGGCGGCCGAGGTCGGCGATGACCTGCGCGTTGCGCGACACGTCCTCCTGGCGCCAGCCGTAGGCGGTGGCCTTGAGCAGGGCGATGAGGGTGGCGGGCGTGGCGAGCAGGACCTTCTTGGCAATGGCACGGTCGATGAGCGAGGCGTCGGCTTGCAGTGCGCCAGAAAGAAACTGATCGCCGGGAAGGAAGAGGACGACGAATTCCGGGGAGGGTTGGAACTGCGCCCAGTAGTCCTTGGCGCCAAGCGCATCAATATGGTTGCGGACCTTGGTGGCGTGCTCGGCAAGCTTGGCGGAGCGGACGTTGTCGTCGGAGGCGTTGACGGCCTCGCGGTAGGCGTCGTTCGGGGCCTTGGCGTCGATGACGATCTGCTGGCCGCCGGGGAGACGGACGACGAGGTCGGGGCGGAAGCCCCCGGCGGACTGCTGCTCGGTGAAGTCGCAGTAGCTCGACATGCCGGACATCTCGACGACGCGGCGGAGCTGGAGTTCGCCCCAGGTGCCGGCGGTGGTCGTGGAGCGCAGCGCGGTGGTGAGCTTCGCGGCCTCGGCCTGGAGGGAGACCTGCGCGGTGCCGAGGGACTTCAACTGCTCGGACAGCTGGCCGTAAGCGCCGGCGCGGGCTTTCTCGATCTCGCCGATCTTGGCGTCGACCTTCTCGAGGGACTCCTTGAGCGGCTTGACCATGGAGTCGATGGCCTGCTGGCGCTTGCCAAGTTCGTCGGCGGATTGCTGGTGGAGCTTGCCGAAGGTCTCGCGGGCGAGTTCGAGGAATGACTGGTTGTTGGCGCGGAGGGCGTCGGCGGAGAGGGCCCGGAACTCGGTTTTCAGGCGTTCGTGGGCATCGGTGAGGGCGGAGATTCTTTCCGCGGCCGAGGCGCGTTCCGCGGCGAGTTCATTTTCGATTTTCGATTTATGATTTTCGATTTCCGCCAGGCGGGTGCGGGTGATGGCGAGATCGGCCTCCATCAGGCGGGCGCGCTCCACCGAGGCGGCGGCACGGGCCTGGGCGATGAACCAGCCGAGGGCGGCGCCGATGGCCAGGCCGACGAGGATGAAGGCGATCTCCATGTGGCAGGCAATGAAGCGCGGAAACAAGTCACGGGCAAGCTTGGTCGATTGTAGGGGGGGATCGCTGATCCCGCCTTTTTGCCCTAGGTGGAGCGACCTGACCTCAGGACGCTCTGGCTCGGGCAAGCGCGCTGAGGTCAGCGCGCTCCACCTGGGGAGGGTCAGCGACCCCGCCCTACAGCGCCGCGGCGCGGAGCGGAGTCCACGCCCTACCTCAAAGACCCGAACGAGATCTGGATGTCCGTGCCCTTGATGCCGGGGCCGGCTTGCAGGGTGCCGCCGTGCAGACGGAGAATTTCGCGAGCAAGAAAGACGGAGAGGCGACCCTCGTTGGGCGTCGTGCCCGGGGCAGGGAGGGGCAGGATGCCGTCGAGTTCGAGGCGCTTCCCCTCGATGGTGACGATGGCGGTGCGCAGGCTGTCGGTGCCGGCGGTGCGCAGGGTAAGCAGGAGACCGGTGGTGCCCTCGTCGGGGCGGTTGGCGCCGAGGGCGTCGAAGATGGCGGCGAAGGCGAAGCGCACCAGCGTGGGGTCGACTTGGAAAACGAGCTGTTCCTCGGAAAAGCGGGTGCTCAAACCGCGCGTGGTGGCGAGTTCGGTGAGCAGGGCGTTGAGATCGACGGACTGGGCGGTGGGCGAGGCGATCTCGCCGAGCACCATGGCATGTTCCGCCAGGCGCTGGAGTTTCTGCACCTCGCTGGCGAGGGAGACCTCCTGGGCGATGCTCGCCGCTCCGTCCGGTGTGGGCGTCGGCATGGGGGCGCGACTTTGGCGGGCGAGCAACTGGGCGAAGGTGACGAGAGAGACCAGCGGATTGGACAGCTCGTGGCTGAGGGTGAGGCCGAGATTCTTGAAAAGGGCGCGGCGGTGTTGCTCGTGCTCGGCGCGGATACGTTCGATTTCGGGGGCGGCCTCCTCCCACTGGACCCAGACACCATCGATCTCGGGCGCGGGGCCGGCGGTGACGCGGAAACGGTGGGGCGGGCGCGCGGGTTGCACGATGGTCTTTTGCGTATGCAGGGCCTCGCTGGCGGTGGCGCGGACCTCAACCGGCAGGTCCATGGAGGCGATGTCGGCGCGGGAAAGCACGCGGGAGCCAGGCAGGTATTTGGCGCGAAGGGCGTGGGCGGTCTCGGCCCGCGCCAGCTCCTCGAGCTGGGCGGAACGCTCGAGGCAGCGTTCGAGCAAGCGGCCATGCAGCACGGCGCGGAACTTGTCGGTCTCGCGGTAGGCGGCGCCGTCGGCGCGCGGGCCGAGGGCCATCCAGCCGAGCAGCTGGCCCGAGGCATGCAGCGGAATGAGCAACTTGGCGCCCCAGCTGTGTAGTTGCTGGCGGATCGGGGCGTCGACGGCGGGGTCGTCCGGGCCGGCCCATTGGGAGACATCGAGGGCGGCAGGGTGGTCTTCCAGCCAGAGGGAAAGCGGATGGCCGGCGTCGCAGCGGTGGGCATCGTCGTCGGACACGAACGCGTCGAACCGGCGGAAGAAAAACAACACCTTGCCGGATCTCAGAATGTAGCGGCCCGCGCGGCGGAATTCGTCGAGCAGGCGCGTGCGGTCACCGAGGTGGGTGAGGGCGCTCTCCAGGAAGTCCCACGATTCAACCGGCTCGCCGCCGGCTGGCGCGGGCGCGGATTCGCGGGGAAACGGCGCCTCGCTGCGGCGGGTGCGTTCGAGCGTGGTCTGCAGCTGGGAGTTCTTGTCGGCGATTTCCTCAAGGAGGCCGACGAATTCACCAAGGCGGGTGCGACTATCGTCGTAGCTGAGGAAGAGGCGGGCGGCGCGGTTCTGGCGGGCCTGTTCGAACGGGAGACTGTGGGGCTGGCCGACGAGGATGACCAGGGTGCCGGTGCCACAGGCGAGGCGGGTGCGGGGGTCGTTGATATCGGTGATCCAGACGCGCGAGCCGGGGCGCAGGAGATCACGCTGAAGGTCGGCGGGTCGGGCGAAGACGGCGGGTTCGCGCGGGTGGAGCTGGTTCTTCCATGCGGCTTCGAGACCGGGATCCGGGGTGGTCAGGATGAGGGTGGCGGGCATGGAAACGTGAGGCGGAAGGTAGCGCCGGAGCGCTCGATGTCAGGCACAATGATGGTGGCCTTGTGTTCGTGCAAGATATCCGCGCACACCGCCAGCCCCAGGCCCATGCCCTTGGTCTTGGTTGACACAAAAGGGTGAAAAAGCCGGGCGCGCTGGTCGGTGGGGATGCCCGGGCCGTTGTCGCTGACTTCGAGGATGACGCTGCCGTTGGGTGAATTGCGGGTGCGGAGGTCAACGCGGCGGTCGGTCTCCTGCATTTCGAGGGCCTGAAAGGCATTAATAAGAAGATTGATGAGCACTTGCCGGATGGCGCTGGCATCAGCCCAGATGATGTCCGTCGCCGCATTGTAGGTGCTGGTCAGGGACACGCGGGCCTCGGCGGCGCGGGTGAGCATAAGGTCCACGGTTTCGCGGGCGACGGCATGCAGGGAGATGCGCTCCATCTGGTGGCGGCGGGGATTCGAGAGGTCGAGGAGCTGCTGGGTCAGGCTGTCGATGCGGTCAACCTCGGCGGGGATGAGGACGTTGAAGCGGCGGCGGAACTCCGGGTCGTCGAACCGGGTGGGCAGCAGATGGGCGAAGGTCTTGATCGAAACGAGGGGGTTGCGGATCTCGTGGGCGAGGCTGGCGCCGAGCAGGCCGATGGTCGCGAGCTGCTCGGATTGCCGGGCCTGCATGGTCAGGCGGGAACGCGCAAGGATGTTGTCCATGAACTCGGCGATTTCCTGGACCTGCTGCACCTCGGGGTAGGTGAAGGGGCGGTGGTTCACCTTGGTGCCGAGGGCGAGCAGCAGGGAGGGCGTGACACTGCCGCGGGGGGCAGTCACAATCAGGCCGAGGTCGAACTCGGTGAGGAATTGGCGCAGGTCCACGAGGCCCGCCTCGGCGCGCTGGCGCTGGAGGCTCTCGGGTGTGGTCCAGCCGGTGCGGCAGAGAGCGAGGTGGGCCGGGCGGTCCTTGGTGAATTCAAGATCACCCGAGGCATAGACCTCGCCGCTGTCGAAGAGCAGCCGGGCGTAGTTGGCCTGGCCCCAGGTGCGCAGCAGGCTCTCAAAGGCGGCCACCAACTTGTCGGGACTGGGCTCGCTGCGGGCGGCATCGATCATGGTGCGGCGCAGTGCGGCAATGCTCTGCTCGGGACTGAGGCGGAACCACTCGCGGGTCTTGCGCTCGAGCAGGAAGGCGAGGGAACTGCACACGGCGACGCTCAGCAGCAGATCGATCGGCGGAAACAGGACGAGGCCAAACAGCCACCAGCCGCCGAAAATGCCCGCGCACATCGCCACCACCAACATCAACCGTTGCACTACCGAAAGTAAGACCTGCCGCGCATCAAAGATGCGGTGCACCGTGACGGCCCAGGCGGTCAGGCCGAAAAACACTAGGACAAAGAGTGGTGTCAGTCGGGATAAGACCCGCAGATCGAGGTAGTTGCCTGCCGCGGATACGATAATCGCCAACAAGCAGGCAATGCCGGCGTTCAGAATCAGAAATTGCAGCTCAAGTCGGCTGACACCCGTCTGCCGGCGCCATTGCTTATACGTTTGGAAAGTGAGCAACAAATAAAGACCAAAGCTCGTGATACTGTAGATGTGGTAGGTAATGCCGCGCGAACGATCATCGGAACCGGTGGCATCGAATACGAATGATCCGGTGTAGCATAAGCTGGCCAAGCAACAGCCGATGAAAAACCAAGCGAAGGCTCGCTTGGCGAACCGGCGATCATGAAACGGAGCCGTGAGAATGGATTCCTTCATGAGCCAGATACTGATGGGAAAGAATGCGCCGACGGCGGAAGCCGCCCGGACCCATGGAACCGGATTGTAGCCTTCTTTGACATTTAGGCCCGCCCACATCGCCATGAAAACGCAGTAAAGCCACAGCGTGGCGGCCAGCGAAGCCAGCGCGAATACCTGGTTGATTCGTCTCCGCGGATTCACCCACAACACCAGCGCCCCGATCGCGAGAGTCAGCAGGGGGGTATAAAGAATAATCGTTGGCATTACTTTTCGATGACCAGGGCCGCGTTGCTGCCGGAGAGTCCATGACTGTTGACCACGGCCACCCGCACGGGGAGGCGACGGGGCTGGCTGGACAGGTTCAGGGCGCAGGCCGGGTCTGGGCTTTCCCAGTTAACCGTTGGTGGGATCAGGCCGTAAAGCAGGCTCAGCGCCGTGCTCGCGGCCTGAATGGGGCCCGAGGCCCCGAGGGCGGTGCCAATGGAGCCCTTGATCGAACTGACGGGGATTTCCGTCAGCCGGTTCCCATAAAGATGGGTCATGGCGCGGGACTCGTTGGCGTCGATAACGCGGTGGCCGGTGCCCCATGCGTTAATGAAATCCACCTCGTTGGGCCGGCGCTGAGCGTTGGCCAGAGCTTGGCGGACGGATTCCACGAGGCCCATGGCGGTCTGTCCATCCTGGTCATTGGCGTAACTGTAGCCGGTGATCCAAGCCACCGCGGGCCGAGGACTGGTTTCAGGCTCAAGCACCAAGATGCAGGCGCCCTCACCGAGCACGCCGGTGGACCGCCAGAGGTCGAAGGGCCGGCAGGACTTCTCGGGCGTTTCATTAGTCGCCGGGCTGAGTTCCGATGCATTGAATCCCAGCATCGGGTAGTAGGAAAGTGGGCACTCACTGCCGCCGCACAACGCCAAGTCGGTCTGGCCGCTGGCAATGAGGTCGGCGGCTTGACCGACGGCATCGAGGCCGGAGCAGCAGGAGGTCTGCATTGTCAGCATGCGCGCCGGGACCCCGAGCCATTCCACGATTTTTCCGGCCACATTGGCGACGGAAGCCTCATACATGATGCTGCCTTGCGCGTAGCGGGTGCCTTTTTTCATGACCAGCTCCATGCCGCGCCCGATCTTGTCAAAGTCCATGATCGAGGTGCCGGTCAGGACGACGGGATTGATCCGTGCCAAGTCCGCGGGGGTCAGCCCGGCGTCTTGGAGCGCCAGGATGGCCGCGGCGAGGCTGAATTGGGTGTGCCGAGAAAGGCGCTTGGGGTTTTCTTCCGGTGCATAACGTTTCAGGTTGAAGTCCGCGACTTCGGCCCCGACGAACTGGCCGGCCGCGGGATCGAAGCGGGTAATGGCGCGGACGCGGCTGACGGGCTCGTTGATGCCGCGGAAGAACGCTTCGCGGCCGATACCTGCCGGCGTGACCGGGCCAATGCCGGTGATCTTAACGCGGCGACGCATGGGCAGGCCGCGGAGCGCGGAAGAGTGATTGGGGGAAGGACTCCGGTTTGGATTTCAATGCAGGCGGAGAGATGAAGCGCGGCGAAGGGGACACCGGCCGACGCCACGAAAAACACGGGCTGGGGCGCCGACCATAATCATTGAACCGAGCGTCCCCTAGTTGGCGGACAATGAGGGTGACGGCAAGCCTCGGTATCGCAAAAGAGATTTGCGCCCGGTGGCGACTTGCGCAGAACTGCAGCCGTCATGACCCCGCACGAATTTGAAGCCCGCATTGTCGAATGGGCTCGGCTGCAGCCCGACATCGATGCGCTCGTGCAGATCGGTTCGCGGGTGCAGGTGGGGGGGCAGGTTGATGTCTGGTCCGACTGGGATTATCATCTCATCACCACCCGCCCTCAGCGGTATCACCGCACCGATTGGCTGGCGGAAATCGCGCCCCCTTGGTGTGCCCATGCCGAGCGTTCGCGTCGCGGGGTGATTAAGGTGAGCGGGGTCTTCGAGGGCGGACTGGAGGCGGATTTTGTCTTGCTGAAGGCGTGGCAAATGAAACTGGTCTACAAGGCCATGCGGCATCCGGGATGGGCCAGCTGGATGCCGGAACGACTGCTCCGTGGAGTTTATGAGATCCGGGTCATCCTTTTGGGTTCGGGGCACAGGGTGTTGGTCGGCGGCGAAGCTTGGGCCAAACGGATAGCGTCCTTGGATGTCCCGTGGGGCACCCGCCGAATGAATGCAGAGGATTTCAGCAGCCACACGGCAGCATTTTGGCAAAAATCGGTTTGGGTCGCCAAGAAAATCGCTCGGCCGGAGCCGCGATCGGCGATGCATTGGCTGCACAAGCTGGTCATCGAGCATAGCTATGCACTCTTGGAGGAGGAAGCATGGCTGGCGGGGCGGGTAGCGCGCCCTGAAGCGCTCAAGGCCGAGAAATGGCTCGATGCTCGGCGGTCGAGGCAGACGATGATCATTACCAGCTTGGATCAAAAAATCCTCGCGCAAGCCCTTCTGGCGGAAATAGACCTATTTGAAGAGGTCAGTCGCAGCGTGGCCCAAACACAGGACTTTGCGTTGGCCGATTATTCG
>JBKJRX010000098.1:0-5031 GCA_046593155.1 Lacunisphaera sp.
CCCGCGCCCACTTCGCCGGCTTCCACGCCGACGGCGCTGACCCCCAGCGCGCCCAGCTCCTCCATCGCCGCCAGCCCGGAGCCCCCCAGCCCGATCACGCAGACATCGGCCCGCACCGGGCCTTCCAGCCTTGGCAGTGGCCGCCAGTCGCGGTCTTCCCAAATGGGGAGGTTCACGTTGCGATTGTGCGCAGCCGGCCGGTCGCGGCCAGCCAATTTGCTTTCCCGTTTACGCCGCCCCCGTTTCCTCCGACGCTGCCGCATGCTTTCCGCCAGCCCTGAAGCCGATCGACGGGCCACCCTGCTCGACCAAGCCGATCCGCTCGCCCGGTTCCGGGCGGAATTTTTCCTGCCGCCCGGCCAGATCTATCTCGATGGCAACTCGCTCGGGCCGCTGTCCCGGCGCGCCGCGAGTCACCTGCAACGCGTCGTCGACGAGTGGCGCACTCTGGGCATCAATGGTTGGACCGACGCCTCCCCTCCCTGGATCACGCTCAGTGAAACCGTGGCCGCCCAGGTTGCCCCGCTCGTAGGCGCCGCCCCGGACCAGGTGGCCGTCACCGGCTCGACCACCACCAACCTGCACCAGCTGCTCGCCACGCTGTTCGACCCGGCCGCATCACGAAAGGTCATCGTGGCCGATGAGCTTAATTTTTCCTCCGACCTGCACGCGCTGCAAAGCCACCTGCGCCAGCGCGGGCTCGACCCGGCCCATCACCTGCGACTCATCAGGAGCCGCGACGGCCGGACGCTGCATCCGGCTGACATTCTCGCCGCGTTCACCCCGGATGTGCAACTCGCCATGCTGCCGGCCGTGCAATTCGTCAGCGGCCAGTTGCTCGATATCGGTCCACTGACGCAGGCCGCGCACGCACACGGGCTGCTGATCGGCTGGGATTGCTCGCACTCAATCGGCGCGGTGCCGCACGCCCTGGATCGTGACGGAGCGGACTTCGCCTTCTGGTGCAGCTACAAATACCTCAACGCCGGACCTGGGGCCGTCGGCGGATTGTATCTGCATCGCCGGCACCACGATCGCGCGCCGGGCCTCGCCGGTTGGTGGGGCGTGCGGCCGGACCGGCGCTTCGCCCTCGTCGCGCAACACGAACCGGCGCCCGATGCCTCAGCGCTGCACATCGGCACGCCCCACCTGCTCAGCCTCGCCCCCCTGCTCGGCTCGCTCGAAATCATCGCCGAGGCCGGTGGCGTGTCCGCCCTGCGCGTAAAGTCACTCGCCCTGACCACGTTTTTGATGGAACTGGCTGACCGCGAACTCGCCGGACTGGGCTTCACCATCGCCACACCGGGCAACGATCATGAACGCGGCGGCCATGTGGCTCTCGCCCACCCCGAGGCCTGGCGGATCTGCCAGGCGCTCAAGGCCGCGGGGGTCGTGCCCGACTTCCGCCGGCCGGACATCATTCGCCTCGCCCCGGCGCCACTCTATAACACTTTCGCGGATTGCGCCGCTGCCATCACCCGGCTGCAGACCATCATGCGCACCGCCGCCCACGAAAAATTCCCCGCGCAACGCGCTCTCGTCACATGAAGATTCACGACATCAGCCGCCCGATCCACACCGGCATGCCCGTCTGGCCGGGCGACACGCCGGCAGAGTTCACCTTCGCCAACACCAAAGCCGCCGGCTACTCGGCCAACGTCGGGCGGCTGCGCGTCAGCTTGCACACCGGCACTCATGCCGACGCACCATATCATTATAACGACAGCGGCTTGAAGATCGACGAAGTGCCCGTCGACACCTACGTGGGCCCGGCGCGGGTCGTGGACATCCGCGGCCATGCCGCCATCACGCGCGAACTGCTCGCCGCCCATGATTTCTCGGCGACTCCGCGCGTGCTGTTCAAGAGCGACACCTGGACCGATTTCGCCGTGTTTCCTTCCGACTGGCCCCTCATGTCGCCTGACGTGCCGGCGTGGCTCGCCGCGTGCGGCGTGAAGCTCGTCGGGCTCGACGTTCCCTCGGTGGATCACCTCACCAGCAAGGATCTGCCGATCCATCATGCGTGTGATGCCGCCAACATCGTCATCGTCGAGAACCTTGACCTGCGGGCCGTGGCACCCGGGGTTTACGAGCTGATCGCCCTGCCGCTGCGCATCCGCGGAGGAGATGGCTCGCCGCTCCGGGCGGTGCTGCGCAGCGATTGACGACTCCTGCGCGGTCCGCCTTGATGCGGGTTCCGTCCATGAAGCCTCTCTATGATTTCAGCCAGCTGTCGGTCGACCGCACCATGGCACCCCGTGATGGCATGGTGTCGGCGGAAAACTCCGGACAATACTTCGACCTCGGGCGGCGAGCACTGGAATTGATCCAGTTTTCCGCAGAGCTGTGTGACAAGCCGCACTACCCCGACATCCTCGACCTGCCCTGCGGCCACGGCCGCGTGCTCCGGTGGCTGCGCGCCCATTACGGCTACGCGAACATCACGGGCTGCGATCTGGACCGCGACGGGGTGGATTTTTGCGCCCGGCAGTTCGGCGCCAAGCCCGTCTATTCTGAGGCCGACCTGCACCGCCTGCCCTTCCAGGCGCAGTTCGACCTGATCTGGGTCGGATCGCTGGTCACGCACCTGCGCCGCGATCGCTGGCTGGCCACGCTGGACTGCCTCATCAAATGGACCCGCGAATGCGGCGTCATCGTCTTCACCACCCAAGGCCGCACGGTTTCCAGCCTGCTGGCCCGCGGCCGGCGCAACATCGCCGAAAACATCGACAAACCCGCGCTGCTCGAGGAATACGCCCGCACCGGTTTCGCCTACCAGCGCTATTTCGAAAGCAACGCCGAGAAGGACTACGGACTCGCGCTCACCTCGCCGGAATGGCTGATGCGAACCCTGCAGCGTTATCCCGATATCATCATGCGGGCCTACCTGGAGGAAGCCTGGGGCATGCAGGATGTCGTCATACTCTACAAGAAAGCCGGCCACTACGAGCCGCTGCTCGGCGTGCCCGAGATGAATGTCGCGCTGCCACCACCGACAAAGCCAGCCGGCTTGCTGCAGAAATTGTTTGGCCGGTAGGAGCCGTTGCGGCCCGGGCGTTTGGGGCAAGCGCCCCTTACCTTTGGCCGAAGAACTCCCAGCAAAGCACCGCTGCCGCGGCCGAGACATTAAGCGACTCGACCGTGTCGGTGCCGGGGATTTTCACGAGCCGGTCGCACTGCGCCATGATCTCGGGCGCCATGCCGCGTTCCTCGTTGCCGAGGATGATGGCCGGCGGCCGGGGCAGGCCGCGTTCGCGGGCAGCGCTCGGCGAGAGCTGGTTGCCGCGCAGGCTCGTGCCAATGAGATAGTGGCTCCGCTTCAACTCTGTGCAGAAAGCGGGCAAGGCAGGCACGCGGTAGAAATCCACGAATTCCATCCCGCCCTCGGCCACGCGCCAGGCCGCCTCGCCCGGCTGCGCCTGCCCCGGGTGATCCGGCACGATGATCGCCTTGACCCCGAAGAAGGCCGCCGTGCGCACGATGGCGCCCACGTTGTTGGCGTTGCTCACGCGATCGAGCAGCAGCAACGGCGTTTTCGCCCGGGCCCATTCCACCATAACCTCGCGGGTGACTTTTTTGAAGGGCCGCTCGGCGATGACGGCCACGATGCCGCCGTGCAACTTGGAGCCGGCGATCCTGTCCAGTTCCGTCACGTCCACCTGCCGGTAGACCTTCTTGTGCTGCGCCAGCAGCGAGCAGAACACCCCGGCCCGCTTGCCCGTGGCCGCATCGAAAAACAGCCGGTGCACTTCCGCTGGATGCCGGGCAAAAAGCGTCGATACCGCCTGCCAGCCGCAGACGTTCATTTCCTTGGATTTGGGAACGGACGGTTTCATGAGTTTACTTCGCCGACGACCGTGAACTCCTCGCGGTTGTGATACAAGTGACGGATGCGGAGATTGACCGCGTGGCGCACGAATGACGATTCCGGCGCCTGAATCTCCCGGAGCAACGCCAGGGAGTCCACGTGGCCGAACTTCAGATTGATGACAAACCGCCGGCACCAGCGGTTCGCCAGCCAGGGCCCTGCAATATTCTGCATCACGTGATGCGGCTCCTCGACCAAGTCGCAAAACAGCCAGTCATAAGTCACGCCCGTCGGAGGCGAGAATTTAAACGCATCCTCCAACCGGTGTTCGATGAGCGGGTGGTTCAGCGCGCCACCCTTGAGCGGACCGTTGTCCACGGCAATCACCCGGGCCCCCCGTTTCGCCGCGCTGTAACTCCACCCGCCCGGTGCGGCGCCGAGATCAACCACGGTCTCGGCCGGCGCGGGCTCACGACCGAGAACGATGTAGGCCTCCTCCACCTTCAGGTAGGAACGCGAAGGCGCCGCGTCGTCGTCCGCCATGCGGCGCTGGCCGCTCAGCCCTGCCTCGCGGGCCGCGAACACCCGCCCAAAGTCGGCGAAGAAAACAAAGAAACCGCGCGCCGGGCCCGCGCCGCGCGGCAGTTCCGGCGTGGCGAGCTTCGCGATGCGCGAAAGTTTCTTCCGCAACAGTTCGTCAAATGCCTTCTCCACGCCGCTCGCCCTCCGGCCGAGCCCGACGACCTCCGGCACGGTCTGGAACACGCACGGCCACGCCGCCTCGATCCGCTCACCGCGCAGGCTCTCCAGGAAAAAATCCGCCAGCTGTTGCGCCAGCGCATTGACCGACTCGCCCTTGAACTCGCGCGGCACCGGCAGGGTGAGTTGCGGGAAGGCCAGGCCGGTCGTCTCACCCTCCGCGGAAAGCACCCAGCCGGGGCCTTTCTCGGTCACGGTCAGGCCGGCTCCGGCGAGCTCGCGCTCGAGGAGGGCTTCGTAACCATGCTGGCAAAGGGAAAGCATCGCGGGAGCTTTGTGCGTCAGGGGGCCGCCGCGAGGCGAAAATCTCCGTGCATTTGGGGCCGGGGTTCATTCACTGAACCACCCACCATGCGCCTGCCCACTTCCGATCTCCGCATCAGCAGCGCCCGCCCGCTGCTCTCGCCGGCTATCCTGGAGGAGGATTTGCCGCTGTCCGAGACCGGCGCTGCGCTGGTCCAGGC
>JBKJRX010000124.1:0-15279 GCA_046593155.1 Lacunisphaera sp.
CGCCGCTGCTTTCAATGGCCATGCGGTCGATGGTCTGCACCGGGAAGGTGCGGGCCTCGCCAGCGGTTTCCGTGGTCGGAATGTTGGAGCCGGTGACGATGAACTTTTCCAGTTTCACCGGCGTTTCGGAAGCAGTCGGCTGGGCGAAGCCAGCAACTGCGCAAACGGAGGCGCACGCGATCAACGCGCACGCATTCCGCAGTCTAACGGAGCTCTTGCTCATAGCTTGGTTGTGTTAGGTTGTTGGGCTTTCCGGCGGTCGGTCGGGTTAAGCCAGGGGATCTAGTCGGCCGGGAGCATGGTCGCGGAGAATGAACAATCAAGCAAGGAGCAGGCTGAATTGCTCATAATCCAAGATGAACTGCTCAATTCAGGCGTTTAAACACCCTAAGCGAAGGCGGACTTCTGCCAATGATTGGCAAGACGGCCGCGGCGGATAGCGGCACCGGCAATCAATTCCGGACGCGGGCCAGCGCGAAGCGTGACACTTGGCCGTCATCTGCAATGACGGCTCGATTACCGGCCGGGGCGCGCGCTAGGTTCCATCCATGAAAATACTCCGCTGGCTTTTCCTGATGTTGCTCGGTGTGCCAGGTTTTGCCGCCGAACGTTCCGCGCAGGACCAGTTCTGGGCCGGCCTGCAGGCGCTCTGCGGCCAGGCCTTCGAGGGCCGCATGGTGGAGGGCACGGCCCCGTCCGATACAGCGTTCAAGGACCAGCGGCTGGTCATGCACGTGCGCGCCTGCGGCGAGAACGAGATCCGCATCCCGTTCCAGGTCGGCGCCAACCGTTCGCGCACCTGGGTGATCACGCGGACGCCAGCCGGCCTGCGCCTGAAACACGATCACCGGCACGAGGACGGCTCCGAAGACAAGGTCACTCAATATGGCGGCGATACGGCGGGTGCCGGCAGCGCGGAGCGGCAGGAGTTCCCGGCTGACGCCTTTACGGCGCAGTTGATCCCCGCGGCCAAGACCAACATCTGGACGCTGATCCTTGAGCCGGGAAAAATGTTTGGCTACGGCCTGCGGCGCGAGGCCGAGGGCCGGCGCTTCCGCGTGGAGTTCGACCTGACGAAGCCCGTCGAGGCGCCGCCGGCGCCGTGGGGGAGCGAAGGAAAGTGAAAATGGGTTAAGCTGAACGATCGTTCTCTTTCTCGTAATCGTTTTCGTTCTCACGAAGGAGATTAAGAGAAAGATTAGGAGAATGAGAAAGAGGTGGGCTCAAGCCTTCGCGGCCGCGGCGGCGTCCTTCCGGAAGCTGCGCGCGGCGAGCCACAGCGCGAGGGCGATGAACGCGGCGGCCTCGAAGAAGGAGATACCGGGCACATAAACGGGGCTGGCAGGGGCGATGGCCCAGCCGAAGCTCCACGTGGCGATGAGCGCGCCCGGGATGGCCGCGAGGCTCTGCAAACCACCCAGCACCCCTTGCACCGCGCCCTGCTCGTCCGGCGGCACGTGCTTGCTGATGTAGGATTGCAGGGCGGGGCCCGACAGCCCGGCGACGCAACCAAACACGATGAGGGCGAAAATCATCCAGCCGTGCGGGGCGAGCGCATAACCAGTGTAGGTCAGCACGGAGACGGTCAGGCCAATCAGCACGGCCCGGGGCTCGCCAATCCTTGGCACGATGCGTTTCACGAGGAGGCCTTGGAAAAGGCCGGAGAGGATGCCGGCCAGCATCAGCGAGAATCCCACGGTGCGCGGGGTCCAGTGGTAGCGGTAATCGGTGTAGAGCGCCCACATCGAAAACATCATGGCCTGCGCCATCATCAGGATGAAATAGGACTCCACCAGGCCGAGAACCGCGGGGAAGCGCCGGACCGCGAGCAGGGCGCCGATCGGATTGGCGCGCTTCCATTCGAAGGCCCGGCGGTTCTCCGGCTTCAGCGACTCGGGCAGCACGAGCAGGCCCCAAAACCAGTTGACCGCCGAGCAGCCGGCTGCGGCCCAGAACGGGAGCCGCAGGTCGATCTCCCCGAGGAAGCCGCCGAGCAGCGGGCCGAGGACAAAGCCGATGCCAAACGCGCCACCGAGCATCCCGAAGGCGCCGGCGCGCTTCTCCGGCGGCGTGACGTCCACGATGTAGGCGTTGGCCGTGGCATAAACGCCGGCGGTGAAGCCGGCGATGGTCCGCGCCACGAACAACCACGCCAGGCTCGGAGCGCAGGCCATGATGACGTAGTCGATGGCCGAGCCGGCCGTGGCGATGAGGATGATACGGCGGCGACCGAACCGGTCGGACAGCGCACCCAGGATCGGCGAGCCGATGAACTGCATCAGCGCATAGATGCCGAACACCACGCCATAAGTGTGCGTGCCGCTCGTCATGTCGCCCCCGCGGAACTGCACGATGAGTTTCGGCAGCACCGGGATGAGCAGGCCAAAGCCCATGATGGCCAGCGTCAGCGTGACGAAGATGAAGCCGACGGCCGGCTGGCGGGGGGGCGCGGGAGACATAGCCGGGTCATTCAAAGCGGCGGGCGCGGCTTGGCGAGATTGCTTTGACAGAGGTGGAGCCCGGCCTCCGGACGGGCTATGCGCGCCGAGAAAACCGGCCCGGAGGTCCGGTTCCACCTGCGAGCGCGGAGCGGAGTCCGCGCCCTACCGCCCCAGCCGGTCTTGCCGCTGGGCGAGGAAGAGGCTGCCGGGATCGACCCGCACGCCCTCGCTTTCCCACCAGCCATTGGGGCTCCCACGCGCAGGTCCTTCACGTCTAATTTGCCGGCGGCTTGGGTGCTGACGGAGGCAGCCTGTCCGTTATGGGCCAGCGGGAAGTCGCCGGCTTTGGTGTGTTCGCTGACCTAGGACGAGGCGAAGGAGGTTGCGGCGAGAAGAAGAGAGAGGAGGAGATGCTTCATATCGGGGTGTGCTTGGGTAGGGCGGCGAGTCCCTTCGCCGCCGCGGCGCGGAACGGAGTCCGCGCCCTACCTGGCCAATTCCACCGTAGGGTTCGGCACCAGCTCGGCGCGGGTGAGCGCCACGATACTGTCGGCACGGCCAAAGTCGGGTTTGGCTGATTCGGGCAGGTGGATGGGCGCGCCCTTCTGCAGCGGCAGGATGGCGACGGTCAGCTCGCCGTTCTTCAGGTCGGCGGCATGGCGGCGCAGGCCGATCTCCAGCGGCTGGCCGTTGTAGTAATCGTCGTTGATGAACTTGCCGCCGATCATCACGCGGGCGACGTCGCCGGTGTAGTGGAGGCGTAGGAGGGTGTCGGCCGACCAGTCGATATCCGCGGGCAGTTTGATGCGCCACACGGCGGCGGCGGCGAAGTCGGCGTTCCCCGGCGCGGCGGCGACCGGTTGTTTCGATTTGCCCATTTCGATTTTGCGCAAGGGTCCGGCGGTGCGAATGAGTTCGATGGCCACGGGGACCGGGTCGGCAGGCGCGGGAGATTTTTTCAGGAAGAGCGTCCCGGCCTCGTTTGCGCTGAGGAGCACGATCTTGATGCTCGAATTGAGGATCAGAGCAGGCTCGGTGCCCGGGGTGACGCCGAGGGCGCGCGTGTAGCCGTCGCCCCGGATGTCGACCTTGCCGCGGCGGGCGATGACGCGGGCCCCGGTGAAGGCGAACTCAGCCGGGATGCCAGGAGTCTCGGCGAAATACCAGGTGGTGCCGGCACCCTGGCCGGTGACGGCGACGGGTTGGGCGGTGGCCCAGGCCAGATTGCCGCCGGATCCGAGGTTGAAGTTAACGGGCCAGAAGAAGTGGGCGTCGGCCGGCACGGTCACGGGCGTCGAGGGTAAGGTCACCGGGCCGGTCTCGGGGAATTTGAGTGTGAATTGCACGCCCGTCTTCGCCGGCAGGGTGCGGCCGCGCTCGTAGTTGTTCACGAAGATGAAGCCGCTGCGGTCGTCGGCGCGGGCGGCCCAGCGCAGCGTGGTGATGTCGTCCTTGCCGGCGGGACGGACGTCGGGAAGGACCGTGTTCATGCCGGCGAGTCTTCCGCCGAAATACTGCAGGAACAGATGCATCGGCCGCAAGGAGTAGAACTGCGGGCGGACCTGGCCATATTGGCCGAGGGCGGTCTGGAAATCATAATTTTTCACCGGCATGTCGTTCCAGTTGGTGATGGCGGTCGCCTGTTCCTCCATGAGGGTGGTCAGCTTGCCCTCGGGGTTGGTGCCGCCGTGATACATGTAGTAGCCCGGTGAGACGCTGCCGGAACCGAGTTTGACGAGGGTGGTGGAGGTGATGTCGCGCGGGTCGATGAGGATGCGACGGTGGTAGGCGCTCATCATGCCGCCGCCGATCTCGCAGGTCAGGTAGGGATAGCGCGCAACATCGGGGGCGTCTTGGGAATTGCGACGGCCGAGCGCCTCATTGGCAATGTTGTCGTCGACGCGCAGGGTGGAGAAGTGGAAGCCGGCCCAGTATTTTCCCGGCATCGTCGTCAGCTCGCGGTCCCAGAAACCCTCGGCGTAGACGCCGTAGAGCGGCACGATCTCGCCGAACGGCATGGGAGTTTTCAGGGCCGGCCAGCCGGTGCGCGTATAGAGCGGGACGTCGAGGCCGGAGTCGCGGGCGATCTTTTTCAGCGTGAGAAGGTATTCTGCGGGGCCGCCGTATTCATTGTCCACCTGGATGCCGATGACGGGGCCGCCTTCCTTCCAGAGCAGGCCTTTCAATTGGGCGGCGATCTGGTCGTAAAGGATTTTGGTGCTGCCGAGAAACGCGGGATCCTCTGAGCGAGTTTTGCCGCGGGTGACGATCCAGTCGGGCAGACCGCCGTTGCGGACCTCGCCATGGCACCACGGGCCGCAGCGCACGATGGCCTTGAGGCCGGTTTCGCCCGCCAGCTGGATGAATTTGCGCAGGTTTTTGTCGCCGGCCCATTCCCACGAGCCCTCGATCTCCTCGTGGTGAATCCAGAAGACGTAGGTGGCGACGATGTCGATGCCGCCGGCCTTCATCTTGAGTAGCTCGGCGCGCCATTCGTTTTCGGGGTAGCGGGAGTAGTGAAACTCGCCCATGATGGGCGTCCACGGCTTGTCGTCGAGGAGCAGGCTGCGGCGGTCGAGGGTGATGGTGCCGCCGGCTGGGTTGCGCGCCGTGCCCATGTTAAAGGGCTCCACCTTCGCTGAAGCTACGGCGGACAAGTCGGCCGGTGCGATGACGGGGACGGTGAGTGTCAGGGGCTCGGCGAGGGCGAAAGAACAAAGGGCCAAACCAGTAACAAGGCGGAGCCCGTTCGACATGCTCAGGGCAAGCAGGGGTATTCTCATGGGGGAGGGATAGCCGATGTTACCGAGCCACCATCGGCAATCCCAAGCCTTTCTTACAGTCCGGGGCTTTGGCCAGGATCGCAAAGAGGACGGACACAATCAAACCCGTCCGGAGGCCGGGTTCCACCTTGATGCAGGAGCTTATCGCGCGGGGTCGCTGCCCCCGCGTTCATCGAAGGAAGGCGGCAGCCGTCCAGAGGATCGGCGCCTGGCCGTGGAGGTCGCCGGACTTGCGCGGCCGCGCCAGGTAGAAGTCGTATTGGACGTTCAGGTCATCGGTGCCGGTGACCTGCCGGCTCTTGTTGGTGCCAATGCAGACTTCGCGGATATTGGCATCGGCTTCGAGGTAGCCGACAAGCGCGAGCCAGGCCTGGCGGGTGGCGGGGGCGTAGGTGGCCGCGTCGAGCCAGCCGTTTTTGACGCCGGTGACGAAGGCGAAGGTGAACATGCCGGTGCAGGAAGTCTCGGCCCAGGACTCGGGCTTGTCGAGGAGCTGGCGCCACATGCCATCGGCACCCTGACTGGCGAGGAGCGCGGTCATCATTTTCCGGTAGCCGGCGAGGATGCGCGTGTGGTGCGGGTTGCTGGCAGGCAGATCGCGCAACAGTTCGGCCATGCCGACGGCGACCCAGCCGTTACCGCGGCCCCAGAAGAACGGCGAATCCGGCGCGTGCAGGAACAGGCCGTTGGGTTGCTGGAGCTTGTCGAGGTAGGCGGCCATCATCAGCGCCGCGCGGTCGAGATATTTGGTGTCGCTCGTGGCGCGAAAGGCCTGCACCTGCACGGCCGGACTCATGAACATGTCGTCAATCCAGTAACGGGCTTCGTGCGTGATGCCGTCGGGCGTGGGCTTGTCCCACTGGGCGTCGGCGAAGTGCCGGCCGGCGGCGATGAATTTCGCGTCCTTGGTCAGCAGGCCGATTTCCAGCGGCACGATGCCGAACACGCGGTAGTCCACGTGGTCGTCCGGCGAAATCCGTTTGGCGCCCTCCGGCGTGAGCAGCACGTCGTATTTGGCAATCAGCCGCTTTTGCAGGTCGGCATCGCCGGTGAGCCGGGCGATTTCGAGGCCGCCATACCAGGCGCAGACCTCGGGATAGATGACATACCGGCGCTTCGGGTCGGTCTGCCACTGGAACTGGCGTGCGGCGAAATTCTCCGCCACGCGTTTGCCGACATCGGCGGGCGAGGTGCCGGCCGGCCAATTGGTGAAGGCGGCCGGAGTAGAAGACCTGCTCTGGCATCCGACGAGTCCGAGCAGGGCGGCGATCAAAACAAAGACGAGGGGGCGAAGGATTTTCATGAGACGGGAATGGACTCTTCGCTGCGCTCAAAAATGACAAGTTCGGCAAATTCGATCCGTCAGGGCAGGGGCTTGAGGCCCTCGGCGCGCACGACCCAGCTGCCATCGGCGGGAATACCAGGATGGGCCCGCGGGGCGCCGTCCCAGCCACCCACCATGAGGGCGACGGCGGAAAGAAAGGCGCCGTTGGCCGGCAGGTAAACGGCGATCTCGCGCTTGGGGATGCCGGGCTGGGCGTTGCGCACGGCGGCCTCGTCGCTGCGCTGCGGGCAGTGGCCGTTGGGCATGTAGATATTGTTCGGTCCTTCGCGCAGCAGGATCTCGACGGCCACCTCGGGGCGGTCGAGGCGCGCGGCGGTCATGGCGATCATCGGATAATCCCAGCCCCAGATCTTGGTCTCCCAGTCCCAGGTCTTGAGCACCGCGTCGAGCGTGCGCTCCATCACCGCGCGATCAACGCCGGGAGCCGCGGGCAGCACGCCGAGCGGCGCGAGCATCGTCGGGTGGTCGTGACGGCTGTCGATGTTGTCGAAGGTGTCGGGGTTCGAGCCGAGGGCGACGTATTTGCCGTCCTTCTGAGGAATCGGTGCGAGACGGGCGATGACGTGGTCCCATTTTTCGTCCCGCGGCAGGCCGAGGCGTTCGCGCCATTGTTGGGCGACGCCCAGGGCCCAGCGCCAGTAGGCCAGTTCGAATGACGGGTTCTGGCTTGTGGCCTGATCGTAGATTTCCTGGGCGATCCAGAGCGGCGGGCCGAGCACGTATTCGCCCTTCGCGGCATCGAAGTGCACCATGGTCGCGAGGCAGTCGGCGGTCTCAAGCACGAGATCGCGGTAGCGCGCGAGGGTTTCCGTGGTAGGCGAATTGCGGTAGAGGAGCTCGGCGAGGTAGACGAGGTGCGGCTGGTTCCAGACGATGAGCGGGTTGCCGCCGGGGCTTTCGCGCATGTCGGGGCCGGTCATCTTCGCCCAGCGCGCCCCCTTGAGACCGCGGCTGGCGGCGAGGGCGCGGGCGGCGGGGAGCTGCGATTGATACCACGCGAGATTTTTGGCGAGCAAGGCGTCGTGGCCCCATAGCGGGAAGTGAGCGGTGTGCCACCAGAGCATCTCGGTGTGGTGCTTGCCATACCAGGTGCTGCAGGTGAGGCCGGATTCCTGCGGCGGCACGTCACCGGCCATCTGCACGGCCATCAGGTAGCGCGAGAGAATGATGCGCTGTTCCAATTTCGCCGCGCGGGGGTCCGTGCTGCCGGTGAAGTCCACCGCGGCGCCCTCGCGCCAGAATTTTTCCCAAGCCTGGGTGCTGGCGGCGCGCACGCCGGCCGCGTCATGGGGCGGGTGCTCGACCGGCCGGCGAGAGAAGGTCAGGGCGAAACGGAGCACGCGGCCGCTGGCGGCGATGTCGTATTCATGGGTCTCGATGCGGTTGAACAGCAGGCGGTCATTCGAGGCGAGGGTGACGCAGTAGCGCGTGGACCCGACCACGCGCAAAAGGTCGAGCCGGGAATCCTTCTGGTCGTTGCTGATGGTCTGGTGCGAGTCGGGCTGGCTCCAGTCGAGGGCGGGCGTGTTCTTCACCGCCGGGTCGTGGCCGCGCGGGAACCGCAGCCGCACGCGCAGCCTGCCCTCGGCGACCAGCGGCGAATTGATCTGCACCCCGATCGTGTCGGTGCGGTTCGCGCACGCCGTGGTGACGGTGACGGGCACGCCGCCGAGCTTGAACTTGCTCGTGATGATGCCGGACCAGAGGTCGAGGGTCTGCTCGGGTTCCTCGATGTCCGTGGGGACGAACTCGGTGCCGTCGGGCTTTTGCCAATCCAGCGCGATCTGGGCCATCGGGTGATTGCGCGGGTTGCGGCGCAGCCAGTCGCCGGCGGGCGAGCTGGATTTTGTGGGGAAGCCGAGCACGCGGCCGTCGGCCAGTGTGAAGTCGCGATTGGCGTCCTCCAGTTTGTAGCCCGACGGGTTTTCGTCGGTTACCCAGCACCAGCGTGAGAGGGTTTCGAGGGGAATACCCGAGCGATGGTATTGCGCCGCGAAACTCTGCAAGCCGGTGATGTCGACGGTGAAGGCGAAATTGCCATTGCCGACGGTGAGGGGCGCGTCGACGTCGACCTTTCGGATCACCGGGTTGTGGCGGGTGACGAGGGCCTGGCGGTCGATGGGCGCCGCGGCGGAGGCGGAAACAACCAGCGAAAGGAGGAGAGACAGGAAAGGCAGGCTCAACCGCGAAGGGCGCGAAGCTTCGCGAAGGTTCAGGGTGGGCACGGGATGGATTGGCGGGGGCCGGTTAGGTCCGGACTGCGCGTTTCTTGGCGTCCTTCGCGGTTCACCAGTCTGGCTCAATGGGCGCCGCGGTAGTTCTTCTCGCCGGCGGTTACCCGGAAGGGCATCCGATTTTCCTTCGGTGGGAGCGGGCAGGTGGCGAAGGTCGTGAAGGCGCACGGCGGATTCTGCATCCGGTTGAAATCGAGGATGATTTTTCCTTCGCCGGCCTTCGGTTTCGGCACGTAGAGAAAACGCGAGGCCTCGTAGGTTTCCTCGCCGGCGGTGAGATCGGTGAGGACGAAGAACAGGTTGTCGCCCTCGTCGATGGGCAGCAGCTCGACGGTGCGACCCTGCCACGTGAACACGGCCTTGCCCGGCACGGGCGCGGGTTCGGTGACGCCAATCATGTTGGTGATGTTGACCTGTTTCACCGGGTCGAACGGCACCCACGTGGCCTCGATGCGCCAGGCGGGATTGATCGGGAAGTAGTCGATGCCGGCAAACTTCGCGAGATTGGCCGCCTGGCTGTCGCGCACGCGCAGGTAGAGTTCCTCGCCGCGTTGCATCACGTAGAAATTGGCGGTGCCGAACGTCACGCGCGTGGGCTTCTCGCCCTTGAAGACCAGTTCGACCGAATCCCGGGCCGGCCCGCCATCGACATCGAGTCGCGCGGCCGGTGCGGGTGTGAGGGTGATTTTGCGGTCCGGGGCCAGGGTGACCGTGCCGAGGTAGGGCGGACCGGCGGCGAGGCGGACAGAATTGTCCGGAGCGGTGCCGACCGTGTTTTCGCCCGGTGAGAGCAGGTGCCGGCCGATGAGTGTGAGCCAGCCGTCGGGCGTGGTCAGCCGGGCGACGCGCGCGGCGCGCCAGGCTTGGATGGATTTGGGGTGGTCTTCCGTTGGTCCTGGGTTCTGGCTGGCGCCAAACCCAGACAAAACGGCGGCCAGCAGCAGGGCGAGGAACAGGAAACGCGGCAGCATGGACCCAAGAAGGCACAAAACCCGGCAAAAGAAAACCCCGGGTTGGATGGGGTGCCGACGGCCCAAATAATTACGCACCGGTGAAAGCGGGGATGGTCTTAAAAAAACGCGATCGTCTTCGTTGGGCGGACGACTCCGGCAACCTCCTTGAACTCCCGCCCACGTCTTCACCTCAACCCCGTTCCCCCATGCATATCCTGATCCCCGCACTTCCCCTGGCCGCGGCCGGCTGGTCCCTGCTCTATATGATCTTCGGCGGCGGCCTCGTCGGCGCCATCGTGATCTTCATTGTCGCCAAGATGCTGGGCAAATAAGGCCCGGCCGCATCAATCTCAGCCGGGGCGCTCGAAAGGTGGAGCGCGCTGACCCCCGCGCGCTGCAAGCATGTCCGCTCTTAAATCAGCGTGTTGAGGTCAACCCGCTCACCTCCTGCCGCTTGGTTCCGCCTCAGCCGGACTCATGCAGATCGCCGCCCTTCCCTTCGGGATGCTCGAAACCAAAGAGTGTCCTGGTCGGCAGCCCGCTCGCGGGCGCCCAAAGAGCGCGAGCGAGCTCGCTGGCCCACCGCCAACTGCATGATCCCGGCTCAGGGCTCGACCACCACCGGCACGCCGACTTTGACGAGGGCGAGCAGCGCGACGGCGTCCCAATTTGCGAGGCGGAAGCACCCGTGCGATTCGGTGCGGCCGACTTTTTCCGGGTCGGGCGTGCCATGAAGACCATAGCCGGGGCGGTTGAGTCCGATCCAGGCGAGTCCGACCGGATTGTTCGGGCCGGGCGGAATGATGAGCCGGCGCCCGAGTTCCTGGGCTTCCGCCGATTCGGGAAAGACCACGGGATCGAACGTGTAGTCCGGGTCGGGAATGACCACGGTCACCAACAGTTCGCCAAGCGGGCGTTTCTCAACGTTGCGCGCGATGCTGACGGGACAGTGCAGGACAATCTGGCCTTCCTGGGTGGTGGCCTCGAGCACGTGCTCGGCGAGGCGGACATGGATGCGCGCCACCTTGAGCGTGCTCGTGAACGGAGGGACCGCTGGCACCTGGATGGTGGCACCGGGCAGGATGTCATCCCAGTTGAAGTCGGGGTTCAGGGCGCGGAGGTATTTCGGGTTGGCGCGATAGCGTTCGGCGACGAGTTCGAGCGCCGTCGCATAATGGAGTTCCGGGCGCTGGGATTTGCCGAGCCAGGTGTCGGGCACGGGTTCGAGCCGCGCGAGTTCCTCGGACGTGAAAGTGTGGGTGGCCAGGGGCGGCGCGGTGAGGAACAGCAGCGCGCGCGTGGCTTTATCGAGGTCACCGGTGGGGCGCAGGCCCTCGTTGCGCTGGAAGGCCTTCATCGCCTCGGCGGTCTGGGCGCCGCGCACGCCGTCAATCGAGCCGCAAGAAAATCCGCGGCGATGCAGTTCCACCTGGGCCTCGAACCAGGTCGACACCGGCGGCCCGGCTGGCGGAGCCGGTTCGACGGCATGCTCTGCCGGAGCCTCCTCGGCGGGCAGCGCCGGGGTGTCCTCCGGCCGGGGGGGAGATTCGGTTTGCGCAAAGCTGCTGCCGCCGGTCATGCCTGCGATCAGGAGCAGGCAGAGGAAGCGGAGGAGGCCGGAGCGTATCATGTCCCGTCCAAGATGTAGCCTGTCGGTAAAATGAAAACGCGGAAATGCAGGCGGGACGGTGCCGTATTGCTCGGCTCACTTCGTGGGTTAGCCGTTGATGTCCATGCTATAGGTAGAGACAGCCTTACTGGGAACTGGGCGGGTAAGAGGGAGTCATAGGGGGGATGAATACCAAGACACCCCTGTGGATGGCGGCGGCGGCTTCCGCCGTATTTTTCTCCGGTTGTGCGAGCACCGGCCCGAACACCCAACGGGGCGCCGTGGGTGGAGCCGCGCTCGGGGCGATTGTCGGGGCGATCATTGGCAATAATTCGGGCAGCGGCAACGTGGCCAGCGGGGCCCTGATCGGTGCTGCGGCTGGCGGCATGGCGGGCGGCGCCATGGGCAATGCCACGGACCATGAACGCGGAACCATTTATCGTTCCGAGGAGGAAGCGACGACCAGCGTCATGGTGGACCGTCCGCCGCCCCCGCCGGCGCGCGAGCGGGTCGTCGTTGAGCGGCCTTACCCCGAGAGTGAATCAGTGTGGATCGAGGGTTACTGGGCTTACACCGGTCACGGTCGCTACACCTGGGTGGATGGACATTGGGAGCGCCCGCCGGAGCGTTCCCGCACCTACGTGGCGCCACACTGGAAGCGGCACCGGGACGGATATGTCTATGTGGAAGGTTACTGGCGCGGCTGAGTGCCGCGCCACCCGTTCACTTCAGTGCTTCGCACCATTTGTCGACCATCTCGCGGGCGCCCCGGGAAACACCGGGGACGTCCTCGGCGATCAGCTTCCCGTCCGGACCATAGACCTTGAAATGGGGAATGCCCTGCAGCTTGAACTGCTGGGCGACCGGTGACTGCCAGTCGATCTTCTTCATGTCGGGACGGTTGATGTCGACCTTGACCACTGCGATGTCGGCGCGCTGGGCGTGCAGCTTGGCCAGCGGCTCATTGTAAATCTGGCACGGGCCGCAATATTTGCTGGTGAAATCAAGGATGGTCGTTTTGCCCGGCACGAGATGGTCGGCGAGCACGATGGTCTGGCCCATCGCGATGTGGGCGGGTTCGGCCCCCTTCGGGGCGGCGAGCGCGGTGGCGGACAGGGCGAGGGCGACGAGGAGGGCGGGGAGGAGTTTCATGGGAGGTGGTATGGGTTCAACGCAGCGCAAGATATTCCATTAGGCAAAAAGAATCTCGGGGCGGGTAGGACCGTGGTAGGGGCGGTTGCCCCCCAACCGCCCTCGACTTGCGGACGAAGGGCCGTTGAGGGCAACGGACCTTACCGGCTACTTCAGCAGGGCACGGAGGTCGGCAAGACTGAGTTTCGCGGCGGCCGCATCGCTGGCGTCGAAGACGCCGGCCAGCAGCGCGCGTTTTTCGTCCTGCAGCGCCATGACCTTCTCCTCGACCGTGCCCGCGCAGATGAGCCGGTAGCTCGTGACAACCCTGGTCTGGCCGATGCGGTGCGTGCGGTCGGTCGCCTGAGCCTCGACGGCGGGGTTCCACCACGGGTCGTAATGCACGACTACGTCCGCGCCGGTCAGATTGAGACCCGTGCCACCGGCCTTGAGCGAGATGAGAAAGACCGGGACGGTTTCGTCGTTCTGGAACTTATCCACCGCGGCCTGCCGGGCCTTGGTGGTGAGCGAGCCGTCGAGGTAGCAATAGGTGACACCCTGCGCGTCGAGTTCCTCCCGAAGCAGCGCGAGCAGTGACGTGAACTGCGAGAAAACGAGCATGCGGTGGCCCTCGTCGACGGACTCGGCGAGCAGTTCGCGGAAGGCGTCCAACTTCGCGGAATTTTGGTAGGGCGCGGACTCCGTCTTGTCCGTCGAAGCCTTGGCGAAGTCGGATTCGCGTCCCGGCGGGGAAGGGACTCCCCGCCCTACCTCGGAAACGAGCCGGGGATCGCAGCAGATCTGGCGCAAGCGGAGCAGTTGCGTGAGCGTGGCCAGGTGCAGCCGGCCCTCGGACGCGCCCTTGGCGGCGAGATCGAACAGTTCGCGTTCGGTGTCCTCTTGCATCCGCTTATAAAGCGTGGCCTGCGCCGCGGTCGGCTCGCACCAGATGACCTGCTCGATCTTGGGCGGAAGTTCGGGGGCGACGACGGTCTTCGTGCGGCGGAGGATGTAGGGTGCGGTCTGGACGCGCAGCCGCTCGTCGTGGAAGGCGCGTTCCTCCCGCTTCATCCCGGAGGGCGGCTTCGGCAGGAAGCCGGGCATCAGAAACTCGAAAAGGGAACGCAGATCATCGAGCGAATTCTCCAGCGGCGTGCCGGTGAGCAGGAAACGGCCACGGCCATGCAGCCCGCGCAACGCCTGCGCAGCCTGGGTCCGGCGGTTCTTCAGATGCTGCGCCTCGTCGGCGAGGATGACATCGAAGTGCACGCTCTCGAACAGCTCCGTGTCGCGCGCCAGTGTGCCGTAGGAGGTGAGCACAAGGTCATGGTCGGCGAATTCCTTCGCCGCCAGCCGCGCGCCGCCGTGATGGACAAAGACGCGGAGCGCGGGCGCAAAGCGGGCGGCCTCGCGGCGCCAGTTTTCCACGAGCGAGGCCGGCACGACGACGAGGTGCGGAAGGTAGGGCGTGGACTCTGTTCCGCGCCTGAGCGGCGAAGGGACTCGCCGCCCTACCGCCGAGGCCAACAGGGCCAGCGCCTGCGGGGTTTTGCCGAGGCCCATCTCGTCCGCGAGGATGCCGCCGAGTTCCTGGCCATACAGATGCCAGAGCCACGCGACGCCGAGCTGCTGGTAGGGACGGAGCACGGCGGTGAAGTCCGCGGGCACCGGGGCGGGTGGCAGGATCGAGAGGTTTTTCAACGCCGCGCTGCGGGCGTGCCAGGTCTCCGGGGCTGAGAAATGCGGCGCGATGTTTTCCAGCAGGTCGGTGACCTCGGCCGCGCGGGATTTGGCGATGCGGTGCCGGCCGTGGGCGCTGGCCGCGGACACCTCACCAGCGAGGGCCCGCTGGGCGGCTTCCAGCCGCGCGAGCCGGGCGGCGTCGATGAGGTAGATGACGCCGTCGGCCTCGATATAGCCACGACCGGTCGCGACGGCGGAACGGATCTGCGCGTCGGGGGCGCTGCCGGCCTTGAGGCCGAGCGTGACGTCGTAGCCGTCGGGCTGCTCGCCAATCTCGGCGGCGATCTCGGCGGCCTTCAGGTGGGCCGTGTTCTTTTCGAAATTGGCCGTGAACTCGGCGTGGAGATTGTCCCGCAGCAGGGCGCTATGCGTGGCGAGGATGTTGAGGACCTTGTGCCGGTCGCGCAGCCACCACTTGCGGGTAAGCGGGTCGAGCGAGAAGCGGTGCGCGCGGAGAAATTCGAGGGCGGCATCGTAGACCATCGATTCACGTGAGGGCAGGGTGATGGCGAGAAAGTGTTCCGAGCCGTCCACCGTCAGCGCGGTGAGGTCATCATCCTCTGGTTCGGGCTTTTTCCGGAGCTTCGGTGCGGGCGCAGGCGGGGCGACGACCGGGTCGGCGAGGAGTTCGGTGACCCCCGGCAGTTCCACGCCGTTCCAAGCCAGTGGCAGGCCGGGTTTGTCGGCCCGGAAGAAAACGCGCTCACCGAGGAGCGCTTGAACGAGCTCGCGGAGTTGGGCGCGCTTGAGCTGGATGAGCGACACGGACTGGGGCGGCACGCCGAGCCGCTGGAGGATCGCGAGGGCCGGAACGAGATCGGGCGGGGGCGGCACGGCCAGGTCCAGCTCCACCCGGACGGCTATGGCGTCGCGGGGGGCCGCCGCGGCGAGATTGGGTGGGAGCAGCAGGCGTAACATCATGGCGAGCTTACGACTATGCGCTTCTGGTCACGCAGCGCAATGACGCGCTGGGTTTCCTATCGGGCAACTCCGGGGCGGGGTTTGGTGGTTTTTAGGGCGAAGACCCACTAGGGGGTGGC
>JBKJRX010000138.1:0-4716 GCA_046593155.1 Lacunisphaera sp.
ATCCTCTTTATAGACGAACTACACACCATCGTCGGTGCCGGCAGTGCCGAGGGCGCGATGGATGCCAGTAATATCATCAAACCTGCGCTCAGCCGCGGCGAACTCCAGTGCGTGGGAGCGACCACGCTCAACGAATACCGCAAGTATATCGAGAAGGACAGTGCGCTCGACCGCCGCTTCCAGAGCGTGAAGGTCGAGGCTCCGTCGGTCGAGGACACCATCCTCATCCTCAAGGGCATCCGCGGCAAATACGAGGAGCACCACAAGGCCACCTTTACCGACAAGGCGCTCGAGACCGCCGCCAAACTGTCCGACCGCTATATCACCGGCCGTTTCCTGCCCGACAAGGCCATCGACGTGATGGACGAGGCCGGTTCGCGTGCCCGCATCACGACGCTGAACCGCCCGCCCGAGATCGAGGCGCTCAGCAAGGAGATCGAGACGGTCTGCACCAAGAAGGAGCAGGCCATCGCCGCCCAGCACTTTGAGGAGGCGGCCAAATTTCGCGACCAGGAGAAGCAGCTCCGGATCAAGCAGGACGAGCGGATCGACCTGTGGAAAAAAACCCGCGACGAGCACCGCATCATCGTCGACGAAGAACAGATGACCATCGTGGTCGCCGAGTGGACGGGCATCCCGCTCGCCCGCCTGGAGAAGAAGGAGAGCGAGCGCCTGCTCAGCCTCGAGCTGGAATTGCAGAAGGCCATCGTCGGCCAGAATCCGGCGACCATCGCGATTGCGCGCGCCCTGCGCCGCTCCCGCGCCGACCTCAAGGACCCCCGCCGCCCGATCGGTTCGTTCATGTTCATGGGCCCGACCGGTGTCGGCAAGACCGAGCTGGCCAAGCAGCTCGCGGCCCAGATGTTCGGCTCGCAGGACGCGATCATCCAGATCGACATGTCCGAATACATGGAGAAGTTCGCCGTTTCCCGCCTCGTGGGTTCGCCCCCGGGCTATGTCGGCTACGAGGAGGGCGGCCAGCTCACCGAGGCCGTCCGCCGCCGGCCGTATTCCGTCGTGCTGTTCGATGAGATCGAAAAAGCGCACCCCGATGTCGTGCAGCTTATGCTGCAGATCCTCGAGGACGGCCGCCTGACCGATTCGCTCGGTCGCACCGTGGATTTCCGAAACACGATCATCATCATGACGACCAACGTCGGCGCGCAGCTCATCCAGCGCCAGACGACGATGGGCTTCGCCGCCGCCGGGGCGTCGGACTTCCACGACATGGACAAGCTGAAGGAAAAGGTCCTTGAGGAGGCCAAGCGCATCTTCAAGCCCGAGTTCCTGAACCGCATCAACGACCTCGTGGTGTTCAAGCCGCTCAACAAGGAAGATTTGCTCAAGATCGTTGAGATCGAGGCGGCCAAGGTCATCAAGCGGCTCGCGGCGCGCAACATGTTCCTGGAGTTCACCCCCGAATCGAAGACCCTGCTTATCGAGAAAGGCTATGACGAGAAATACGGGGCGCGGCCGCTCCGCCGGGCCGTCGAGCATTACCTCGAGGATCCGCTCGCCGAGGCCATGCTGCGTGGTGAGGTCAAGGAAGGGGAGCCCATCCTCGTCGTCCGCAATGGCGACAAGCTGGAGTTCAAGACGAAGTCGCCCACGACCGAGAGCGGCGTGGCGCCGTAAGCCGGTAAAGTTTCACGCCGCCGGCGCCTTGCGTGCCGGCGGCGTTTTGTTTTTGCTCGGGCGGTGCTGATCCGTCTCGTCATTCTCGCACTTTTGGTGGGACCGCGACTGGCGTGGGCGCAAGATGTCATGGCCATTCCGCCGGAGGAACTCGGGCGGGCGCCCTCGCCGGCACGGATTACCGGTCTGGTGGACCGGGCGGCGACCCAAGGGTGGGGCAATGTGCTGCCCACGTTGCGCACGGCGGCCATGCAGGCCTACCAGGGCAACACCGGTTACGCCCCGGCGTGGTATTACCTGTATCGCTGGGCGGATTTGCTGGCCACTCCCTACAACAAGGCCATTCAGCAGTGGATTGCGGCCGTGGAAAAGGCCGGCGTGGCCCATCCGAACCTGCCATCCCGCTACGAGCTTCACCCGGGTTCGCTGTCCGCGCAGATGTCCCGTGAGTTGCAACTGGTCCTGTTGGGCAATGCGGCGCTGTCGGAGGAGTTCTTCACAATATTGACGTCGGTGGACAGCCAGCCGGAGGTGCTCGCGGTCCTGCAGCGGATTTTCAAGGCGGAGCCCGCGCTCCTGGCCGAGTATGGCAGCCTCGCCCTGGCGGTGGCGGTGGTCTACGACACGCCGCCCACCCCCCACTGGCCGCATGGACAGGTGAATGACACCGTCCTTCCGCGCCGGCTGCCCGCCCCGGAACTTGTCTTTGCCTATTGGGCCAAGCTCGACCGGGTCAACGGCACACTGCACCGCCTCCGCCGGCTGCCGGCGAGCGAGTTGAAATTCCTCGTGGATATCGCCGTGCCGTTCTGCGAACTCGATTGGGCGCGCCAGAACGTGCCGCCGGGGCTGGCCGACCTCGGGAAAGCCTACGATATGATCAAATACCGGAAGGACCGGATCGAGCAGGGCAAATTCGTCTGGCCCGGTGCCGACTACCGGTTGGCGACCATCCTGCAGCAGGGCGGCATCTGCGTGGACCAGGCCTATTTTGCCAGCACGGCCGGCAAGGCGAAGGGCATCCCGACGATCATGTTCCGCGGCGCCGGGCTCGACGGCCGCCATGCCTGGTTTGGCTATCTCGACGCGAACCAGAAGTGGCAGCTCGATTGCGGACGCTACGCCGAGCAAAAATTCGTCGTGGGCCTCGCCTACGACCCGCAGACGTGGGGCAACATCAACGACCATGAACTCGGCTTCATCACCGAAAGATTCCGGGCGCTGCCGACCTACAAGCTTTCGGTCATGCATGCGGTTTTTGCCGGCGAATACCTGCGCGATGGCCAGCCCGGGCCCGCGCTCAAGGCGGCCCGTGAAGCGGTGAACCGTGATCGCCGCAACCTCGGTGCGTGGGCCGTCCTGCTTGACGCCCAAGCGGCCGTGAATCCTGACCTGCGCGCCCGCGAGACGATTTTGCGCGAGGCGGTGCTCGCCCTTCAGAAGTATCCCGACCTGGAGATCGCGTTTTCCCGCCAGCTGGTGGAGGTGCTGCGCCAGCGCGGTGAGACCAGTGTGGCTGCTTTCGAGGAGCAGCGACTGGGCAGAAAATATCAGGTGAACCGCGGCGATCTCAGCATCCAGCAGGCGGCCGCCACCGTGGAGCGGAGCATGAAGCAGGACGACGTGGCGACACAGATCAAGGTCTACAATCGCGTGCTCGACACGGGCGGACCGGGGTCGGCGATTGATTTCTATGACAAGGTCGTGGCGCCCTTTGTCCGGCATCTGGCGGTCCAAGGACAGGTGCCGGCGGCACTCCAGTGCCTCGACCGGGCCCGGCGAACCCTGCGGGTGGAGGTCGGCAAGCAGCTGGATCTGGAGATGAAGGAGCAGGCCACCCGCCTGAAAACGGGGAAATAACGACAAAATTGCCCGGCAGTTGAACCTTTCCGGCTTGAGGGCGTCTCAGACCGCACTTCACTCACACCTCTCCCATGCTCGACATCTTCAAAGGCGCCGGCGTCCTCATCTATCCTCTCGCTCTCTGTTCGGTCATCGCAGTCTACATTCTCTGCGAACGACTCTACGCCCTCCGGAAGGATGCGGTGCTGCCCGACGACCTCGTCGACGCCATTGTGGAAGGCAAGCCCGCCCAGGCCGGCCGCCATTCGGTCCTCGCTCGCATTGTTGAATTCTCCGAGCGCCACAAGGACGACCCGGAGGCGGTGAAGGCCTTCGCCCGGCTGGAGATCAACCGCATGGAACGCGGCATCCCGTATCTCGACGTCATCTACGCCGCCGCGCCGCTGATCGGCCTGACGGGCACGGTGGCCGGCCTGCTGCAGGTTTTCTCGCAGATCTCCCCCGAAACCGGCCTGCCGGATCCGGTCGCCTTCACGAAGGGCGTGGCGCTGGCGCTCTCGGCCACGATCATCGGCCTGACCATTGCGATTCCGTCGCTGGTGGGCTCGGGCTTTCTCCAGCGCAAGGTGGAGAATTACGCCGCCAAGCTCGACCTGCTGCTGGAGCGCGTGCTGTCGCGCAACGCCAAGCCATGAGCGGACTCTACCGGCGGAAACGCAAACGGCCCGAGATGAACCTCGTGCCGTTGATCGATGTGCTCGTGATGTTGATTTTCTTCGCATTCGTCACGATGCAGTTCCGCACGATCGCGACCATGAACCTCACGCTGCCCAAGGTGGAGACCGCGGGAAAAAGCGAGCTCAAGGAATCGATCACCATCAGCATCACCAAGGAGGGCACCGTCGATTTCAACGGCAAGCCCGCCACCATGGAAACCCTTGAGGAACTTGTGCACCAGGTGGGCAATGTGACAAAGGACATCCCCGTCGTCATCCGCTCGGACGAAAACACCCCGCTGCGCTTCGTGACCCAGGCGATGGACATCTGCCGCAAGCAGGGGCTGAACAAGATCAGGCTGCAGAGCCGCTGAGGGGTTAACCGCTAATCCACACTAATCTCCCACTAATTGGAGGAGGGATAAAGCCCGACCTACAGTAAAGAATCCCCGAGGCATTAGCCCAACTCAACGCCATCCCACAATGCACTCTAATTCATCCCTTATTTGTAGGAGCCTGCTTGCAGGCGATTCAGCGTGGGGTCCATTGACGGGCGTCCCGA
>JBKJRX010000339.1:0-9653 GCA_046593155.1 Lacunisphaera sp.
ATTTTGGATTTTCGATTGGAGTCGCGGGTGCCGCTGGAACTGACACCGGCTCGGGTGTTTTTTCGGTGGCGGCGAGCATGTCGCCTTTCGTGACGCGACCGGCCTTGCCGGAGCCGGCGACGCTGGCGGGATCGATGCCGGTCTCGGCGGCGAGGCGGCGGACGGCGGGGGAAACAGCCGCGGAGCCGCTGTTGGGAGTTTGGGGCTCGGAGATCGGAGATGGGGCAGAGGCGGCAGGTGCCGCTGCGGTGGCGCTTTCGTCAATCGAAGCGACGACCTGGCCGATCTTCACATCGGTGCCGGCGGCGACCTTGAAAGTGATCTTGCCGGCGACCTCGGCGGTGCCTTCGGACGTGATCTTGTCCGTCTCAAGTTCGAAGAGCGGCTGGTCTTTCTTGACGATGGCACCGTCGGCAACGTGCCATTTGGACAGGACGCCGGAGGTGATGGATTCGCCCATCGGGGGGATTTTGACTTCAATGGCCATGCGGAAGAGCGATATGTTTACGGGGTAAGGTTTAAGCGCTCAGAGTGTGAAGGCTTTGCGGAGGAAGGTGGCGAGCTGCATGCGGTGCAGGGCGAGCAGGCCGACGGCGGGTGACGCGGCGCCCTCGCGGCCGGCGTAGATCGCCTTGCGACCGAAGATCTCCTCGAGGTGGGGGGCGAGGAAGCTCCAGGCACCCATGTTCTGCGGCTCCTCCTGGCACCAGATGAGGCGGGCGTCGCGGCCGTAGTCGTCGGCGAGTTCGCCGAGGCGGTCGCGGTGCAGGGGATAGAGCTGTTCGACGCGGATGATGGCGGTATTCTCCACCTGGTTTTTTTCGCGGTAGTCGATGAGGTCGTAGTAGACCTTGCCGGAGCAGAGGATGAGGCGATCGCATTTCTTCGACTCGATCGGGTCGTCGATGATCTCCTGAAACGAGCCCTTGGTGAAGTCTTCGAGCTTCGACACGGCACCCGGGTGGCGCAGCAGGGACTTGGGCGACATGATGACGAGCGGCTTCTTGAATTCGCGCTTCATCTGCCGGCGCAACGCATGGAAGAGCTGGGCGGGCGTCGTGAGGTTGGCGACCTGGATGTTGTTCTCGGCGCACGATTGCAGGAAGCGTTCGAGGCGGGCCGACGAGTGCTCGGGGCCCTGGCCCTCGTAGCCGTGCGGCAGCAGCAGGGTGATGCCGCTGGTGCGCTGCCACTTCGATTCGCCGGCGGCAATGAACTGGTCGAGGACGACCTGCGCGCCGTTGACGAAGTCGCCAAACTGGGCCTCCCAGATGCAGAGCATGTCCGGGTAGTCGAGCGAGTAGCCATAGTCGAAGCCGAGCACGGCGGCCTCGGAGAGCAGCGAATTGTAGACGCAGAACTTCGCCTGCTGATCGGAGATCGTGTTGAGCGCGGTGAATTTCGCGCCGGTCTCGATGTCGTTGAAGACCGCGTGGCGGTGCGTGAACGTGCCGCGCTCGCAGTCCTGGCCGCTGAGGCGGACGGGCGAGCCGTCGAGGAGGAGCGTGCCGAAGGCGAGGGCCTCGCCCATGCCCCAGTCGTAAGGGCCGCCGTTCTTGTGGGCCTCGGCGCGGCCGTCGATGAAACGCTTGATCTTGGCGTGGACCTTGAAGTCTGCCGGCACGGTGGTGAGCGCCTTGACAACCTGGTCGAGCACCTTCGCGCTGACGGCGGTCGTGACCGGGGTGTGGGTGAAAGCCGGCTGGAAGACGGCGGTGGAGCCCTTGAACGCGTCGGTCGCAACGGTGTCGGCGGCGGCTGCCTTGCGCTTCGCGGCCTTGGCGGCTTCGCGGGTCTTGGCCTTGACGAGGTTATCGTCGAGCGCGCCGGAGTATTCCGTCTTGATGGCCTCGCCCTCGGCCGGGGTGATGGAACCCTCGGCGACGAGCTGCTTGGTGTAGATGGCGGACACCAGCTCGTGGGCGGCAATCTTCTTGTAGAGGGCGGGTTGGGTGAAGGACGGTTCGTCGGTCTCGTTGTGGCCGTGCTTCCGGTAGCAATACATGTCGATGAACACGTCGCGCTTGAACTGCACCCGAAAGTCCACCGCGAGCTGCGCGACCATGCAGACGGCCTCGGGATCGTCGCCGTTCACGTGGAAGATGGGCGCCTCGATCATCTTGGCGATGTCGGTGCAGTAACGCGTCGACCGGGCATCCACCGGGTCGGTGGTGAAACCGACCTGGTTGTTGATGACGAAGTGCACGGTGCCGCCCGTGCGGTAGCCGGGCAGCTGGGAAAATTGCAGCGTCTCGGCCACGACGCCTTGGCCGGCGACGGCGGCGTCGCCATGGATGAGCACCGGCATGACCTTGCGGCGTTCCTTGGCGTCACCGCGGATGCGCTGACGGGCGCGGGCCTTGCCCTCGACAACGGGGTTGACGATCTCGAGGTGGGACGGGTTGGCGGCGAGGCGGACCTCAACTTTCGCGCCGGCGGTGGTGGTCAGGACGGATTCGTAGCCGAGGTGATACTTCACATCGCCATCGCCCGCGACGGTATCGGGGACGTAGTTCTCGGAGAACTGCTCGAAGAGTTGGTCGAAGGATTTGCGCAGGATGCTGCAGAGCACGTTCAGGCGGCCACGATGGGCCATACCCATGACGATTTCCTCGATGCCCGACTGGGGGCAGTGGTCGATGATGGCGTCGAGCGCCGCGATGGTGGTCTCGCCACCCTCGAGCGAAAAGCGTTTCTGGCCGACGTATTTCGTGTGGAGGAATTTCTCGAAGAGCTCGGCCTTGTGAACGCGGCGGTGCATGCGGACCTTGGCCGGCTTGGAGAACTTCGGCTGGAGGCGCGTGGACTCGATGCGCTCCTGCAGCCAGCGGCGCGCGTCTTGATCCTGCATATGGGCGTATTCCACGCCGACGTGGCCGCAGTAGATCTGATTGAGCGCGGCCAGGATGTCGCGGAGCTTGAACTGGCCGCCGCCCAGAAAGTTGCCGACGTCAAAAACGGTGTCGAGGTCGGCGTCACCCAGGCGGAAGTTGGCGGGGGCGAGTTTGGGCGAGGGCGGCGGTGGGTCGTTCAGCGGATCGAGATGCGACTGGATATGCCCGATGCTGCGATAGGCGCTGATCAGATAATAGACGCCCGCCTGCTTGATGCTGTCCACGACTGCTCCGGCCGGCGCGTGCGCCGGGGCCTGGCCATTGCTGCCGAGCGTGAAGCCCTGAAAAAAGGCGCGCCACGTCGGGTCGACGGAGTCGGGATTGTCGAGCCAGCGCTGGTGGTATTCCTCAATCACACCCGCATTGGCGCGTTCGGAAACAGTGACGGGATTCATGGGGAATAGTGTTGGGAAAGTCCGCAGGGGATGACGGCTTGCCTATCACGCGGGGTAATAGTAAGCGGGGGACGTGAATGGGAACATCCACGGTCCGCAGAGACAAGGTGATTCAGGCTACGAGGGAGGGGATGAATCAGGAGTAATGGCAGCCCAACCCGCGCATTAAGATAGTTTAATTCCAGACCTAAAAAATGACTGAGACAAAAATCAAAGCCGCGCTTATGCAGCTCCATGCTGGGATTAAGAACTCTGATGGGCCGGCCATTTCCACCGCCCTGATCGAGATTGAGGCGCTCCAGGCGTCCCATGGCCCGGAACTGCACCCCCAGCTCCAGCATTTCCTGGCCGGCCGCAGCTATGCCAAGGCCCTGGCTTACCTCGGTGGCGCCGACGAACTGGCCGCCAAGCCGGCCTCGCCGCCGGGAGGCTGCGGAGGAGCGAGGGCGTGATGAGCGATTCCGGCAAGATTTCCACCGACGGTGGGCAAGGACTGGGTCAAAATCCATTCGGAGTGCTGAGTGGCGCCGGGCTGCCCGTGGCGCCCCAATCAGCCCGGCAACAGGCCACCAAGAAAGAAGCCTCCGCCAAGAACCGCGGCCGGGTCGACATCAAGCGCACCACCGCCGGGCGCGGCGGCAAGACCGTGACGCTCGTCACCGGCTTCGTCGGCATCGGCCTGCCCGAGAAGGAATCGCTCGCGAAGACGATGCGCAACGTCTGCGGTTGCGGCGGCACGGTGAAGGACGGCGACATCGAGATCCAAGGCGACCAGCGCGAGAAGATCGCACAGATCCTGACCGACGCCGGTTTCCGGCCGGTGTTCGCGGGGGGGTGACGTCCAGGTCCTACTGATATCACATCGTAGCTCTCGTAACCACGAGGCCCCCGCAGCGAGGCTTACCTTGGTTCTAGGTCATAGCCTGAAAGTGTAACCACTGATAGGAAACTGGATTATCGGACGGATCATCGAATTACTCTGGGCTCTCCTTGGGTTTTGACCCCCAATCCACTGTCCGTCAAATCAGGTGAACCCTAACCTGACCCTTTCGGCTTTTTCTTTCAGCCGGTGCCTTGCCCGACCCGCCGCTCGCCCACTCGCCTTGGGTGACGCAGGCGGCGGGCTTGCTGGCGCGATAGCGTGCGGCGTCGCCGCACGGCTGCGGTCAGGGCGCCTTCACGTTGACCGCCGTGTCCGCGTAAAACGTCACGCGGCCGGTCGCGAGGTCATACATGCCGCCGATAAGGCCGATCTGGCCTGCCTCAAGCATCTCGCGCAGCACGGGGCTGCGCTCGCGGATTTGCTGCACGGTGAGCCGCACGTTGGCGGCGGCGACCTGCTCGACGAAGGCGGTGTTCTTCGAGGTGCGGGGCGAGCCGTCATCTTTCACGGCGGCAACGGCCGGGCGGATCTTCGCGAGGACGGCGGTGAGGTTGCCGAGTTTCACGTCGTCGCACGCGCCTTTGACGGCGCCGCACGCGGAGTGGCCGATTACAACGATAAGCTTCGCGCCGGCCGCCTTGTGGGCGAACTCGAGGCTGCCGAGGATGTCCTCGTTGACGAAGTTGCCCGCTACGCGCGCGGCGAAGGCGTCGCCGATGCCGAGGTCGAAGAGATACTCGGGCGAGGTGCGCGAATCGAGGCACGTGACGATGGAGGCGACGGGATACTGGCCGGGAGCGGTCTGGCGCATCTCCGCGGCGAGGTCGCGTTTCGTGCCGGCGCTGGTGGCGAAGCGGGTGTTGCCGGCGACGAGGCGGTCGAGCGCCTGTTGCGGCGTGGTGGCTTTTTGGGCGGCGGCCAGTGGGCTGGGCGCGGGGTCGGCGGCAAACGCGACGGCAGCGAGGCTGGCGAGCGCGAGAGCGAGAGCGCCGAAGTTGCGAAACGAGAGGGAGGATTGAGAGTATTTCATTAGCACGAGTAACATGCCGAAAACCAAACTATCTGTCACCAGGAATATCGGGGTCTTGATTCCAATGCAGCGCGTATTCACGAAGGGAAAGTGCGCAAGACGAGGGCGGAAAGGGCCCGCCGATCATGGTCCGCGGCCATGTGGGAGGTGAAATCTGTCGTCGTCTGATGGGGGCGAGTGCGCCAATGGATGAGCAGGCTGTAACTGATAGGAAACTGGATTATCGGACGGCTCATCGAATTACTCTGGGCTCGGAGATGGGGTCATTTTGCTGGCCCATGGCCCGCAGTCCAACGGTTCAGCCACTGCCGTCAACCCCAAGCCCCACGGCCTTGTATCTTGAACGGTGAAGGAGTGGTGGCGGCTGATCGGAAACCCCATGCCTCAGGGCTTGGGTAGAGGGTAGGAGCTAATTGCTCACGATCACCCCGCCGGAGAGCGCCTGGGTCTTGTTGCCGGCTTCGTCGAACGCGTAGGCCCCGATGACGTGCACGCCGTTGGCCACGGTCGTGCTGTTCCAAGTGTAGGTGTAGGGCGCGACGGTGATCGCTGGACCGAGTTTCTGCCCGTCGAGGGTGAACTGCACGCTTTCCACACCGACGTTGTCGCTGGCGGTCGCCGCGACCGTTACGCCCGTTCCGCGCACGGTGGAGGCTAGCCGCGGACGCGACATCGACACGAGCGGGGGCACCGTCTCTGCGGGGAGCAACACGACGGCGGAAAGCGCCAGTGCGAGGTTAAGACGGCCGCCGGTCACGGTCTTGCCGGCGAAATCCGGCAAGGTGTCGGTGTTCGCGAGGATCGCCGCGATCACTTGCCGGTAGGTCAGGGCGGGGTTCAGCGCCCAGATCAAGGCCGCGGCGCCGGCGACGTGGGGCGCCGCCATCGAGGTGCCTTCGTAGTGGCGATAGTCGTTGTCGGCGCCCTTCCAAGTGGAAAAGACCGAGCCGGGCGCCGCGAGATCGACCGTGGTGCGGCCCCAGTTCGTGAAGGATGAGGCGTTGTCGGTCCGCGTGCTCGCCGCCACCGCGACGATGTTGTCGAACTCGTAGCTGGCGGGAAACAGCGGATTGACGTCGTTGTCGCTGGAGCTGTTGCCGCAGGCGGCGACGAAAATGATTTCTGCGTCGCGCAGATTCGCGATCGCGTCCCGGAGTGCCTGCGAGGTGAACTGGTAGGAGCCCCAGCTGGCGTTGACCACCTTGGCGCCATGCGCCCGCGCGTAGTCCAGGCACTCGATCGCATCCGAAATGGTGCCCTCGCCGGTGGCATCGAGCGCCTTGAGCGCCATCAGCTGCACGCGCCAGGCGACGCCCGCGATGCCCACGCGGTTGTTGCCGGTCGCGCCGATGATGCCCGCGACGTGGGTGCCGTGGCCGTAGTCGTCGTCCGGGTTGCCCGACTGGTTGATCGCGTTGATGCCGTGGACGTCGTCGATGTAGCCGTCGCCATCGTCGTCGACCCCGTTCGTCGCCTTGTTGCGGCCCGCGGTGTCGGTGCCGGCCTCGCCGGCGTTGGTCCAAAGGTTACCGCGCAGGTCCTCGTGCGTCAGGCGGACGCCGGTGTCGACCACCGCGACGATCACGCCGGCGGCGGAATTCCGCAGATCCCATGCGTCCGGGGCGTCGATGTCAGCCCCGACGGTTCCGCCATACACGCCGGTGTTCTTCAGGTTCCACTGCGAGCCGTCGTAGAAACGGAAATCGTTCGGCTCGATCAGGGCCTTCATCCGATAGTCTGGCTCGGCATACTCCACCAGCCCGCTGGCGCGGAGCGCGGCCAGCACCTCCTCTCGCCGGCCGCGGGGCAGTTCGATCACCTCGAGGTCGGGCGCGCGGCCGCGCGCCGCGCGGCGGAGAAGCTTGCGCCCGCGCGTGCCGAGCTGGCGGTGGAGCGTGTTGAGATTCCGCCCGGCCTTGACCCGCACCACCACGCGGTCATCCGCGCTCCGGGCCGGCCGCACGGCCTCGGCCACCCTACCGCCGGAGGCGGAGGACTGCGCCGGCGTGGCGAGCGCAAGGAATAGGCCGGCGGTGAAGGCGAGCGTCTGGCAAAAAGAAAGCGTGGGCTGGCAAAGAAACCCGGCCACGCCAAAGGGGAAAACACCGGACATGCAGCAAAGGGTGGTTGAATCGCGGGGCCGGCGGAGCGCTCAGCGCGAGACTAGCACCGACGAAGTGGTCGCCGATTGGCAAATCGTGTGGTTCTTTGCGCGGGCAGCGCCGGTCAGCAACACCAAGGCGAGTATGCCGGCGGCGAGATGGGCGGCGAGCCCGAGGACATGGTCGCGGCGGATCAGGAAGATGGATGAGGCGTTGTTCATGGCAGTGGAAGCGGTTGTATGCTTTAAGAGTAAGCCAACGGGGGTAAAAACGTCTGCGGGGTAAAAACCCGCTACGAGGGGGAGATGGTTACCCCGCCGTGACGAGGGCGGTTGCCCGCTAGCCGCCTGAGCCCGGCTTTTGGCCGGCATTCGGGGAGGACTTGCTAAGGAAGTCGCCTGCAGCTCGTCTTGGACGGCATGAACGTGTTCAAGAAAACGATTCTCCCGGGCCTGGCGCTGGCGGCCGCCGGCCTGCAAGCGTCACTGACAGTTCCGAACGCCGCCCAAGGGGACACCTCTATCACATTCCCGGAGGCCACCGGCGCGCTGGCCCGGGCCGGGCCCCTGGCGGATAAGTTCACGATTTATGAGGGCCTGCCGCACTCGTTCGAGGGAAAGGCCTTCGTGGAAAATGAGATTCGCACCAGACTGATAATACTGTTCGACGAAAATTGGTTCTATCTCCCTTCGCAAAAGATGCTCCCGGAGGACCAGACGGACCTGCAACGATTGTTCGGCGCCGGTTTATTCAAACCGTGGAGAGGTGTTAAATTTTGCGGCGGCTTTCACGGTGATTATGCCGTGAGTTTTGAGTCTGTGGGAAGCACCTATCGGGTGTTAATCTGTTTCGGCTGCCACGAGGCGCGCATCCTGCGGCTGCCACCGGATGGCCCAAACCCGCAGGGGGTGACGAAATTCCGACTGACCACCGACCTGACCGATGCCGGGTATCAGGAATTGCGGGAGCTCTTCAAAAAATATCGCCAGCAGCGCCCGCCAATGCCGGACCCCAAGGCCAAGGCGGTTAAGCCGCCAGGCCCGCCGCCGGTGCCAGTGCGGCTTTAGTCCCTGAGCAATAGGCGGCGGACTGGTCAACGGCCTATCTTCAGCAGCTCCTCCTGCGTCCACGGATCGCGATCGCCGGTTTTCTGACGGATCAGGGTGACGGTTTCCGCGGCAATCGGGGCGCCGGTGTTTCCCCACTCGTGCCGGATATAGGTCAGCACCTGCGCGATTCTTTCGTCGCTCCAATTGAACGGTGATTTCAGGCCCTGTCCGAACCCGGGCATGACGGCTCCATTATATTCTTTCCCCGCCACGGTGACCGGCCCTTGCAACCCATGCAGCATGATCTTGATCAAGCGCTCTTCGGGACCGTTGACCCATTCGGAGCCTGCGAGCGGCGGATTGACCCCGGCCAGGCCTTCGCCGTCGACGCCGTGACAAACGGCGCAGGCTCCGCCCGATAAATACAGATCCCTGCCGGGGAAGGCCGCGGCCGGCTCCGTGGGTCCGGCCGGGAGTGCAACGGGGGTCGCGGCCGGTATGACGGGACTCCGCGCCGGCTGACCCACGCCGAAGGCTTGGATGCGATCAGTGCCGACAAATACCGTGCCACGCACGATCAGCGGCTCGTTGTATTTGCCGCTGGTGTGCAGCGCTCCCTCGGGGCTTTTCCAAATCAACTTCAACGTGAGAGCTTCAAAGGCGTAGAGCACCGGGCGTGGCGGGTTGTCGCCGATCAGCAGCGCGGTTCGCGGGGCGTTTTCATCGAGCACCCAGACAATGGCGTCGCTGCCAGCCCGGCTGCTGACCACGGGGGAGCCGGGATTGCCGAAGATCTGCGACCGTTCGTATTGATCCACCTCGAGATAAGCCGGCCGGCCGGGCGTGGTGATGATGTGCAATCGCGCCAGACACGGGACGGTGGGTGCGTCCGCACCCTCGGCCACCTTGGTCTGGCCCGTGACAAAGAGGAAATGGCGGTTCTCTCCGGCCCGCCAATACGCCGGCACGCTGCGGCTTCTCGCCTTGTCCATGGCGCCCTTGGTTTCCGAATAGGGACCGAAAACGTTGAGCGGGCCGCGCCGGCCGAATTGCGGTTGGATCGCGGGCGAGAGGAGGGACGTGTCGCTTTCGGGATCCTGGCTGACCGGCTGGCGATCCACCAGGCCGCCGGGCAAATGGGCGCGGTCAAGCAGGTAGACGTTTCCTTGTTTCCCGCCGAGAGCCAGCAAGTGCGGGGTGGCCGTCTCGCCTTCGCCCAGCGCCGGAATCAGGCAGGCGCCGCCGCTGCCCAGGTCGATGTCAGCGTTCGCCGAATCACCGTAATTGAAGGGAGTGTAGG
>JBKJRX010000064.1:0-4459 GCA_046593155.1 Lacunisphaera sp.
CTGTCCGTGAGGTGGCTTGCACCCGGTAGAGCTGAACGCCGCGCGAAGCATCCGCCCTATGCCCCGCCTGACTGACACCGAGAGGGCTGAAGTATTGTCATTCCTTTCGTCCGGTCAGCCGCTGCCATCACTTTGGCGTGAACGACTGTTTCCGGGGAGCTCTACACCGCAAGCAGTGGGTAAGGAATACCGGCTGGTATATGACGGAAAGCTGAGCCGCGAGGAAGTGCTCGCGCAAACTCCGGCGGCTCCCTGGCAGCATGTCCGCTCGTTCTGCACAGAGCGTCCGCATGACGATGGGTGGCGAAATTTGCTGGTGTGGGGCGACAACCTGATGGCGTTGCGGGAACTGCTGGCGGATCAACGGGGGGCGAGCCGCTTGTCACCATCAACAATCACGAGGCGTGGTCCGAGGAGGTTGGCAACTTGCTCAAGGAAGTGCTCGAAGTGGAGAACACGCTAACCTGGGGATATGACCCACGTCGCAGCAAGTATGTGTTCCCACTGCACAATCTGCGCTACGAGCCGGCGCAGACCGCGGTGGAAACAAAGCGTGAACAGGCGAAGGAGCCGGACGTAAAGTTTCAACCGCAGGATCGAAAAACGACGGAGTATTCGACATTCTCGGAGACCGGTAAACTCGCTGTTGAGATTGAGCATCATGGGCTGGTTGACGTCGAGAAAGCGGTAAAGCTTGTGCGCCTGTTTCTGCGCGAGAAAGACGAGAAGATTGCCGCTGCATGGCCAAAGAAGCGATTGCGAGAGTTCATCGTCACGAAGCTCAAGGCTGCGGGACAGGATGAAACATTCTTAAGCAAGGAGAACCTGCTTCGCCTGCAACAGGGCTTCGGCCCGATGTTTCGCGATCTGGGCAAGCAGCATCCGCGGATGAGTCAGTTGGCGAAGGAAATTATCCCGGTAGATATGGCGGAAATCCGACAACAGTCATTCTCGGAAAGCATGCTCAAGGAGCATGGCGCACTCTACGCGGTGAACGAAGACACCAGCCCGTTCACGGGCCAGGAAGTCCATCTTTGGGATCAGTATCAGAAGTTCAGGAAGATGTGCGCAGAGTTCGGGGACGACGCCTCCGATCAAGCAAAGGCGATAGCTACACGGCTCCATCAGGTGGACCTGAGCGCATTCAAATCACCTTGGAACGTCCATTACGCGAGCCATGAACCGGAGCGCGTCTTCTCCGGTCTGCTTTTCGAGAACGGTGCCTTGTTTGATTCGTTCGTGAAAATGCCGAATGTCGGAGGCTATGCCTTCCCGTATTCCTACAAGCCGGCCAAAGCCGCGAAGACGCATGTTTCGAATGAGAACTTCAATCCGGATTTTTTCATTAAGATTACGAAGGTGCACGACATTCTCGTGGTAGAAGTGAAGGCGGAAGGGGATGACTCTAATCGCAACAAGGCAAAGTGTCGCGACGGCTTGAAGCATTTTGATACTCTCAACGAACGATTGAAAGCAGCTGGGGAGCCTTGGCGGTATCACTTTTACTTCCTCTCCCCTGAAGACTACACGAGTTTCTTCGAGCAAGTGAGAAGAAAGACGTTCGCAGATTGGCGGTCTGTCTTGATGCAGGAACTTACGTCTTGATCGGTATAATTGAGGGTGATGGGAAGACTCAACGTGATGGGTGCAGCGGTGAAATAAATAGCCCCGACGGGTGGCGGGACTTGGAGAAATCGCGGCATAAAGCCGCTCCTACAGGGGGAGGGCCGTTGAGGGCAACGACCCTTACCGGGGGTTCGGTCTCTTAACTCTCAGCTTTCACCCTTCAACTCGCGGCGCTGGGCGCGCGTAGGCTTCCATGCCGACGCAGCTGCACACCAGGTTGTGGTCGCCGTAGACGTTGTTCACGCGGCCGACGGCGGGTTAGAACTTCGCGGCGCGGGTGGGTCCGGACCGCGATGCGCCCGGCTTGCATTTCGTTCCGCGGCCCGCTCACTCGCAGCGCATGGCGCCTCCTCGTCGTAAAAACATCTTCCGGCTGGCTGCGCCCCCACCGGCGACGATCTACGTGCGGCGGGGCTATGGTCGCGTGCTCGCGGAGGAGTATGCAGCACTGAAGGTGAAACGCGCTGCACTCGTGGAGGACAAGATGGAGGCACACAGCCAGGGCGACCTGCGGGAGAATTTCGGCTTCAAGGCCGCCAAGGACGCGATCCGGGCCGTGGATCGCAAGATGGACGAACTTGACCGCTTTTCGCGGCGCAACACCTTCATCGAGGTCGATCCTGCCGCGTGGCTAACCAAGCCGACTGATTTCCTCCAGCTCGGCCACGTGGCCGGGATTGAAAAGGAGGATGGGGGCACGAAACGGAAGCATCGCTTTACGTTTCTCATTGCGACCTATGGTGAGACGGCAACCGATCCGGAGACCGGCATCGAGTGCCTGCCGCACAACTCGCCGCTCGCCGCGGCCCTCCTTGGTCTTACTGTCGGCAAGCCTGCTCAGGTGGATCTGCCTGCGGGTCCGGCAATCCTCACCGTGCTTTCGATCCGCAACCCGACGCAGGGGGAACTCGACCGGCTGCTTACAGCCATCAAGCCGCCGGAGATTGAGGGCGCGGAGTAGAATCAATTTTTAACCACTAATGCATCGCTTAACGGCTCTGCACATGGTGCGTCTCCGCCTAATCGGCTACGCCAAGGGGCTTCGGGGGTCGGCTGATCGCCGACGGCGAAACCAAGCAGATATCCAAGCGGCGATTAGCCGCTCCCCGGAACCAAAACCAGAGCCGATTAGGCGGAGGGGACTTTCAAGCAGCACCGTTAGGTGCTGCATTAGTGGTTAAAACCGGATTGGTCGTCTTACGCCTTGGGCGCCTCCGCATACGCCTCCATGCCGACGCAGTTGCAGACCAGGTTTCGGTCGTCGTAGTTGTTGTCCACGCGGCAGTCCCGGCTTGCGGACGACGGATGGGCGAGTAGGGTGCGGGCATGAGCTTTCAGGAACTTCTCGCCGAGCTGCCGTCGCTGACGGTTGAGCAGCGCCAGATGCTGGTGCGGCGGATGGTCGAGCTGGATAATTCCGCGTTGGCACCCGCGGAAGAAAAACTGGTGGAGGAGCGGCGGGCGGAGTATCTGCGGAATCCGTCTTCCGGCCTCAGCCTGGAGGAGATCGAAGCACAATTACGGGCCAAATTTGGCCCGTGATGTGGCGGGTGGTGTTCAGCTTTCGGGTGAGGGATGATGTCGCCAGTGCGGCGACATGGTATGAGGAAAGGCAGGCCGGTTTAGGCCGGGCGTTTATCGACGAGGTTGTGCAGATCTGGAAGGGATTGGCCGACAATCCGCATCTGGCGGCACGCAAGCATCCGACAAAGAACCTGCGCTGGCGGTATCCGGAGCGATTCCCTTACCGGGTCATCTACGAAGTTGATGAGCCAAATCGCATGGTTCTCGTGCTCGCGGTTGTCCACGCGGCGAGGGAGGACTCGGTGTGGCGCAAAGGGCGGTGAAATGAAAAGCCCCGCCGGGCGGCGGGGCTTGGAGAAATCGCGGCATAAAGCCGCTCCTACAGGGGAGGGTCGTTGAGGGCAGCAGCCTTCGCCAAGGCTACGGCTCCCAAGACGGCCCCTACCGGGGGTTCAGTCTCTCAACTCTCAGCTATCAACCCTCAACTTGCCGCGCTGGGCGCGGCATACGCCTCCATGCCGACGCACGAGCACACCAGGTTTCGGTCGCCGTAGACGTTGTCCACGCGGCCGACGGCGGGCCAGAACTTCGAGGCGCGCGTCCACTTGTCGGGGAAGGCGGCGGTCTCGCGGGAATAGGGATGGTTCCAGTCGGTGGCCGTCACTGCCGCCGCGGTGTGCGGGGCGTGCTTGAGCGGGTGGTTGGCCTTGTCGCTCTCGCCGCTGGCCACAGCGGCCATTTCGCCATGGATCGCGATGAGCGCATCGCAGAAGCGGTCGAGCTCGGTCTTCGTCTCGCTCTCGGTCGGCTCGATCATGAGCGTGCCGGGGACGGGGAAAGACATCGTCGGCGCGTGGTAGCCATAATCCATCAGGCGCTTCGCGACATCCTCGACCTCGAGGCCGTGCTTTTTCCACGGACGGAATTCGAGGATGCACTCGTGGGCGACCAGCCCGCTGCTGCCTTGGTAGAGGACGGGAAAATGCGCCGCGAGGCGCTTGGCGATGTAGTTGGCGTTGAGGATGGCGAACTGCGTCGCGCGGGTGAGGCCGTCCGGCCCCATCATGCGGATATACATCCAGGTGATGACCAAAATGCTCGCGCTGCCGTACGGGGCCGCGGAGACGGCCCCGCTAGAGGGAGGAGGCGGGAGGTGGGAGAAGGGAGAGGGAATTCCTCCGGCCTCAAGCCTCCGGCCTCCGACCTCGTTGCGCGGGAGCGCAACATGGCCGGGCAGGTAGGCGGCGAGGTGTTTTGCCACGCCGATCGGGCCCATGCCGGGGCCGCCGCCGCCGTGCGGGATGCAGAA
>JBKJRX010000191.1:0-2545 GCA_046593155.1 Lacunisphaera sp.
CCTCCCCTTCACCCAGCAAATCGGGTCCTTCCTCATGGTCGGCGAGCGCACCAACGTCGCGGGCTCGCCGAAGTTCGCCAAGCTCGTCAAAGCCGGTAATTATGAGGAAGCCGTCTCCGTCGCGCGCCAGCAGGTCGACAACGGCGCCAACGTCATCGACGTGTGCATGGACGACGGCCTGATCGACGGCGTCGCGGCGATGACGCGTTTCCTCCAACTCATCGGCTCCGAGCCCGAGATCGCCAAGGTCCCCATCATGGTCGACTCTTCGAAGTGGGAAGTGATCGAGGCCGGCCTGAAATGTCTCCAAGGAAAAGGCATCGTGAACTCCATCTCGCTCAAAGAGGGCGAGGCGAAATTCCTCGAGCAGGCGCGTACCATCCTCCGCTACGGCGCCGCCGTGGTCGTCATGGCCTTCGACGAGAACGGCCAGGCCGCCTCCTACGCCGAGAAGATCCGCATCTGCGAGCGCGCCTACCGCCTGCTCGTCGACCAGGTCGGTTTCCCGCCCGAGGACATCATCTTCGACCCGAACATCCTCACCGTCGGCACCGGCATCGAGGAGCACAACAACTACGCCGTCGATTTCATCGAGGCCACGCGCTGGATCAAAGCCAACCTCCCGCACGCCAAGGTCAGCGGCGGCGTCTCCAACGTCTCCTTCAGCTTCCGCGGCAACAATCCCGTGCGCGAGGCCATGCACGCGGCCTTCCTCTACCACGCCATCAAGGCCGGCATGGACATGGGCATCGTCAACCCGTCGATGCTCGAGGTCTACGAGGAGGTCGACAAGGTCCTGCTTGAGCACGTCGAGGATGTCCTGCTCAACCGCCGCCCCGACGCCACGGAACGGCTTGTGACTTTAGGCGAGAGCCTGAAAGCCCAAGCTGGAGGGCCCGCGTCCCTGCGGGCCGATGCTGATGCCGCCACCGAGCAAGCCTGGCGCAAAGAATCCATCGAATCCCGCCTGAGCCATGCCCTGGTCAAAGGTATCGATGCCTTTATCGACCTCGACACCGAGGAAGCCCGCCAGAAATACGGCAAGCCGCTCACGATCATCGAGGGCCCGTTGATGGACGGCATGCGCGTCGTCGGCGATCTCTTCGGCGCGGGCAAGATGTTCCTCCCGCAGGTCGTGAAGTCGGCCCGCGTCATGAAGAAGGCCGTCGCCTACCTCCAGCCGTTCATGGAGGCCGAGAAGGCCGCGCTCGTCGCCGCCGGCGGCATCGCCAAGGCCCAGGGCCGCATCGTTATGGCCACGGTCAAGGGCGACGTGCACGACATCGGCAAGAACATCGTCGGCGTCGTCCTCGCCTGTAACAATTATGAGGTCATCGACCTCGGTGTCATGGTATCGTGCGAGAAGATCCTCACCGCCGCCCGGGAGAAGGGCGCCGACATCATTGGCCTTTCCGGCCTCATCACGCCCTCGCTCGACGAGATGGTGCACAACGCCAAGGAAATGGAGCGCCAGGGCCTCAAGATCCCGCTGCTCATCGGCGGCGCCACGACGTCGGCCGCGCACAACGCGGTGAAGATCGCCCCGCATTACTCCGAGCCCGTCATCCACGTGCTCGACGCCTCGCGTGTCATCGGCGTCGTTTCGAAGCTGCTCAGCTCAGATAACAAGCCTACTTATATTGCCGAGGTGAAGGCCACCCAGGAACGCCAGCGGGTCGAGTTCGCCGACCGTCGCGGCGCCCGCAAGCTTCACTCGCTAGGCGAAGCCCGCAAGCGCGCCCAGCCGACTGATTGGAAGACCGTGGACATTCCCAACCCGGAGTTTCTTGGCACGAAGGTTTTCTCAACCGATCCTCAGGTTTCAGGTCTCAGGTCTCAGGTCTCCGTCGAGCGTCTGACGCTCGACGAGATTGCCGCCTACATCGACTGGTCGCCGTTCTTTTCGACGTGGGAGTTGCACGGCCGCTTCCCCGACATCCTGAAGGATCCGGTCGTCGGCGAGGAAGCCACCAAGCTCTACGCCGAGGCGCAGGCGATGCTGAAGCGCATCATCGACGAAAAACGCTACACCGCCAAGGCCGTCATCGGCTTCTGGCCAGCAAACTCGGTCGGTGATTCCGTCGAGGTTTACGATCCTGATCCCGCAGGGATCACCCTGAGCTTGCCTGCGGTGAGCCTGTCGAACCCGTCGAACGGTCGCCGACCGGATTCCCTAAAGGTGCTCAAGACCTTCCATTTCCTCCGCCAGCAGCACGAGAAGCCCGCCGGCCAGTTCAACCACTGCCTCGCCGACTTCATCGCCCCGAAAGATTCGGGCCGCATCGATTATCTCGGTGGCTTCGCCGTCACGGCCGGCCACGGCGTCGAGGAATTCGCCGCCGAGTTCCGCGCGAAGCACGATGATTTCAACGCCATCATGGCCCAAGCCCTGGGCGACCGCCTCGCCGAGGCCCTCGCCGAGCTGATGCACAAGAAGGCCCGCGACTTCTCCGGTTATGGCAAAACCGAGAATCTGGAGATGAAGGACATCATCCGCGAAAAATACCGCGGCATCCGCCCCGCCCCCGGCTACCCCGCCTGCCCG
>JBKJRX010000207.1:0-7198 GCA_046593155.1 Lacunisphaera sp.
CTCTCCTTGGAAACAGCCACCGCCTTCGTGCGGATTGTGACGCATGCGAATTTTCCCGCGGGTCCCACGCCGCTGCCGCAGGCCCTCGCCGTGATTGACGCCCTGCGGCAGACGCCCGGTTGCCGGCTGCTGGCCCCGGGGGACCGGCATTGGGAGCTTTTCCGCCGGATGTGTGAAGTCACCCGGGCGACGGGCAAGCGGGTGGGGGATGCCCGGCATGCCGCCCTCGCGGTCGAACACGGTTGCACCTGGGTCACGCGGGATACGGACTTCCATGACTTTGTCCCCGCCGGTCTGCGTCTGGAACTGCTCGAACCGGAGGAGACCTGACCCGCAGATGACTGGGGAATGTTCATTTCTAATTTCAGCAGGCTGTAACGCGTGGCTCCAAACATGTTTCCAGATTCCGGCTTTTGTTCATGCAATGAACGGTGGAAATTGAACGATGAAAACTGAACAATCATCCCGCCGTAGTTCGGCCAAAGGTTAAAGGTAAAGCATGACCCGTTTTTGGCTCCCGTTTTTGGCTCCCTCCTAAAACGGGTAGGGCGCGGACTCCGCTCCGCGCCGCGGGGGTAGGGGCGGTTGCCCTCAACAGCCCAGGGAGCTTGAGGGAAACCTGAAAGCTGAAACCTGAAACCTGAAAAATTTAACGCAGAGAGCCCAGAGATAAACCCAGGACATTTTTACCCACGGAATACACGAAACAACGGAATGATTTAACAGGAGATCGCAGAGATAGCAGAGGAGGGCCGGAGACCTTCAGGTTTCAGGTCTCTTAAAACGGGTAGGGCGCGGACTCCGTTCCGCGCCGCGGGGGGTAGGGGCTGTTGCCCTCAACAGCCCAGGGCGCTTGAGGGCATCAGCCGTCGCCCGGCCTATGGCCGACAAGAGCGCCCCTACCGGGAACACAAGGCCCAATGGCCGCAAATAGCACAGTCCAACTAAAGCCGGTTGCTTCCACCAGGAAGCGACGGGGCGAAGCCATGCCGGCAATGTTCATCGTTCATTGTCCATTGTTCATTTTTCATTCGGCGGAATTCCAGGCGGAACCCACGGATGGAACCGGGTGATGGCTCCTGCATATCCATGCCACCAAGCCTTCCTGATACAAGGGGGCGCCAGGCCGAGGTCGCACACGGAGCGGACAGGTAAAATTACCGGCCGGAAAAATCTCTCGAACAGGAATTCCAAACAGGTCATTCTCTAAGCATGAAGACGACCATTGACCTTCCTGAAAAGGAGCTGGCGGAAGCCATTCGGCATACCGGAGCCAAGACCAAGACCGAGGCGGTGAGCGTCGCGGTGGCGGATTACAACCGCCGGCAGCGGCTCACCCGGCTGGCCGCCAAGATGGGGACTTTCAAGGACCTGTTCACGCGGAAGGAATTGAGCCAGATGCGGACGACGGACTGAGATGAAGCTGATCGATACCTCGGGCTGGATTGACGCGATGCGGTGCGACGGCGATCCCGCTGTTTCAACCGGAAGTCGATCGATCAAAATCGCTGGTCTATGCCGCATAGCGTCGAGAAGCTGATGCACAACAAGTCATGCCCACGATTCTACGCATTGGACCCTATCGCTTTCATTTCTACACCCGCGAGCCGGGAGAGCCGGCCCATATTCATGTGGAACGCGACGATAAAGAAGCCAAGTTCTGGCTCCAGCCACTTGCCTTGGCCCGTAATTATGGCTTTGCTTCCCACGAGCTAAGCGACCTGGCGAAACTCGTTCAGACCCACCAAGCCTTCCTGATACAGAAATGGCATGAATACCATGGACCGAAAGAATGACGATATGATCGCGGTGGAGGCGTCCGTCCGCGACGGACAGGTCTGGCTGCGGCTGCTTGACGGAGCGACGCACACTTTCCCTGTGCACTATTATCCTAGGTTGGCGGCGGCGGCGGCCGGACCGCTGGCTGCGGTCAAATTAAGGGTCGGGGGCCGGGCGTTGCGTTGGGAGGAGATTGACGAGGATATCTGGGTCTTTGATGCCGTGACTGGCCGCTATCCCGTGGGGAAAGCCCGGCCATCATGGGCGGTTGCTGAGGAGCCGAAGCCGTGACCGTGCCCGGGGCGGATCTGGTGATCGCGGCCTGTGCGTGGGAGCACGGGGTGGAGTTGGAGCACGATGATGCGCACCTGACCGCCCTGGCGGCCCTGTTCGATTGAAGGCCCGGACCAAACGGGATGGGAGCACTATCCGAAACCTGAGACCTGAAACCTGAAATCTGGGGGCAAAGACCAAGGCGCTTTTTACCGCGGATTACCCGGATGAATACGGATGAACACGGATGGATCAGATTCTTTAACCACTAATATCCACTAAGGCCTCACTAATGGGAAAATCCCAAGACTCGGAGTGTCTAACTCCCGTTTGGATTAGTGTCCGATTAGTGTGCATTAGCGGTTAAACCGCATTGGCCTTTACCCGGCCCCCCGGATTCAAGCACTTGACGATTTAACCACAGCTGACAGTTTCTCTTACGAGCATCGCGCATATGTCCATCACTGAACTCAAAGAAACGGCTGAAAAGCTGACCGCCAGAGAGCGGGCGTGGCTGCGGGCCTATCTCTACGCGCAGGAAAGCGCGTCCGACCCGGGCTGGAAAGCCGAGATGACGCGCCGCCGCCGTCGCTTGGCCGCGGCCGGGGGCATCAGCCAGGGGGAATACGCGCGTCGCACCAAGGCGCGCTCCGCCAGGTCCGTTTCCACGCCCACCAGGTGAGCGCTGGTTACAGATGGCTGTTGGATGAACAGTCTTATGACTATCTCCGCGGACTGTCTCCGGCACCGCGACGTCGCGTTGAGAGAGCACTCGATCTGCTGGCAGCCCACCCATTTTCAGAACCGTCCTACATTGATTTCGATTCCGAAGGGGAAGAACTCTTTCACCGCTTTGTGGGCCCGCATACCATTGTCTACCACGTCGATCAGCCCGGCTCCGCCGGCAATGTTCATCGTTCATTGTCCATTGTTCATTTTTCATCGGGTCGACCGTCAGCTCGGAGCAACGCGGTTGAACAGGTCTCCTAGCTCGTGCAATGAACGGTGAAAATTGAACGATGAAAACTGAACAATCATCCCGCCGTAGTTCGACCAATGGTTAAAGGTAAAGCATGACCCGTTTCAGCTCCTTTTACCCTTCAGGCCTTCGCTGGCGGCGGCTTTACGCTGGCGGCGGTCAAACCCACAACCATTTCCGCGACGTTGACTGTCGCGGGGCATCTGGGTTAACTCCGGTCGAACCACTCCCGCCATGCCGGCACCGCTAAAACAGCTCATCATCTCCCACAGCGCCGATCTATGCCGGCGCTATGGCGTAAGCCGGCTGGGCCTATTTGGTTCCGTAGCCCGGGGGGAGGACCGGGGAGACAGTGACATCGATTTTCTGGCGGAGTTTGAGAACCCCACTCCCGACCACATGGCGGATCGTTATTTCGGCTTCATCGAGGAGGCGACCCGGCGGTTCGGTCGGCCGGTGCAGGTGCTCACCCCGCGCATGGTGCGGAATCCGTTTCTTAAGCGCAGCATGGAACGCGACCTGACGATTGTGCATGGATGAAACTTCCTTGAAGCACTACTACGATGCGCGCGAGGCGGCTCGGGCCATCCGGCGCTTTGCGGCCGGTCGCAGTTATGCCGATTATTGCGCCGACGAGATGCTGTCCTCAGCCATTGAGCGCAAGTTCGAGATCATTGGGGAGGCCCTGGCTCGCATTCGCCGACAGCGGCCGGAAGACTTGGGCGTGATCGGCGAGTGGCCGGCCATCATCGGGTTTCGCAACGTTCTGGCCCATGCCTATGAGCAGATTGAGGACGCGGTGGTGTGGGGGATTGTGACTGAGCAGTTGCCGCGATTTCTTGATCAACTGGAAGCGATCCCGGACCTTGACTCCCTCGCCGGGCCGTGACCGGCCTGGGCGCAGCGACCAAAGGTAAAGTCCCCGCAGATGACTGGGGAATGTTCATTTTTCACCGTTCAATGTTCATTTTTAATTTCAGCAAGCTGTAACGCGTGGCTCCAAACCTGTTTCCAGATTCCGGTTTTTCTTCATGCAATGAACAGTGAAAATTGAACGATGAAAGTTGAAAAATCACCTGCTTCGGCTCCCCGCTGTTACCTGATGCAATCCTGTGGACGGTTGACCGTAGACGGTAAGCGGTGATGATGCAGAAAAACCAGAACCAATGAGTGGCAAGGCGCAGAGTTTTCAGGAACTAGATGTCTACCAGGAAGCCTGTGCACTGGATCTGACTATCTTCGAGTGCACGAAGGCCTGGCCGAAGGAAGAAATGTATTCTCTGACGGATCAAATTCGGCGGTCTTCGCGCTCAGTTGGTTCCAATATCGCAGAAGCGTGGGCCAAACGGCGCTATCCCGCGCATTTTACCAGTAAGTTGACCGATGCTGACGGCGAGTTGCAGGAAACACAGCACTGGCTGCTGCGAGCACACGCCTACGGATATTTGAACCAAGCCACTTTCGATTCATTATGGAGCCAGTCAAAACAGGTCGGGCGTCGGTTAGGCGCCATGCTTAGCTCCGGCGATTGGTCATGACCGTTGTTCCGGTAACCAGTTACCAGTGGCCGGTTGCCAGTAACCAGTAGCCGGTAACCGCTCACCGTAAACTGCCCACCGTCTACCGTCCACCGAATCAAACTGTCCACCGGTTAGCCCTTCCACAGTCCACCGTATCAATGACAGTCCACCGTCAACCGCCGACCGTTCACCAAGATGGCAACGCATCGCGTTGCTATCTGGTCACCGGCGTCGGAGGCTTCATCGCCTCCAAGGTAGCCGAGCAGCTGCTCGAAGCAGGCCACACGGTCGTGGGGATTGATAACCTCAATGACTATTATGACGTGAGGCTGAAATACTACAGACTCGCGCGCTTGGCAGAACTGGCAGGCTGCGACGCGAACCAAGTGGCAAGTCTGAAAGATCGTGTATCAGGCCCTCAGGTTTCAGGTTTCAGGTCTCAGGTTTCTCCGGTGAAATCCGACCGGTTTGAGTTCCACACGCTGGATATCGAGGATCTTCCCGCTCTGGAGCGTGTGTTTGAGCGGTCGGACTTCAGCGCCGTCTTCAACCTGGCCGCCCGCGCCGGCGTGCGTTACAGCCTGGAGTTCCCGGAGCTTTACCGGCGGACGAATGTTATCGGCGAGGAGAACGTGCTGAAGTGTCAGGTGAAGTATGGTGTGAAGAAACACGTCCTGGCCTCGAGTTCGTCGGTCTATGCCGGGTGTCCGATGCCCTTTGTCGAGGACGTGGTGCTCGGGAAGATGCAGTCGCCCTATGCGGAGACGAAACGCCAGGCAGAGTTGCTGGCCCTCGACTACCATCAAAAGCACGGCATCGACGTGACGGTGCTGCGGTATTTCACCGTCTTCGGTCCCGCGGGCCGGCCCGACATGGCGCCGTTCCGATTCATCAAGTGGATCGACGAAGGCACGCCCATCACGCTCTACGGCGACGGCACCCAGGCGCGCGACTTCACCTACGTGGACGACATCGCCCTCGGCACGATCCTGGCCGGCCAGCTTTTCGGGGGAAAACTGGCGCAGCCGAAAGCGGTAGGGGCCGTCTTGGGCGCCGAAGGCCAAGCGAAGGTGGCTGCCCCCAACGGCCCTGAGGTAGGGCGGCGAGTCCCTTCGCCGCCGGGGCGCGGAGCGGAGTCCGTGCCCTACCGGAGCCTCGGGGGAGATGGCGAAGCAAAGCAGAAAGCTGAAGTGTCTGGAGCGGAGATGGGTTCTGGTCCGAAATCCTCAGCTTTCAGCTTTCAGCCTTCAGCTTTCATCGAAGGTGGCCTCCCGCCATCCTTCGAGATAGTCAACCTCGGCGGCGGCAACAACCCGCTCAGCATCACCGCGATGATCGCCATGATCGAAAAAGCGCTGAACGAGCTCCGCGCTCCCGGCTCCCAGCTCCGAGCTGTTATTCAAGGTCAGCCTGCGAGCGCCGCCGACATGAAGGAAACCTGGGCCGACATCACCAAGGCCCGGCGCCTGCTCGGTTGGTCGCCTGGCGTTTCCCCTGAACAAGGGTTTAAGATGGCCGTCGACTGGCATATCGCCAATCGCGCATGGATCCAAGGGATCAAACCATGAGCCTGCGCGCCAAGGCCCAGAAGGGGGAGCGGCTTGCCTGTCCGTCGAAGCCTTGGCGAAGTCGGGACCCCAAGGCGCTTCAGGGCGTTTGCTCGCATTCCAGCGCGCTGAGGTCAGCGCGCTCCACCCCCGGGAATCGGGTAGGGCGGCCTCGGGCGCCGAAGGCCGCCGCCGTCCTGCTGACGCTCAGCCCGGGCCAACGGCAATGGCAAAAGGTAAAGCCCGTCCCCTTTTGTCTGCGCTTTTGGGCTCCGTCCTTTTGTTCCCCTTGACACCAGTCTCGGCCGGGACTCACTGAAGACTCATGAAGACAATCAAAGTGTCCGAAGCCAAAAGAAATTTCAGCAGGATTTTTGCCCGGGCCAGGCGGGGTGAGACCATCATCCTGCAGAACGGCGGGGATTACATGCAACTGGTCCCCTGCGAAATACCCCAGCCGGTGCCGGTCCGGTCCGCCGGATACTTCGCGGCGGACGAGGCCACGGTGCGGCAGCGCAATGCCCTTGGGGAAGAAAGCCAGCCTGGACGATGAGCAGCGGTCACCGGCAGTGGGACGTCGTCAAGGTCAGGATCAACCCTGACCGGGATACCGATGCCCATCCGGCGGTGGTGATTTCGGCGGACGAAATCTGCAGCGACGAAAGGCAGTTGCGGCTGAATGTGCTTTTCGGGTCGAAGAAAGTGCCAGCCGTGGGCCTGCGACGCCACGGGGTTCTGTTGAACGGGGCCGACGGTCTGGAATTCGCCTCGGAGGTTGACTGCGGTTTCGTGCATGTGGTCAGCAAGGAGAAGATTCGCGGCGCGGCCGGCCGCGTCACTCCGGTCCGTCAGCGCGAGATCATGCGCAAGATGATCGAATGCCTGCGTTTCAGGTTGTGATGATGAGGAGGGGATATCGGTTGCCCGTGGTTGGTCGGTCTCGCGGGGCACAGGCACGGAGGCCTGTGGCTACGGTTTGGGCCAGGTGGAACGCGCTGCCGGCCGCCGTCCTGCTGACGCCCGGCCCGGCCCAACTGAAATGGCAAAAGGTAAAGCCCGACCCCTTTGTCTGCCCTTTGAACAATCTCCTGCTTCCGCTC
>JBKJRX010000227.1:0-4015 GCA_046593155.1 Lacunisphaera sp.
CCGCCTGTTTACAAAACAGGTGCTCTACCATTGAGCTACGCCGGCGTGGCGCGCTGAGCGCAATTCTGGATTGGGACTGGCAAACAACGGAAATTTGGTGGCTCCCCCGGGACTCGAACCCGGAACCAATTGATTAAGAGTCAACTGCTCTACCATTGAGCTAGGAAGCCAAAAAACGAAGGGGCAAAAGTTATTATCGCAGGGGCCATGTCAACGACATTTCCCGGATTTGCCAGGTCCGGAATTTCTGCCCGGGAAAACACACTCCTGAACGGGATTGGGCGGATATTTAAACCTGGTCGCCCCGAGCCATAGCCACCTACGGGGCGCGGAGTTAGGCTGGGGGCATCCGTGCCGAGCACTTTCTTGGACAAAACACTTGCCAACGCCGTGCACGTGCTCTGTTTTCGGCCGCTCCATCCATGCAAAAGACCAAAAAGTCCGTTGCCAAGCGCTTCAAGATTTCCGGCACCGGGAAGCTGATCCGCCGCACGCCCGGTTTCCGTCACCTGCTGGCCGCGAAGAGCACGAAGTCCAAACGCCGTGCCTCCCGCGACAAGCTCGTAGCCCCCGGCCATGCTGCGCCGCTCCTCCGCTGTCTGCCCACCGGCCTCCGGTAAGACGTCGCGCAAAACCACAACTTGCCAGGCGGGTGAATCCTAACGAGACGACCCGCCGACACTAAAACCTACTATATAACATGGCTCGTGCTACTAACTCCCCCGCGTCGCGCAAGCGCCGCAAGAAAGTGCTGAAATACGCCAAGGGCTATTTCGGCAACAAATCCAAGCTCTACCGCTACGCCAAGGAAGCGGTGCAGCATGCCTGGCAATACGCCTATATCGACCGCAAGAAGAAGAAGGGCAACATGCGCGGCCTTTGGATCGTGCGTCTGAACGCGGCCTGCCGCGAGGCCGGCATCACCTACAGCCGCTTCATTGAGGGCCTCAAGGCCGCCAACATCCAGCTCGACCGTCGCCAGCTCTCTGAGATTGCGATTGCCGATGCCGTGGCGTTCAAGGGCCTCATCCAGCAGGCCCAGGATGCGCTGAAGAGCAAAGCCAAGGCCGCCAAGGCCTGATCCTCCGCGAGCCCCTGCAGGCTCGCCTTCTGGTCCCAGACCATTTCGATGAAGGACGGGCCCCGGGGGGCCCGTCCTTTTTATTTCCATGCAAGCCACCCTCACCGCTCTCCTCACCAAGGCCACGGCCGAGTTGCCCACGCTGCAGACGCGCGCCGACTTCGAGGCCGCCAAGGCCCGCTACGTCGGCCCGAACGGCGAGTTCACCGCGCTGATGAAGCAGATGGGCACCGTGCCCAAGGAACAGCGTCCCGCCATGGGCAAGCTCGTCAACGAGGCCAAGGCGCAGCTGCAGGTCCAGCTCGACGCCACGCTCCAGCGGCTGGCCGACGCCGAGATCAACGCCCAACTCGGGCCCGCCATCGATCCCACGCTGCCGTCGCCCGACGCCGGCCCCGGCACGGCGCACCCGCTCACGCTCGTGCGCGAGGAAATGTGCCGCATCCTGCGCAAGGCCGGCTTCACCGTCGTCGAGGGCCCGGAGGTCGAGACCGAGTATTATTGCTTCGACGCGCTGAACACGCCGGCCGACCACCCGGCGCGCGACGCGCAGGATACATTCTATTTCCCCGATAAAGCGCGCTTCGGCAACATCACCAAGAAGACGCCAGACGAGAAATACCTGCTGCGCACGCACACCTCGTCCGTGCAGATCCGCACCATGCTCAAGGGAGAGCCGCCCATCCGCGTCGTGTCCCCCGGCCGCGTTTACCGCCGCGACACTTCCGACGCCACGCACAGCGCCAACTTTCACCAGATCGAGTGCCTCTATGTCGATAAAAACGTCACCGTTCGCGACCTGAAGGCGCTGCTCGACTACATCTTCGCCTCGCTGCTCGGCAAGGACACGAAGACCCGCTTCCGTCCGCACTATTTCGGCTACACCGAACCGAGCTTCGAGGTGGATCTGTCCGCCCAGCACCTGCCCAAGGTGAACAAGGAGTGGATCGAGATCGGCGGCTGCGGCATGGTTGATCCGGCCGTCTTTGAGGGTGTGGGCTACGATCCCAATGTCTGGAGCGGCTACGCCTTCGGCATGGGCCTCGAGCGCCTCGCGATGCTTATGTATGGTATCGATGACATCCGTTATTTCTATCAAAACGACCTGCGCTTCCTGAAACAATTCGCCTGAGGATGAACCACGGAGGCACAGAGAGCACAGAGTTAATGCTCCTGAATATAATCTCTGTGGTCTCTGTGCCTCCGTGGTTCAATTAACATGAAACTTTCCCGCAACTGGCTCCGGCAATACGTCCGGCTCTATGCTTCGACCGAAGAATTGAAGAGCGCCATCACGTTCCTCGGTTTCGAGGTCGAGGGCGTGCACCATACCGGCCTGCCGCCGCTGGAGAACGTCGTGGTCGGCGTGATCAAGACGCGCGACAAGCATCCGAATGCCGACAAGCTTTCCGTCTGCACGGTGGACGTCGGCCCCGCTCACGGCGGCATCCGCACCATCGTCTGCGGCGCGCCCAACTGCGACACAGGCAATCGCGTGCCTGTGGCGCTGCCCGGCGCCGTGCTGCCGGGTGAGTTCAAGATCAAGCAGTCCAAGATCCGCGGGCAGCAGTCCGACGGCATGATGTGCGCGGCCGACGAGCTTGGCCTGGGCGGCGACCACGCCGGCCTGCTCCTGCTCCCGGCGACGGCGCCCATCGGCCAGCGGATCAACGAGACGCTGCCCGACGGCGACACGGTGTTCGACATCGAGGTCACGCCGAACCGCCCCGACGCGCTCTGCCACATCGGCATGGCGCGCGAGCTCGCGGCCTGGCTGCGGACCGAGCTGCAATTTCCGGCCATCAAGTTTGACGGCAAAGTGGGAGGGGCTTTACGCCCCGACGTTTTGAAGGGCATCCGCGTGGACGCTCCCGAGGATTGCCCGCTCTATGTCGGCATCGCCGTGACCGGCGTGAAGGTCGGCCCGAGCCCCGCGTGGATGCAGGAGCGCCTCGCCGCCGTCGGGCTGCGCCCGATCAACAATCTCGTGGACGTGGGCAACTACGTCATGCTCGAGTTCGGCCAGCCGCTGCACGTGTTCGACGCGAAGAGGATCGCCGGGCGCTCGATCGTCGTCCGCCGCGCCACCGACGGCGAGAAGCTCGTCACCCTCGACGAAAAGGAGCGAACGCTCAACAGCCGCATGCTCGTCATCGCCGACGAGGCCAGGCCGCTCGTCGTCGCCGGCATCATGGGCGGGCACGACGCGGGCGTCGATGCCACCACGACCGACATCGTTCTTGAGGCGGCTTATTTCCGCCCCCAGTCCATCCGCTGGACCTCCAAGCGTCTGGGTCTCTCGTCCGACTCCGCCTACCGTTTCGAGCGTGGTGTCGACCCGCACGGCACGGTCGAGGCGGCGCGCCGCGCGATCGACCTGATTCTTGAAACGGCCGGAGGCACTGTCGTCGGGCCGTCCTTCCAGGTTGGCGGCGATCGCCCGTGGTCCCGCGAGATCAAGGTCACGCCCGATTACATCCGGGCGAAGGTGGGCTTTGACATCACCGACGACGAGATGCGCGACGCCTTTCACGGCCTGCACCTGCTCATCAAGGGCGAGGACGAGACCAAGGCGGGCCTTGAGTGGACCGTCGCGATCCCGAGCTACCGCGGCGATCTCGACCGGCCGATCGACCTCGTCGAGGAAGTGCTGCGCATCTACGGCACCGACCGTATCCCTCCGCTGGTGTGTGCCGGTCCCGCGCTCGTGGACGGGGACGACGATCCGATTGCCGGTTTCAACCGCAAGGTCACCGACTATCTCGTCGGCCAGAATTTTCACGAAGTGGTCAACTACACGCTTCGCTCGAAGCAGGAACTGGCGACCTGGGCTTCGGCCGCGGCCGTCGAGGAGCTGGCGCTGGCCAACCCGTTCGTCGACGACCAGTCGCACCTGCGGCCGACTCTGATCCTGGGCATCCTGGAGTCGCTCAA
>JBKJRX010000238.1:0-16999 GCA_046593155.1 Lacunisphaera sp.
ACCAGGGCATTGTCATGCTGAGCGTAGCGAAGCATCCATCAGGATGGGCGCCGGCGGTTGTGCCGATGGATTCTTCACTCCGTTCAGAATGACAAACAGGGGAGTTCATTGGCAGCGTAGCGAAGAATCCATGACGATGCGCGCTTGCGGACCTGCTGCTGGATTCTTCACTTCGTTCAGAATGACAAACAGGGTTGAATTTCATCCGTGTTAATCCGTGAAATCCGTGGTCAAGTAATCCCCTTTTTATGAAAACCATTCCCCTTCCGCCCACCAGCCACACGCCCGCCACCTACGCCGGGCCGTCGCTCGATCAGGTGCTCGCGCAGCGCAAACAGTTCCTCAACCCGGGGCTCTTCCTCTACTACAAGCAGCCGATCATGATCGTGGAGGGAAAGATGCAGTATGTATGGGACTCCACCGGCAAGCGCTACCTCGACGGCCTTGGCGGCATCGTGACGGTCAGCGTGGGCCACTGTCACCCGCACGTGCTCAAGGCGATGAACGCGCAGAACCAGGTGCTGCAGCATTCGACCACCATTTACCTCAACCCGAACATCGGCGCCTTCGCGGAGAAACTCGCGTCGAAGATGCCCGGTGACCTCAAGGTCTGCTACTTCGTCAACTCCGGGTCCGAGGCCAATGACCTCGCTTTGCTCATGGCGCGGCTCTCCACCGGCAACTACGACGTCATCGCCTTGCGCAATGCCTACCACGGCGGCAGCCCCGCCTCGATGGGTCTCACGGCGCACAGCAACTGGAAATTCAACACCCCGCACAGCTTCGGCGTGCACCATGCGGTCGCCCCCTACCCCTATCGTGGGCATTTCGGTTACGATGATCCTGACGCCGGCCGCAAATACGCCGACGACGTCAAGCAGGTCATCGATTATACGACGCCGGGCAAGGTCGCGGCCTTTATCGCCGAATCCATTCAAGGCGTGGGCGGCTTCGTTGAGTTTCCGCAGGGTTACCTGAAGCACACCTACGAGCATGTGCGTGCCGCCGGTGGCGTATGCATCGCCGACGAGGTGCAGACCGGCTTCGGCCGCACCGGGACGCACTATTGGGGCTTCGAGACCCAGGGCGTCATCCCCGACATCGTCACCCTGGCCAAGGGCATCGGCAATGGCGCGCCCCTCGCCGCCGTCGTCACCACTCCGAAGATCGCCGCCGTCATGGCGCAAAAGGTCCATTTTAACACCTTCGGCGGCAACCCCGTTGTCTCGGCCATTGGCAAGGCGGTCCTCGAGGTTATCGACCATGAGAAGACGCAGGCCAACTGTCTCGAACTCGGCAACTACCTCCTCGCCGGGCTGAACAAGCTAAAGGAAAAACACCAGATCATTGGCGATGTCCGCGGCCGCGGCCTGATGCTCGGCATCGAATTCGTGAAGGACCGCGCCACCAAGGAACCGAATAAGGAAGGCTGTGCCCAGGCGGTCGAGAATGCCCGCGAACTCGGCCTGCTGCTCGGCAAGGGCGGCCTCTGGGGCCAGACCATCCGTTTCGCTCCCCCGATGAACATCAACAAGGCCGACGCCGACTTCCTGCTCGCCGTCCTCGACGAGGCGATCGGGGCGGTCTGATTAGGGTCGGGGGTGGAACCCGGCCTCCGGACGGGTTTTTGCCATGCGCGAATCCTGAAAACCCGTCCGGAGGCCGGGTTCCACCTCGGGCTATTGCGCTGGAATCTCCATCCCGATTTCCAGCAAAGCCGGGCTTGCGCACCGGAAACAGAATCCCCTATCTGCTTCCCATGGCCAAGCCCGACAAACCCGCCGAAAGACTCCTCGAAAGGACCATCTTCGCCAGCCGCTGGCTGCAAGCGCCGCTTTATGTCGGCCTGATTGTTGCCCAGGGCATCTATGTCTATCAGTTCTTCACCGAGCTGTGGCACCTGCTGGCCTTCGCCTTCCAGCATCCCTCCGAGGTCAAGGATCCCAGCACGCACATCATGCTCGGGGTCCTCGGCCTGATCGACGTGGTGATGATCGCGAACCTCCTCATCATGGTGATCATCGGCGGCTACGAAACCTTCGTCTCCCGCCTGCACCTCGATAACGAGGAGGACCAGCCGGAGTGGCTCAGCCACGTGAACGCCGGCATGCTGAAGGTGAAACTCGCCACGGCGCTCATCAGCATCTCGTCGATCCACCTGCTCAAGACCTTCATCGAGATCCGGTCGCCTGAGCTGGCCCTCAACATGGACGGTGTGAAGTGGCAGGTGATCATCCACCTGGTGTTTGTGCTTTCTGCGGTCGTCCTCGCCTGGACTGACAAGCTCATGATGGCCGGCGCCGCCTCGGCGCACGCCGCGGAGAAGCGGGCGCATTAATTGAGACTTTGCAGCCGGGGCTGATTTGTCCTTGGGTAACCGCATGGATCCCCAGCAAGTGAAACCGGCCAGCGCCGCGGCCCAGGCCCTCGGGTGGGTGGATGAGAAAACGCGCGCCGTCTCACCCGCCATTCATACCTCGACGACCTTTATCCGCGACGAGGATAACCAGTATCGCTCCGGGCGCGGCTACATCCGGGCCGACAATCCCTCCTACGATCAGGCGGAGGCATTGTTAAACCACCTGGAACAGGGCGCGGGCGCCCTGCTGTTCAGCTCAGGCATGGCGGCGGCCACGGCGGTTTTTCTCGGGCTCAGGCCCGGCGACCATGTCATCGCGCCCAAGGTGATGTATTGGGGCTTGCGCCGCTGGCTGCAGGGTTTCGCGAAAGACTGGGGCCTCGACGTCGAGCTGGTGGATACGACCGACCAGCTCGCGCTCGCCCGCGCGCTGCAGCCGGGCCGGACTAAATTGGTCTGGATCGAAACGCCGGCCAACCCGACTTGGGTGATCACGGACATCGCCGCCACGGCCAAGCTCGCCCACCAGGCCGGCGCGCGCCTCGCGGTCGACTCAACGGTGGCCACACCGGTGCTCACGCAACCGCTCACACTCGGCGCGGACATTGTGATGCATGCGGCGACGAAATACCTCAACGGACATTCCGATGTCCTGGCTGGCGCCTTGGTCACCAAGCAGAACGATGATTTCTGGAAGCGCCTCAAGGCCATCCGCCACGACATGGGAGCGGTGCCCGGATCATTCGAGGCCTGGCTGTTGCTCCGCGGGATGCGGACCCTGTTCGTGCGGGTGCCGGCGGCCTGCCGCAGCGCGCAGCTCATCGCCGGACATTTCGCCGCGCACCCGAAGATCAGCGCGGTTCTTTACCCCGGATTGCGGTCGGCCCAGGGCCATGCCGTGGCCGCACGGGAAATGTCGGGTGGCTTCGGCGGTATGCTCTCCCTGCGCGTGAAAGCCGGCGAAGCCGCGGCCATCGCCACCGCCGCGAAAGTGCGGCTCTGGAAACGCGCCACCTCCCTCGGCGGCGTGGAGAGCCTGATCGAACACCGCGCCAGCGTGGAGGGCGCCGGCAGCCCCGTGCCCGGAGACTTGTTGCGTCTCTCCGTGGGACTGGAAGACGTGGGCGATCTGATTGCCGATCTTGAGCAGGCGCTGGGTCGGTAGGTGGAACGCGCTGACCTCAGCGCGTTGCGGGTGGGCGCCACGGGCAGGGCGCGCTGAGGTCGATGCGCTCCACCCCCGCTCAATATCAGGGCAACCGCAGCGTCATGCCGACTTTCAGGTCGGACTCGCTGTTCATCACGCCGCGATTGGCCGCATAGATGTCCCGCCACCGCGTGCGATTGCCGTAATATTGCTGCGAGATTTTGGAGAGGGTGTCGCCCGGCTGCACGGTGTGCCGGCGGGCACCCGCGACGGGCGGAGTGGTGGCGGCCGGCACGGCGGGAGTCGGGGTGGCGGAGGTAACCCGGGGCGTGGTGGCCGCGGGGGAACGCACCGGCGGCGGGACCGGTCGCGTGCGGACCGTCGGCATGGTCTCCACGTTAAAGCTGAGCCCCGGAATGGCCGCGGTGGCGGCGGGAACAGCTCCTGGGTCGAGTCCAGGAACGGCGACCGCATTGCGGCCGGCCTTGACGTCGGCCAGCGCCTGCTTGAGCGCCTCGTTCTCCTGTTTTAATCGGTCGAGCGTGGCCACGAGGTCGACGCGCTGCAGCTGGTTTTCGAGCGGCTGCGCCGGCAGCGTGCGGGCGAACTCGCGGGTGGCGGCATCGATGCGCTGCCGGACCAGCGGGGCTTGCGGACTGTTGGGCCGGAGCGCGAGGTATTTCTTGAAATGATAGATCGCCGAGAGCGGATCATTGATGTGCTGAGCGTAGAGCAGGCCGATCTCGAGATGGGACTCCGGCGCATCGTCGCCGCGCTTGTCGATGACCTTGAGAAAGGCTGACAGCGCCTCCTGCCGGCGGCCCGTCTTGAGCAGCGCCTGACCCTCGCGATAGGCCGGCTCGTCAATCTCGGCGGCCGTCTTCACCCGGTCGCCAGCGGTGCAACCGGCCAGCCATAACGCCATGACCCCCAGCAAAGGGCGCAGCAAACGGGCAAAGCGGGAGACCGGACGTGGCACGGGTGGAAATGAATTGAACGAGGATACGCGACCGCTAGGTTTGCGCCAGCGTTCCGCCAACACAAGTTTTTGATGCCCCTCTCTGACAAGACCATCCTCGCCCAAGCCCGCCAATGTCTCGCCATCGAGCGGGAAGCGCTGGAGGCCACCGCGAAGGTGCTCGACCGGGATTTTGTCGCCGTGGTGCGGGCGGTGGAGGCCGCCGTCGCGGCCGGCCACAAGGTGATCTTTTCCGGCGTCGGCAAGAATGCCCATATCGCCGAGAAACTCACCGGCACGCTCAACAGCATCGGCGTTCCCTCGTGTTTTCTGGATCCCACCCAGGCGCTGCACGGCGACCTCGGCCTGTGCGCCGCGGGCGATCTGGCGATCCTGCTCAGCAACAGCGGCGCGACCAGCGAGATGTTGCGGCTGCTGCCCTTGTTCGAGAAATTCGGCCTGGAAACCGTCGCCCTCACGGGCGCGCCGGAAAGCGAACTGGCCCGCGGGGCGGACTACCGGTTGCTTTACTCCGCGCCGCGCGAGGCCTGCCCCCTCGCACTCGCCCCGACCGCCAGCACCACGGCCGCGCTCGCGCTCGGCGACGCCCTGGCGATGGTGCTGCTCGAAAGCCGCGGGCTGACCCGCGAGGACTTTGCCAAATACCACCCGGCCGGCACCCTGGGCATGACGCTTCTGCTGCGCGTGAAGGACATTATGCGCACGGGCGAAGCCTGTCCGGTCCTGAAGGAGGCGAAGACCACGGTGCAGGCCGCCATCTTTGCCATGACCAAGGCCAAGGCCGGCGCCGTGGCCTTGGTGGATGCGCAGGGCAAATTAAGCGGCATCTTCACCGACGGTGACCTGCGGCGCAGCGCGTTGAGCGGTGGCGCGGATTTCCTGAAGAAACCGGTGGGCAACTCCATGACCCGCGGCGGCAAAACCGTGCCGGCGGAGGCGCTGGCCGTGGAAGCGCTGAAGATTTTCCAGCAGTTCAAGATCTCCGACCTGTTCGCGCTCGATGCCAAAGGCCGCCCCACCGGCTACATCGATGTGCAGGACCTGCCGAAGTTGAAGATCCTGTAGGCCGCGTAATGCCACCCAAGCCGGGCCTTTATAAATGGCCGCCGGCCCAACCGGCCCCGGTTCCGTGTTGCAGCCAGCCGCCGGCTGCCTTGTCCTGAACAGTGTCATGAACTTCCGCATCGAAACGGATACAATGGGCGAGGTGCAAGTGCCCGCCGATAAATACTGGGGCGCCCAAACCGAGCGCTCGCGCAATAATTTCCGCATCGGTCCCGAGGCCAGCATGCCCCGCGAGATCATCCATGCCTTCGCCGTGCTCAAAAAGGCGGCCGCGCAGGCCAATCACGAGCTGGGGGTCCTCCCCCTCGAAAAGCGCGACCTCATTGCTCGCGTCTGCGACGAGATCCTGGCCGGCAAGCTCGACGACCAGTTTCCGCTCGTGATCTGGCAGACCGGCTCCGGCACCCAGAGCAACATGAACGCCAACGAGGTCATCGCCAACCGCGCGCACGTCCTCACCGGCGGAAAATTGACCGACGCCCAGAAAACGCTGAGCCCGAACGATGATGTGAACAAATCCCAGTCGTCGAACGACACCTTCCCCACCGCGATGCACATCGCGGCCTACGAAGTTACCGTCGGGATCACCCTGCCCGGCCTCCAGCGCCTGCGGGACAGCCTGGCCGCCAGGTCCGCCGCCTTTGCCAAGATCGTGAAGACCGGGCGCACCCATTTCATGGACGCCACGCCGCTCACGCTCGGCCAGGAATTCAGCGGCTATGTGCAGCAGATCGACAACGGCCAGCGGGCCATTCGCAACGCCCTCGAAATGATCCGCGAGCTGGCGCTCGGGGGCACCGCCGTCGGCACCGGGCTCAACACGCCGGCCGGCTACGACGTGCTCGTGGCGACTAAGATTGCCGAACTCACCGGCCGGCCCTTTGTCACCGCGCCGAACAAGTTTGAGGCGCTGGCCGCGCACGACGCCATGGTTGAGCTTTCCGGAGCCCTCAAGCGCACGGCCGTGTCGCTCATGAAGATTGCCAACGACATCCGCATGCTCAGCTCCGGCCCGCGCTGCGGCATCGGCGAGCTGATCATCCCGGACAACGAACCCGGTTCGTCGATCATGCCCGGCAAGGTCAATCCCACGCAGCCGGAGGCGCTGACCATGGTCTGCGCCCAAGTCATGGGCAACGACGTGACGGTGGGCATCGGCGGCGCGACCGGCCATTTCGAACTCAATGTCTTCAAGCCCGTCATCGCCGCCAACGTGCTGCAGAGCGCCCGGCTGATCGGCGATGCCTGCGTGTCGTTCGCCGAGAAGTGTGCCGACGGCATCCTGGCCAACAAACCCGTGCTCCAACAGCACCTCGAGAACTCGCTCATGCTCGTCACCGCGCTGAACCCGCACATCGGCTATGCGAAGGCGGCCGAGATCGCGAAGAAGGCGCACAAGGAAAACACGACGTTGAAGGCCGCCGCCCTCAAGCTGGGCCACCTCACCGCCGAGCAGTTCGACGCCTGGGTGCGGCCGGAAGACATGACCGGTTCGCTGAAGACGTAAAGATCCCCCGAGCACGCTCCCGGGGCATTTGCAGAGTGGAGGCGGGGCTAGTAGCCCCGCGAGGCATCGCAACGCTACCGGCAATCCGCGGGACGGCTAACACTACTCTGTTAAGAATCCTACACACCCCGCCCTGTCGGGCATCAGCCGTCGCCAAGCCTATGGCCGACAAGCCCCCTCTTCCTAGAGGGGACTTCGGCTGCGGGAATCGAATCCCCTCTATCAAGCCGGAACGATGCAGTGAAATGTAGGGCCGCCGGACGTCGGCGGACCGTTCCGCGTGCGAACCACGGCCCGGCGACGAGCACCGGCCCTACATTTAAAGACCACACCATTCAGTGATGATCGCTAACCACAGCAGCTGTCGTTAGCCGACCAGCAGGGTTACCACCGCTGCTACTTTCGATTCATTCGTGTGCCTTCGTGTTTATTCGTGGTTCCTCTGCATGGTTCAGGATCAAGAGGGCCTCGGCCGTGAGCTCGGCCGAACGGGTGGCGCGCAGCGCCGGGGTGTGTCGTTCGGGATTGAACCCACGTAACGGAGTAGTGCCAAGGTGTGTCTTCAAATTCGAATTCGTGGGCCAGCGAGCTTGCTCGCGCTATAACCGCGCCCGCCAGCGGGCTGCCTACCGCAGCTTAATTGAGGAAATGGCATTTTTTAAAACACGCTCTAGTCCCGCCTCCCACCAAGCCGGCACAAGGCCGGGGTATTGTGAACCCAAGGAAACAAAAAAGCCCGCCGGACTGGGCGGGCCAAAGAGGGAGACCGGGCGCGGTTAGAACCGAAGCGCCACAATCTGCGGCATCGGCGTGCTGAAGGTGTCGTTATCCCGGGCCAGGCGGCTGCCCCGGTCGGTGGATTCGGTATCACCCAAGCGACGGGCAAGGCGCTCGCGCACGACGGCGGGCGGCGCGGGCTCCGGATTGAGCTGACGGCCATCATAGCGGGCGAGCAACCGGTTGCGGCGGAGTGCATTGGTGGGCACGGAAGCGAGCTCCTCGTTGACCGGCGCGACGTTTTGGTCGCGTGCCGACCCACTTAGACTGCTGCTCAGAGCGCTCGGGCCAAAATCTGCCTCCGGTTGTTCAAGCCGGGTCAGGTTGGCGGCGAGGAGACGCGCCGAGGGTCTTTCCGCGTCACGCGGCGCCACCAGCAGGGGCATCAATTCAATTACTTCAGCGGAAGATTCCGGCCGGGCGGCGGCTGACGCCCGCGTCTCTTCATCCGGCACCGACGCCAAGGATTCGCTGCGATTCACCAAGGAAGAACTGGCCGGGACAACCCGGGCGGTGAGCTCGCGATCAACTGCAACGGGGGAACCGACCGGCGGATTTTCAACCTGGGCCAGTTGGGCCGGGGCGTAATATTTCACCGAAACCAGGGTGAAGGCGAGAATCGCGGTGGCGCCAACGGGCAGATAGACGCGGCGGACGAGAAACTGCGGCAGTTCCTGCCACCACGGGCGCTTCTCCAGCAGGGCGGTGAGCTGCTTCTGCCGCAGCTCGCGTTCGAAATTGGTCCAGAACTCCGTGGCGGGGCGCTCGGATCGCTTAAGACGGAGGAGATCCTCGACGGTCACCTTGGGTCGTTGATCAAATTCAGGCATGGATTCAGGAGCGAAGGTATTTACCTAGTTCGCCCTGCAGGAACTGCTTGGCGTAGTGAAGGCGGGAACGAACGGTGCCTTCGGAACAGTCCATCACTTCCGCGATTTCGGAGTGGCTGAGGCCGTCTATCTCAAAAAGGGTAATCACAGTTCGGTGTGGGATAGACAATTTTTGGAGCGCTTCGTTCAATTTTTCCTTAAGCTCGTGTAGGTAGGTATCCCTATCTGCTCCACGTTTATCTGTCAGTTGTTCAAGGACTTGAGCATTAGTCCCGTCCTCTTGTAGCTTCTCCAGGCTGAAAAAACTCCTCATGCGGTTTTTCCGGAGATGACTGAGCGTGGTATTGACGGCGATTCGGTATAGCCAGGTGAAGAACGAGCAATGGCCCTGGAACCGGTTGATCGACTGGAATGCCTTGATAAAGGCGTCCTGGGTCAGATCCGAGGCATCCTCCCGGTTCGCCGTCAGGTTGTAAACGACGCCAAAGACGCGTTCGCGATACTTGAGGATCAGACGATCAAAGGCCGCCACATCACCGGCCTGCACCTGCTTCACCACGGCAAAATCCGAATCCGCCTCCTGCTGGCGCTCGGGGGAGCTGACGATAGCCTTGGTAAAGACCCTGGACAAGTTCATCGCGCGAAATGACAGGTTAGAATAATCGGGGAGCCACGCAAATGCTAATTATGATGAACTCGCGGTGACCGAAAGCGCCGCAACCTGCTTGCGGAGCATTTCCCCCAATTGAATCATGAGCGGAACGGGCGCCAAGCGGGCAAAAGGAGTCAACGCGGCGGTGGCCACCGCCAACTCCTCATCGATGGCCCGGACCACGCCGGCCGCGATACCCAGTTCCTGCATCCGTTGTCGGCTGGCCGTCAGGCCGGGAGGCTGCCCGCCCCGCAAGGCCGCCACCATGGTGGCGCGTTCTTCCGCGGAGACGCGCTCGAGCAGCAGCATGAGCGGCAGGGTAAGTTTGCCGGTGGCGAGGTCCGTGCCGAGAGTCTTCCCGATGCGCTGTTCCTCGCCGACAAAATCCACCAGGTCGTCATAGATCTGGTAGGCGATGCCCAGATGATGGCCGAAGCGATCGGCCGCGGCCACGAAGGCCGGATCGTGGCCCGACAGCCGGGCGCCCAGGAAACAAGAGACCCGGAAGAGTTCGGCGGTCTTCAGGTCGATCATCCGGCGATATTCCGCGAGCGTGATGTTGATGTCGCGCCGGCGCAGGGTCTGCATGATCTCGCCGGAGCAGACCTTGCGGGTGGATTCCGACACGAGCCGGCAGACCTCGGTCGTGGGGAATTGCGAGGCGATGTGCAGGGCCTGCGAGAAAAGGGCATCCCCCAACAGCACCGCCGCATCAGGCCCGAACTCCCGCGCCGCCGTGCGCCGGCTGCGGCGGATCTCGGCGCGATCCATGATGTCGTCGTGCACGAGGGTGGCGAGGTGCACCATCTCGACCACGCCCGCGGCGCGCACCAACTGGTCGGAAACCACGCCCTCGCCCTGCCAGCCGCTGACGAAAACCATGGTTGGGCGCAGCCGCTTGCCCGTGGTATCGAGGCAATAGGCCGCCATCCCGCGGATCTCCGGCTCGAAGTGCTCCACTTCATTGCGCATGAAGCGATCGAGCGCCGCCAGGTGCGGGCTTACGCGCTCGAAAAGTTCGGAGAAATCCCGCGGCGGCGGGAGCGGTATGCCGGGGGGCGTCACAAGACTGGCCATCCGCCAGAAACTAGGCGACCACCCCAAAATGGCTAACAAATACTGCAGGCAGTCTTGCCAGGAATGGGCCCGATAACATTTGGTTAAGCCCATGAGACCGGAAAATCCTTGGCTGCTCGTCGGTATGATCCTCGCCTCCGGCCTGGTGGCCAAGTGGTGGTGGGATGATTACCGGGCGGCGCGGCAGGGGGCACCCCAGCCGCGCGCCTTCCCTGGGGCAACCCCGGCCAGTGGCCGGGTCCTCCTCATTGCGGTCGTCGGGGCTCTCGGGCTGTTGGCCGTCGAAACCGCCGGGGAACACGCCCTCGGGCTCACGGCGCAGCAAAGCCGGATGACCGTCCTGTTCGGGCTCTACACTTTGGTCGCGGCATTTGTGGAGGAGCTTATTTTCCGCGGCTACCTGGTGGTGGAAAACCGGGGCCGCGCGGCCTTGGTCACGGGCATCGTCGGCGCCTCGCTCGGATTCGCCCTGCTCCACCCGTTTTTATGGGAATGGCAGGAAGGTGCCTTCCAACTAAAAGGTGACGCCAAGGCTTGGTTCAGCACGGCGATGGTTTTCGCGGGTTCATTGTGGTTCTACGCCGTGCGGTTTCTGCCCCTGAACCCCACCCGCTCACTGCTGCCCTGCGTGGCCGCGCATCTGGCAAAAAACCTGGGCGTCCTGGGCATCAAATACGCCGAGGGATTCGTGAGCGGCTGGTGGTAGGACCCGGCGTGGGGCGCAAAAAAAAGACCGGCGGAGCAATCCGCCGGTCCGAAAGGAGTTCTTATCGCCGCTTACTTGCTGGCGGGGGTCGCCGACTTCGGCGCCGCGAACACCTCCACGCCCGCGGGAGCGCGGAAGCCAGGCATCTCGTCGCGCGTCATGCCGGTGGCCTTGATGGCCCGGGGATCGAAGACTTCCTCCGGCGACGCGCCGTCGGCCGAGACCGTCTTGGCGGTGATGAAGATCAGCAGGTTGGTCGAGGTGTTGTTCACGCTCTTGTTGGAGAAGAGGCGGCCGAGGACCGGAATGCTGCCCAACACCGGCACCTTGTTGCCACCGTCGGACTTCGAGTCGGTGATGAGACCGCCGATACCCATGGTGTAGCCATCCTTGAGCGAAACCTGGGTCTTCACCTTGCGGGTCGAGATGATCGGGATCGAGGCGCCACCGGCGCCGCCGAAGGTGGTGGCGTCGGATTGCTGGCTGACCTCGGGCTCGAGGTTGAGCTTGATGACGCCGCGCGCATTCACCTGCGGGGTGACCTTGAGGATGATGCCGATCGGCTTGTAGGTGAAGCCGGACACCTCGAAGGTGCCGCGCTCACTGTTGTAGTTGTAGCTCGGCACCGGGAATTCCTGGCCGATGTTCAGCATGGCCTCGGTGTTGTTGAGCGTCACGACCGTCGGGTTCGACATCACCTTGGTGTTGGACTGCGTCTTGAGCGCGGAGATGATGACGTTGAAGTCCGAGGCCGAGAAGACCGCCGTCGCCACGCGGCTGGTGCCGCCGCCGTAAACGAGGGAGTTCAGGGCATTGAGCGCGGAGCTGATCGTGGAGCTCGTCGTGTTGCTCGAAGAAACCGTGCTTAGCGGCGAGAAGCTAGCCGGGGTATCCGGGGTGCTAGTCGTTGCAGGCGTGCCTGGGATCAATACACCGCCCGAAACGGTTCCTTGCGTGCCAAGTGTGCCCTGGGTTCCCGCAACGAAGGGAGTGAAACCGGTGATACTTGTGTTAGCCGGCAGCGTGGTCGGCACACCACTGACCGCGCCAGTCGCAAGATTAATCGATGCGGGGCCTCCAAACACACCACTGGTAGAAGTCCCGGTCACGGTAGTCGGATTCACATTATAGCTGACCCCGTTGCCCGTCGTCGTGCCGCTCGTCCTGGTGGTCGACGAGTTGCCGCCGTTACCGTTGCTGAACGTCATGTCGCGGGAGCGGGTGAAGGACTGCCCGATGTTGCCCACGCCAAACTGCATGCCCTGGAGGGAGGCCCAGTTGACGCCGATGTTGCGGATGTCGCGATCGGTGACTTCGACGAACTTCGACTCGATCATCACCTGGTCGGTGGCCTTGTCGAGCTGCTCGATGATGCTGCGGATGCGGCCCATGCGGGACTGGCGCTCGGTGATGACAAGGGCGTTGCTGCGCGCATCGATCACGATCTTGCCGCCGGTGGCGGCGTCGACGAGGCCGTCAATGGTCGGCTTGATGTCGGCGGCCTTGGCGTTGTTGAGGATGAACACTTCGGTCGAAGGCGGCTCCTGTTGGAGGAGTTCGTTGCTCACGATCTTGATGATGTTGCCCTCCTCGATGTAGCTGTAGCCCACGGGCGCGAGGACGACCGTGAAGATCTGGCGCCAGGTGACGTCGCGCAGCTTGATGGAGGTCTTGCCGGTCAGCGTGTCGGGCACCACGAGGTTCAGCTCGAAGAGGTCGGCGACATTGCGGAGGATGGTCTTGATGTCTTCGTCGGGGAAATCGACGGAGAGGGTGTCCTTGTCGCGGCTCACGGACGCCGCAACGGGCTCGGCGCCCTGGACGGTGGCCACGGGCGCGGCGGGGTCAGCCGGGGCCACGACCACGACCTCGGTGGGCGGAGCCGGGGGGGGTTCAGACTGGGCCAGGGCCGGCAGGGTCAGTGCCGTGGCGAAGAGCGCGGTGAGGAGGGTGCGGGTGCTCATAGTTCGTTCCTTATTTGATGGTCCGGGTAAATTCCTCGCGGTTCAGGCGGAGGGTAAAGTTGGTGCGGTCGATGCTGGTGATTTCTAGAGTGTATTGATTGCCTTCAAAGGTAATTGTTAAAACCCCGCCGGCTTTAACCCGCTTTTGACCGAAGGAGATCGAGGACACGCCGCCGAGCACAATGTAGCCGCTAGGCTTCAAGCTGGTCGCGATGGCCTGCAGGAGTTCGCGCTCGGTGCGCGGGCCGGTCGGCGGGCGGGTGACGGTTTCGCCCGGGCCTTCCGTGGGCGGCGGGGTGACGCCGGCCACCCGGCCCATGGCCGCCACGGCTTCGGCAAAGGCCGGCGGATGGAAGGGGTCCACGGCAATGGGAACGAATTCGCGCGTCGCCACCAGCGCCTTGCCCCGCTCGAGGGCCTGCTGGCGTTTCGCCGGATTCAGGACCGTGTCGCCGGTCGCGACGACCGTGCCGCTCAACAGCAGAAGCCCGGCCGCGATGATTCGTGTGAAGTTATTTTTCATGGCTGGCCAAGCAGATCAAGGTTGAGGGCCATGGTGAGACCAGCAGTGCCCCCGGCAAACTTGTTGAAAGTGGCGTTGTTGATCCGGCAGAAATGACGGCCCTTTTCCAAGCGTTGCAGAAACGCCATGACGTTCTTGTAGGGACCTTGAACGTTCACGCTGTAGGGAATGCCGACATAGAGGGTCTTGGTGTTTCGCGGCAGGGGGTTTTGCCGCACATCCAGCAGCTTGACCTCGTTTTCCGCCTCCAGCTTGTAGAAATATTGCAAGTTCACCGCCAGCTGGCCGGCCCGGACGAGGCGGCCTTCCATTTCCTTGCTGGCCGCCTGCAGTTCCGTGACCTGCTCCGGCAGATTCTTGGAAAAACCGACGTTGGAGCTGACCTTGGCGGCCTCGGCCGACTTGGCTTCATAGTCGGCCTGCCGTTTGCCGATTTCGCCGCTCCGGAAGTAGAGCCAGCCGGCGCAAAGCAGGCAGATCAAACCACAGGCAAACCCGACGGGCTGTTTTTTGAGGCGGGCAATGAGATCGGCGGAGGTCATTATTTTTTCCCCTCGGTTTTAACTTTCAGTGAAATCTCAAAGGACATGAAACCCGTGACACCGTCGGGGGTGAGCTTGTCCAGGGTGATGGGATCAAAAACCGTCCCCAAACGCGGATGGGCGCGCAACCGGTCCACATAACTGGAGGCGGAGCCGGCGGCCTGATCGCGCGTCCCGGCGACCACGCCGCGCATGACATAAATCTGGTTCTTCGGATCGGGCGGGATGCGCACGTCGGCTAATTCGATGGAGATTTCCTTGGGCAGGGTCTGACCGATCAATTCCACAAATTCGGAAACCGCGACCGGCACCTTGAGGAAGGCCTCGGCCTCCGCCAGTTTCTTGTCCTCATCGACAAAGATCGTGGTCAGGCGGAGCGCCTCCGTGTTTTGCTTCGCGTTGGCATTGATTTGACCCTGCGCCTCGTCGATCTGGCTGCCCAGGTTATAGATGGTATATTCCCGGTAACCCACCCACATGAGCAGGGCCAACGCCAGGGCGCCGGCCCCCACGTTGACGAAGAAAGTCGTGCGCACGACCTTCGTGTCCGGCAACCTTTCAAAGTTGCGGAAATTAGTGTGCCACAGCGGCGCCGCTACGGGCCCGTCACTTTTTTTCGTCAGGGACAGCATTTTGATAAGAAGCGATCAAGGAGAAGAGACTGGCCCAGCGTTCCTCGGGCTGACCCAGGGCAACGCCATCGGCGAGCTTGATGTTGAGTGATTCGAGCCAGGGCAGCATATCCATCTTCATCGGCGGCACGCCCAGCGAGCCGGCCATCGTGGTGCTCAGCCAGGTCAGGCTGGTGGGCAGTTGCGTGCACAACACGCTGCCGATGGACTGGCCGGTCTGCACTTCATAGAAGCCGATGGAGGACTGGAGCTCCTTCAGCAGCTTCTTGACCAAGGCGCCACCCATGCTGGTGAAATCAAAGGTGTTCGAGTAAAAGAGCTTCTTGGCTGACTCCTCGTCCTTTAAGCCGAGCTCCTTCTGGACAACCGGAATCATGGCCGCGATGCCGCTCGGGATCGGCCGGGAAATATCCACGCCCTCGGCGCTCACGATGAAGCTCTGCGTCGACTCTTCACCGATCTCCAGCACCAAGAGGGGAGATTTGCTCTGCTTGAATTTCAGGTAATTGATCATGCCACCCAGGGTGGCAACGGTCCCAAGTTCCAAGCGCTCCGGATAAATGCCCTGTTCCAGCAGCTTATCCTGGACGGCGATGATTTCCTCCGAAAGCATACCGCAGAACAAGGCTTCCTTTTGCGTCGCCTTCACCAAATCGTAGTCGCCGCCATCTGAGGGATTAAGCGGCCGGATGGTGTATTTTTCCGACTCAACCCGGAACTGCTGGGTGTAGATCTCGCTAAAGTAAGCCGGCTCCTTGAGCTTTTTGAGATCCAAGGTGTGCCGCCGGATGATGCGCTTGATCGGATAAATTCCGCAAGTCGCGTGGGCATAGCCGGTCGAACCCTTGCCCTCGGTGGTTTTCACCCAGTCAGTGATTGCCCCCAGGTCGCTCGAAGGAAACTCCTTGAGCTCCTCGACAATATACGGTGCTTCCGGCTGCGACAGGCGCGCCAGAAGCGTCGAATATTCGCCAATTTCGACGCAAAAGCCTTTCGATTTTTTCGCAAGAAACATGCTCAGTGCCGGGGGAAGATGGTGGGTGTGCTTACGGTTTTTAAGGGCCTTCGCGGGGTTAGGTGAACCACCGGAAAGCCCGGACCAAACTCATTTGCAGGACATGCTGGATATAGGGCACTTACCCACCTGACAAGTCGAAAACCATTACTTGGCCATACAACCCCAACAGTTTCCCTAATGTTTTACCGTCAGGCATTTTGGCCTAAAAAAGCAAAAACCCGCCAAGTGGGGGGCGGGTTTATGAAAAAACGACCATTTAGAGAGTCGTCCGGCTTACTTTTGCCAAGTGCGCTTCTTGTGACGGTTCGCTTTGAGGCGCTTCCGGCGTTTGTGTTTCGACATCTTCAGACGTCGTTTCTTCTTAAGATTTCCCATGGTAAAAATTGGTTTTAGGTCGGTCAACGTGCGATTCGCTGCCGATGCTGTAAAGCACAATTTAATTACCCGCGCCCACCGCCACTTTCTCGCCCGTCTCGGTAAAAACCAACTCCGCGCCCACCGACGCCAAGGGCAATCCTGTGAGCACCGCCACCACCCGCCGATAAAGCGCGATTTGGCCTTCGTGACGGGCCACCGCCCAAGCGACGCTTGGCCCGGCGCCCCGGTCGGTCTTGAAATCATACACCGTGGCCCGGCGCGCCCGGCCGGTGCCATCAACCTCCACCACGACGCGGTCGAACACCCCGGTCACCCACGCTTCATCCAGCACGATTTCAAACGCGCGCTCCCGCCACACTTGCGCCCGCGCCGCCGGTTTCGTCCAGACTGCAGACAGGCCGGGCGCCTGCAGACAGGCCAGTGCTTCCGTGCCGGCCGCCCCCTCGTTCTGCCAAACGGCCGCCAGCCGCGCCGCCTCCTGCGGGCCACCCCACTCCACCTGCGCCAGGAGATCATGCACCGCGCGGCCAAATACGGCCGCGCTCCCTCCGTCCAGTGCGAACAGCCGCTCGCCGGATATCTCGCCCTTCTTTGCTTCCGAGGGCGTGCGGGCCGGACGGCGCGGCGCCGGCGTCACCCCCACCGGGGCCAGTTCCGTGTCCGGACGGGGTTCAGGCCGATCTGCGCTGATGGCTTCATACCAACGTTCCTCACCCGACGACCATTCCTCACCCAAGGTTTCCTGCAACAATCGCGGGAAATTGTGGGACTGCGAGGTGCCGACCGGTTCCGTGATCACATACATCGCCCGCTTCGCCCGCGTCATCGCCACATAAAGCACCG
>JBKJRX010000091.1:0-5223 GCA_046593155.1 Lacunisphaera sp.
TTCATTTCCTCCAGCGGCGAGTAGATTACCTCCACGGGATAAACCCGGCCCGAGACCTCGATGATCGGCGCGCCGTCAAAGGCCTTGGAGAACGCCTCGGTGTCGATCGTTGCCGAGGTGATGACAATCTTCAGATCCGGCCGGCGCAGCCGCAGCCGGCGCAGGTGGCCCAGGATGAAATCGATGTTCAGCGAACGCTCATGCGCTTCGTCCACGATGATGGTGTCGTAGGTGCGCAGCTCCGGATCGGCCTGCAGCTCCGCGAGCAGCATGCCGTCAGTCATGAACTTGATGACGGTGTCGTCGGAGGTCTGATCGGCGAAACGGATCTTGCAGCCCACCTCACGGCCAAGGGGCACGTTGAGTTCCTCAGCCACCCGGCGGGCGACCGAGGTGGCGGCCACGCGGCGGGGCTGCGTGCAGGCGATGCGGCCGGTTTCGCCGCGACCGGCCACCAGGCACATCTTCGGGATCTGCGTGGTTTTGCCCGAGCCGGTCTCGCCCGCGAGAATGAGCACCTGGTGGTCGCGGATGGCCGCGATGATCTCGTCCGCCCGCGCGCTGATGGGCAGCTCGGGTGGATACTCAATCCGGAAGGGCCAGGGTTTATTGCGCCGGGGTGGCATGACGGGTGAAATTAGAGGTTCCGTGCGCCACCAATAATGGCAAAGTCAAATCGCATGTCCGTCCCCGCATCTACGCTGCAGGAGAAAACGCTCAAGCGCGTCCTGCTGGTCTCCGCCATCGATGGCTGGAGTATCATCGTGATTGCGGGCCTGGGCACCCTGCTCACCCTCGTGCTGGGCGAATTCTCCGGCCTGCTCGTCGGGTTGCTGGTGATGCTCGCTGGTGCCATCGAGCTCCGGGGCCGCCGCCGGCTCCTGCGGCGCGAGGCCAGTGGCATGAATCTGCTGGTGCGCGCCCAGCTGTTCCTGCTCAGCGTGATCCTCGTCTATTGTGTCAGCCGGTTGGGCAGCTTCGACGGGGAGACCGCCCTGGCCAACCTCACGCCGGAAATGGAGGCCATGCTCAAGGAGGCGGGCCTTGAACGGGCCGATGTCCTGCCTCTCGTGCAAATGATGTTCTATGTCGTCTACTGCACCGTGGCTTTCGTCAGCGTGCTTTTTCAGGGTGGACTGATCCTTTACTATCGCAGCCGGACCGGTGCCGTGACCGAGGCGTTGGCCACACCGCGAGAACCCAACAATCCGTCGGTGTTGTGATCGAGGTGGAACGCGGCCTCCGGGCGCGTTTTTGCATCTGCGCATCCTGAAACGCGTCCGGAGGCCGCGTTCCACCTTTACGACTCAGAACAGCAGTTGCCAGTTCGCTTCTCCAACCTAACCTATCAGTGCATGTCGAAGGAGCGCTATATCGAGGCCAAGCAAAAGTGGGCCGAAAAGCAACTGGCCAAGCGCTTTAAGCGGCGCGCATCATCATCCCCAAGCTCTACGCTGGGCAGAGCGCTAAATTCGTGAAAAACATCACTTTCCTCGCCGAGGATCGCCTCGGTTTCTGGGAAGTCCGCGGCTACCACAACGTCGGCGACCCGTGGAAGGAAGAGCGTTACGCGTGATCTTCACCATGTAGGAGCCTGCTTGCAGGCGATCAGCATCTTTCGTGGGCCAGCGAGCTTGCTCGCGCCAGACCGGCTCAGCGCGAGCAAGCTCGCTGGCCCACCTTGACGAACCGACGCGCGCGCCGTTGAATGGTTTATCCCCATGAGCACCCCCGCTTTTTTCCCGCAGGACATCATCATCAAGAAACGCGACGGCGGCGCGCTGACCAAGGCGGAGATCGAGTTCTTCGCGCGCGGCGTGTCCGACGGCAAATCGTTCGCGGACTACCAGGCCAGCGCCCTGCTCATGGCCATCTTCTGGCGCGGCATGACGCCGCAGGAAACCGCGTGGCTCACCGACGCCATGATGCATTCGGGCGACGTGATCGACCTGAGCGACCTGCCGGGAGCGAAGGTCGACAAGCACTCCACCGGTGGCGTCGGTGACAAGGTCTCCCTCATCCTCGCCCCGCTCGCCGTCGCCTGCGGCCTCAAGGTCCCAATGATGAGCGGCCGCGGTCTCGGCCACACCGGCGGCACCCTCGACAAGCTCGAGGCTATTCCCGGCTTCAAGGTCAACCTGAGCGCGCCCGAGTTCCGCGCCATCCTGCAGAAGGTCGGTTGCGCCATGATCGGCCAGACGCCGCAGGTTGTGCCTGCGGACAAAAAGCTCTACTCGCTGCGCGACGTGACCGGCACCGTCGAGTGCATCCCGCTCATCTGCGCCAGCATCATGAGCAAGAAGCTCGCCGAAGGCATCGACTCGCTCGTGCTCGACATAAAGTTCGGCAAGGGCGCGTTCATGAGGAAAAAAGAGGATGCGCTCACGCTCGCCCGGGCCATGGTCGAGGTTGGCCGCGCCGCCGGCAAACCCGTCCGCGCGCTGCTGACCGCCATGAACCAGCCGCTCGGCCGCGCCGCGGGCCACACCACCGAGGTCATCGAATCCATCGAGTGCCTCAAAGGCCGCGGCCCCGCCGACCTCATGGAGGTCACCTACGCGCTTACCGGCCAGATGCTCTTGCTCGGCGGCAAGGCCAGGGATGAGGCCGACGCGCGCACGCAGATGGAGGCCGCCATCAAGAATGGCTCGGCGCTCAAGGTCTTTCGCGAGATGTGTTCCGCCCAGGGCGGCGATGCCAGGGTGATCGAAGACTACACCATCCTTCCGGCCGCGAAGAAATTGGTGGTGGTGAAGGCGCCGGCCGACGCGAAGGGTTTCGTCAGCGAGGTCGACGCCCTCAAGTGCGGCCGCGCCATCATGGCCCTCGGCGGCGGCCGGGCCGCCGTGACCGACAAGGTCGACCATGCTGTCGGCATCGCCGACCTCATCAAAATCGGCGAGCCCGTCGCCGCCGGCACACGCCTCTGCACGCTGCATATCAACGACGATGCCAAGGGTGCCAAGGCCGAGGCGTTCATCCGCGAGGCCATCAAGTTTTCCCCCACGGCGCCGCCACAGGAGCCGCTGATTCAGGATTTGATTCAGTAAAAGTTTCGCGCTCGCGCTGTATTGAAATGTAGGGTCGCCGCTCGTCGGCGGACCATTCCGCGCGCGAACAAGGTCCGGCGACAAGCGCCGGCCCTACACTCCATGCGGTGAACGCCAATCCAAGTCAGGGGTTTGATCTGCCCAACGTTCGCCGCGCGCGCTCCGCATTCGCCCGGGCCTCGGCAAAATCAGGCTTTAATCTCACGGCCTCCTCGAAGTGCCTGAGCGCTTCCGCCGGCTTGCCCGCCTGCGCCAGCGCCGCGCCGAGATTGTTCTGCAACTCGGCCTCGGCGGGGCGGAGCTTCACGGCGAATTCCAATTGCGTGACGGCGTCCTCAAAGCGACGCATCATCTGCAGTGTCGCCGCGTAATTGCTGCGGGCCTCGACGTCATCCGGCTGGGCCCGCAGGTAAAGATCGTAGTGGGTCAGCGCCTCGGCGGTCCGGCCCGTCTGCGCGAGCGTGTTGGCGAGATTATAACGCGGCTCCGGGAAATCGGGCTTCACGCGCAGTGCCGCCTCGAATTGGTCGATCGCTTCGGATCCGCGACCCGACTGCAGCAGCGCATTACCGAGATTGTTCAGGGCATAGGGTTCGTCGGGTTTGAGCGCGAGCGCCTGCTCGAAGCACGCAATGGCTTCGGCCCAATTGCCCGCCTTCATCCACGCGTTGCCCAGGTTGTTGCGGGGCTCCACGGATTGCGGGGCAAGGCACACCGCTTCCTGCAGGAGCACCCGGGCCTCGTCCAGTCGACCCGCCGCCTGATGGATCGCTCCCAGCGCGGCAAGGGCGCGAACGTTGACGGGGCGCTTGACTACGGTGTCCTCCCAAAGAGCGAGCTCGGTGCGGTAGTCGTGGTTGCGTCGCACGGTGGCGGCCAACAGGACAACCGTCAGGATGGCAAACAGGGCGAAACTTTTTCGGCCGGCCATCGCATACAGTCCGGTGACCACCAATGTCACCACGGCCGCAAGGGCAAGGTAGACCCGGTGTTCGCTCATCGTCTGCGTCACCACCGGCACGAAACTCGAGCTTGGTGCCAGCACGGCGAAAAAGAACACGCCGAGGTAGCCCGCCGCCCGTCCACGCCACGCCGCCCAGAGGCTGGCGACTGCCAGCGGAAACAATACCAGCGCCTGCCACCAGACGTCACCCCAGCCGCTCGCGAGCTCCTTGCCGTAGTCAAAGACCAGCGGTTGCGGCCATACGGCCAGTCGCAGGTAGTGCACCACGGCGCCGACCTGAGTCAGCGCATAAGACCAGGGTGACATCTCGCTGCCGAATCCGGCCGTGCCCCCGCGGCCGGCCGTGCCCACCACCAGCCACGCCAGCAACAACCAGGTCAAAACCAGCGAGAGATGAAACCCTTTGCGCCGGGCCCAGACCTCGCGCCACGAGCCGGCGACGAAAATCCGGTCGTAAAGCGCAATCATCACGGGCGCGGTGACCATGACTTCCTTGGTAGCCATGCCCAACAGGCACGAGATCCAAGCGAGCACCGTCCAGCTTTTGGAGGCACCCGGCTCGACAGAGCGAATGAAACACCAGATCGTGAGCAAATACATCAGCCCAACTAAAGACTCGGCCCGCTGGATGATGTAGGTCACGGCCTGGGTCTGCAAGGGATGCAGCGTCCAGAGCAGGGCAACCGCCAGCGCGAGCCAAGTGGCGTCTTTTTGTAGGAGCCTGCTTGCAGGCGATTCAACGCGTGGTGAGTCAGCGTGAGTCCTGAGATCGCCTGCAAGCAGGCTCCTACAAGGAAGCCGAGCCAGCGTCCGCCGCACGATGCCGAACAAAGCGCAACCCGCCGCCACGTGGATCAGCAAGTTCAGCAGGTGGTAGCTCCACACCGCGGTGCCACTGATCTGATAATTCAGCGCCAGCGTGAAATTCAGAAACGGCCGGCCGCTGACCGTATGCCCGCCCCCGACCGGCGGCTTCCAAGCCTTGGCCAAGCTACGGATGGTTGGATTCTCCGCGATCGAGGAGTTGTCATCGAACAGGAACGGGACGGCGAACGTGTTGTGATACGCCAACACCGTCCCGCCAGCGATGGCCAGCATCGCGAGATAAATTGCGCGGAGACGTGGGGTCGGTGGGGCCGGCAGAGTGCTCACGGGTGACAGGCAAAGTAAAAAGTCCGCTGGCGGGAAGCCAGCGGACTTTTCAAATGG
>JBKJRX010000281.1:0-14447 GCA_046593155.1 Lacunisphaera sp.
TTTGGCAAACTGGATGGCGTCGGCCTTGGGCGTGAAGGTCTGCACGACCACCTCCCCCGCCCGATCACCCCGCCCGGCCCGGCCGGCCACCTGCACGAGCAGCTGAAAGGTGCGCTCGTTGGCCCGAAAGTCAGGCACGTGCATCGAAAGGTCTGCGTCCACCAGCCCCACGAGCGTTACGTTCGGAAAGTCGAGCCCTTTGCCGATCATCTGTGTGCCAATGAGAATGTCGATTTTGCCAGCGCGAAAGTCACCCAGGATCTGCCGGAACCGGTGCTTCTTGGACATCGTGTCTGTGTCCATCCTCTCCAGGCGGGCGCGCGGCAGCACGCGTCGCACCGCTTCCTCCACCCGCTGCGTGCCCAGGCCGCGCCAGCGGATGTCGGGCGCCGCGCACGCCGGACAAGCTGCCGGCGCGCCGCGTTGGTGCCCGCACAGGTGGCACTTCAGTGTCTCGTCGGCCCGATGGTAGGTCATCGATACGCTGCAATGCGGGCACTCCTCCACGTGGCCACATTTCCGGCACTGCATGCTCGACGAATAGCCGCGGCGGTTGATGAAAAGAATGATCTGCTCCTTCCGGGCAAACCGCTGGTGCATGTGGTCCACCAGCAGCCGCGAGAGCGTCACCATGCCCCGCGAACGCATCACCTCGATGCGCATGTCCACGATCTGGATGTCCGGCATTTTCTTGTCGTCCACCCGCTTGGTCAGCGTGTTGAGCCGGTATTTGCCGCCGCGGACGTTGGCAAAGGACTCCAGCGACGGTGTCGCCGACCCAAGCAGGCAGACCGCGTGCGCGAGCTTGGCGCGGTAAACCGCCACGTCGCGTCCATGGTAGCGCGGTGTCTCGTCCTGCTTGTAGGCCGGCTCGTGCTCCTCATCCACGACGATGAGCCGCAAATCTTTCACCGGCGCGAAAACCGCCGAGCGGGCGCCCACCACCACGCGGGCCTGGCCTGAAGCCAGCGCGGTCCAGCCATCAAGCCGCTCGCCCTCTCCCAGATGGCTGTGCCAGACGACCGTCTTGTGCCCGGCCGACTCGAAACGTCCGCGCAGCCGCGCCACCGTCTGCGGCGTGAGCGCGACCTCGGGCACCAGATAGATGGCACTGCCGCCGGCCGCGAGCACCTGCTCGACGGCGCGTAGATAGACCTCGGTCTTGCCGGAACCGGTCACGCCGTGCAGCAGGTGGACGGCGAATTTCTTCTTTTCCAGACTTTCGCCGACCGACAAGACCACGGCCGCCTGCTCGTCGTTCAGTTTCGGAGGCAGGCCCGTGACGATCTCGCCGCCCGTCCAGTTGTCGGCATAGGCCACGCGCTCGACGTGGCGCGCTTCCTCGCGGATGAGGCCGTGCTTGATCAAGGCATTGGCGACCGCGGCGGTTGCCCCGAGTCGCGCCAACACCAGTGATTTCTTCTGCGGCTGGAACTGCTGTTTCAGGAAATCATAGAGTTTTGCCTGCTTGGGTGCTTTTTTCGCCAGGACTGCATGTTCGTCCGGTGCCAGCGCGCGCACCACCTCAAGGTATTTCTCCGACTTCAGCCGTGAGCCGTCGCGCACCGCGGCCGGGATCATGGCCTCGAGCACGGCCTCCATGCGGGCGGCGTAATACTGGTGCATCCAGCGCGCGAGCTCGAGCAGGTCGGGCGTCAGCGCCGGAAACTCGTGCAACACGCCACTCAGGGCCTTGAGGCGGGCCAACGGCACGTCGGGAATCGTGTCCTTTTCCAATACCAGCGCGAGGTGCGACCGGTTCATGATGGGCACGCGCACGAGCGACCCCACCCGCACGGCGCCACGCAGCGCTTCCGGCACGGTGTAGTGCAGGAGCTTGTCGAAACCCGCCAGTGGCTGGACGCCCACGATCATCGGTCCATGTGACCGGGCGCCGCGCGGCGAGGCAACGTGTTTTCACCCGAACCTGGCGAACCACTAATGGGTTTCGCCAAGGGCGAAACCTTGATTCACCCCTCCGCCTGACCGGCTCCGGGGTTTGATTCGGCGTCGCCTAATCGCCGACGGAGAGATTGCCTGCGATCAGCTGGCGCCAAAACCAACTTTTGGCGACGATCAGTCGCCAAGCACATGCAAGGTTTCGCCCATTGGCGAAACCCATTAGTGGTCAAAACCCTTCCCCACTTTGCTTTTGACAGGCGGAGCCGCCCGCGACGACATTCCCTCCAGTGAGCGTCGAATCCTCCCGCGAAAAGTTCCAGGCCTACCTGACCGAGCAGGGACTGCGCGTGACCGACCAGCGGCTGGCGATCTTCAACGCCGCCTTCACCCTGAAGGATCATTTCACCGCCGAGCAACTGCTTGAGTGCGCCCGCAAGATCGACGATTCCGTGTCGCGCGCCACCATCTACCGCACCCTGCCCCTGATGACCGAGAGCCACATCCTGCGGGAAGTGGACATCGGCTCCGGTGAGAAATACTACCTGCCCGCCACCAACGGGAACACGCAGGTGGCCCAGGTGGTGTGTGTGGATTGCGACAAGATCTTCGAGATCAGCGCCCCGTTCATGGAATGGTATGGCAGCACCGTCTCACTCAAACTCGGCCTCAAGCCCATTTCCCAGCGCCTGCAGGTCAGCGCACAGTGCATCGCCTTCCGCCAGTCCGGCCGCTGTCCGAACCGCCTGAAGCCGTAACCATGTCTAGCAAACCCAAGCCCGATCCCCAGTTTGAAATCGAGTTTTTTGAAGCGGTGCACCGCCGCTGCCCGGACTATGTCGATGTCGTCGGTCTCCTCGGCGGCCTCTACACCAAGGTCGGCCGCATCGCCGATGGACTGAAGATGGATCGCAAGCTGGTGCGCCTGGAGCCGGACAATGCCACGGCCCACTACAACCTGGCCTGCAGCCTCGCGCTCTGCAAAAAGCGGCCCGACGCCCTGCGCGCCCTCCGCACGGCCGTGTCGCTCGGTTACGACGACCTCGACTGGATGCAGCAGGACCCCGACCTCGAAATCCTCAAGGCCGACCCCGAGTTCCGGAAACTGCTCCGGCAACTTAAACCGCAGAGCTGAGCCTGCCGGGCCGGGAATACGTTTCAGCCCAGGACCAGGCTCTCGCCGGTCATTTCGGCCGGTTTGGGCAGGCCCATGAGGTGCAGCACGGTCGGTGCGATGTCGGCCAGGCGGCCGCCGGTGCGCATCCTGGTTTGGCCGGCGGCGAGTCCTTCGCCCACCGCGAAAACCTCGACCAGGTTCAGCGTGTGCGCGGTGTGCGGACTGTTGGTTAGCGGGTCCCACATCTGTTCGGCATTGCCGTGGTCGGCGAGAATCACCGCCTTGCCGCTCTTCGACGCAAGCGCCGTGAGCAACTCCCCCAGCCCGCGGTCAGTCGCCTCACAGGCCTTGATCGCCGCCGGCAACGAACCGGTGTGGCCGACCATGTCGGGATTGGCGTAGTTGACGATGATCAGGCCGTATTTGCCGGAGAGGATCGCGGCCTTGGCTTCGGCGGTCACCTGCGCGGCCGACATCTCGGGCTGCATGTCATAGGTCGGCACCTTCGGGCTCGCCGGGCAGGCGCGGTCCTCGCCGGGAAACGGCGTGCTGCGGTAATTGTTGAAGAAAAAAGTCACATGCGGGTTCTTCTCCGTCTCGGCGCAGCGGAATTGCCCGAGGCCGGCATTGCTGACCACCTCGCCGAGGATGTTCTTCAACGGGGCCGGCTTCCCGGAGATCACGTGGACTGGCAGGCCGGACTCATATTCGGTCATCGTGGCATAGTAGAGATCGAGTTTCGCCCCGCGGTCGAATTCGTTGAAGCCGTCGATCACGAAAGCCTTCGTGATTTCACGCGGGCGGTCGCCCCGGTAATTGTAGAAGAGCACCGCATCGCCATTGCCGAAGGTCGCGACCGGCTTCCCCTCGGTGTCGACAATCCAGGTCGCGGGCACAAACTCGTCGCCCTGCTGCGTCGGGCTGAGCGGTTTCGCATAATAGCTGGAGATGGCCGCTTGCGCACTGTTCGCGGTGGCCTCGGCCTTTTTGCCCGTCAGCATGTCATAGGCCTTCTGCACGCGCTCCCAGCGGTTGTCGCGGTCCATGGCCCAGAAGCGGCCGCACACCGTGGCGATCCGGCCTACGCCGATTTCATGGCATTGCGCCTCGACCTGCTGAATGTAGCCGAGCCCGCTCTGCGGCGGGGTGTCGCGGCCATCGGTGAAGGCATGGATGAACACTTCCCTGATGCCGTCTTCCCTGGCCTGACGCAAAATGCCGTAAAGATGCTCGATCATGCCGTGCACGCCGCCGTCGGAAACAATCCCCATCAGGTGCAGCTTGGCGGCGGGCGCGGCTTTCACGCGGGCGACGATCGCGTGCCAGACCGGGTTTCGCGCGAGCTGTTTCTCGGAGAAAAGCTTGTTCAGGCGCACCAGCTCCTGGTCCACGATCCGGCCGGCACCGATGTTTTCATGGCCGACCTCGCTGTTGCCCATCTGACCGTCAGGCAGGCCGACATCCAGCCCGCTGGCGGCGACCAGCGTGACCGGATATTTCGCGTGCAGCGCATCGTCGCAGGGTTTCTGCGCGAGAAACACCGCGTTGAATTTGTTCTGCTCGGGATGGGGATTCGCCCCCCAGCCATCCCGAATCACAAGCAGCACCGGAGCACGCATGGCAGTCATGCCGCTGTTGTCCGGTTTACCCCGGGGCCCGGCAATCAAATTTCTTACTTACCCGTGGGCTAGCGAGCTTGCTCGCGCTCCGCCTGCGCCTGCAAGCAGGCCGCCCACCCATCAACCCGGGCCATTCCGCCGGTTGACTTTCGCGTCTAAAATCACACCTCTACAGGCTTCATGCCCTCGTCCGCCGTCCTGCTGCTCAACCTCGGCTCCCCTGACTCCACTTCCGTCCCCGACGTGAAGCGCTACCTGCGCGAATTCCTCGGCGATGAGCGCGTGATCGACAAGCCGGCCAGCGCCTTTTTCCGCTCGGTGCTGGTCAACGGCATCATCATCCCTTTCCGGGCCAGAAAATCCGCCCACGCCTACTCCACCGTCTGGACCGCCGAAGGCTCGCCGCTGATTGTCACCAGCAAGCACACCCAGGCCAAGCTGCAGGCGAAACTCGCCCTGCCCGTCGAGCTGGCCATGAACTATGGTCATCCGTCCATCCCGGACGTGCTGACGAAACTCGCCGCCAGTGGGGTAACCGAGCTGCTGCTTTTTCCGCAATACCCGCATTACGCCATGTCCAGCTGGGAGACCGTCGTGGTGAAGGTCCGCCGCGAAGCCGCCCGCCTCGCACCCGGCATGCACCTTGAGTGCGTGGCACCCTACTTCGCAGACGAGGACTACATCGACGCGCTGGTCGCCAGCGCCCGGCCGCACCTTACCCAGCCGCACGACCACCTGCTTTTCAGCTACCACAGCATTCCGACGCGCCACCTGACCAAGGCCGATTCCTCGCGCGCCCACTGTCAGGTCGTTGCCGATTGCTGCAACACCTGCAGTCCCGCCCACGCCACCTGTTACAAGGCGCAGGTCACGCGCACCACGCAGCGTTTTGCCCAGAAAGCCGGTCTCGACCCGGCGCGTTGGTCCATCGCTTTCCAGTCCCGCCTCGCGAACGAGCCCTGGCTCGAGCCCTACACCGACTTCGAATACAAGCGGCTCGCCGCCGAGGGCAAAAAACGGCTGCTGGTCATCACCCCGGCGTTTGTCACCGACTGCCTGGAAACCCTCGAGGAGATCCGCGTGCGCGGGGCCGAGGATTTTATGGCCGCCGGTGGCCAGTGGTTCGCGCACATCCCCTGCCTGAACGACCAGCCGGTCTGGATCGATTTCCTGGAGCGCCGGGTGCGCGCATGGCAGACAAGCACTGCGGCGATCTGATCTAATCGGGCCGTTCGCCCGATTTGCTCCTGCTTGTAAAAGCGGTATAAAGTCAGCTGTTCACGCAATCGATTGCGTATCTGGACTGGCGACTGATTCTCACAATTACAAACCTCTTACCGTTGAGCCCGCCCTCCACCCAACACCCCGCCGGCAAGTTGCCGGGCACCGGCAGCAGCACGGTCCTCGTGCTGGACAATGATGGGCGCATCCAGGTGGCCAGTGCCGCCGCCTGCGCCCTCTGGCAGGCAGGCAATGCGGAACTCGTCGGCGATCTCTTGCCCAATCTCTTCACCTTCGACGTCGTGTCGCGGGAATCCGGCTGGGTGCAATCCCAGTGGGAGGTCCTGCTTGCGGCCGCCCAAAGCCACCCCATTTCCCTCTGCCTGCAGCCCAAGGAAGCCGCCGCCTTCGACGTCAATGTCCGCCTCGAAAAAGCCGGTGATGCCCCGGCCCGCTATTTTGCCTTTATCACGCTGCCCGCGGCCACGCCCTCGGCCCGCACCGGCACGCCCGCCGACAGTTTTCTGACCCAGCTGCACGAACGCAGCCCACTCGGTTTCTTCGACCTGAATTTTCAGAAGAACGAGGTCTATTACTCGCCCACGTGGAAACGCATGCTCGGCTACACCGAGACGACCCTCGCCAATACCTACGAGACCTGGCTGAACCTCATCCATCCCGATGACTCCTCCGCCGCCCCCGACCGGCAGGGTCGCGCCGGGGCGACCGGCTCGCGGCAGTTTTCCCTCGAATTCCGGATGCGCCATGCCCAAGGCCACTATGTGTGGGTGCAAAGCGTCGGCCTCCAGGTCTTCGGGCCCAACGGCGCGCTGCAACGCGTCGTGGGTGCGCATCTTGATATCGCCGACCGCAAGGAATTTGAGGAAGCCACCTTGCGGGCCGAGGACCGCATGCAGCAGCTCGGTGAGCGCGGCCGCGTCGGCCTCTTCGACCTCGATTTCACCACCGGCCTTTACTGGCTCTCACCCGGCTTCAAGTCCCTGCTCGGCTACACCGACGCCGAGTTCCCGGACACGATCGAATCCGTGCTGCGTGCGCTGCCCATGGATGAAACCGCGGGCGGCCTGCAGGCCTACTTCCTCGCTCAACACCCCAGCCAGGTTTCCTACTTCGACACGCTCCGGCTGCGGCATCGCGAAGACCGCGAGGTCCTCGTGCACGCCGGCATCGTGCGCCACATCTCCCGGCGCCGGGAACTGCAGCGGGTGCTCGGCTTCGCCGTCCCCTTGTCGGAAGCCAGCGCGGTTGCCGCCGGGCCGGGGCTGCCCGGGGCGCACCTGGCTGTGTTGCTCGCGGAACTGGCGGAAGGCGTGCTGCTCGCCGACGCCAGCGGCCTGATCGTCCACCTTAATGCCAAGGCCGAGCAGCTGCTCGGTCGCCTCAACGAAGACAGCATTGGCCTGCCGGCCGCGGACCTCTTTCGGCTCGTTCACCGCGAAAGCGGCCAGCCGGGCGAAAGTCCCATCGCGAAAGCCCTCGGCACGGGCGAACCGACGTCCCTCAACACCGAGTTCGCCCTCGACCAAGGCTCCGGTCCACCTCAGCCCATCGCCTTCAGCACCCGGGCGGTGATCGACGCCACCGGCCAGGCGGCCGGCGCCGTGCTGGTGTTCCGCCATCCCGGCGAAATGAGCCTGACCCCGGAGGAACTGGTTCGGGCCAACCGCTTTGAGTCGCTCGGCCAGCTCGCCGGCGGCATCGCGCACGATTTCAACAACCTCCTCACGACGATCCTGGGCGGCGTCTCCCTAGCCAAGGACAATCACGATTCCTCCGGCCTCGCTAACAGCGAAAGCGCGTGCATCGCCGCCAAAGGGCTTAGTAAACAGCTGCTCACCTTCTCGAAAGGCGGCAGCGGTGTGCGCCAGGTCGTCAAGCCCGCCGACATCCTGGCCGAGGCCCAGCGCCTCGCCGCGGCCGGTTCGACGGTGAAAATCGAGCTCAATGTCGCACCCGACACCGGCACCGTCTGCGTGGACCGCGCCCAGATGTTGCAGGTTTTTCAGAACCTCATCATCAACGCCATCCAGGCGATGACGACCGGCCAGGGGCAGATCTGGATCTCCGCCACGAACGTTGCCCTTGCCGAAGGCCAGGTCGCCCCGCTCGTTGCCGGCACTTATGTGCAGGTTGAGGTGCAGGACAATGGCAGTGGCATCAGGCCCGAGCACTTGGAGAAGATCTTCAACCCCTTCTTCACCACCAAGAAATCCGGCACCGGGCTCGGGCTCGCGACGGTTCTTTCCATCGTCAAGCGGCACGGCGGACAAATGGGCGTCGATTCGGAGGTCGGCCGGGGCACCGCGTTCACGGTGTTCCTCCCGCTGGCCGACCAGCCTGAGCAGCTCGCGGCCCGGCGCCTGCCCGCCATGAATTACGCGACCCGCACCGGCCGCATCCTCTTTATGGATGACGATGAGCAGATCCGCACGCTCACCAAGGGCATGCTCGAAAGCCTCGAATACAAGTGCGACCTCGCCAAGGACGGCGATGAAGCCGTTCAGCTCTACAAGCGCTACCTCAATATCGGCCGGCCCTACGATATCGTCATCATGGACTTGACCATCATCGGTGGCATGGGCGGCGAACAGACCTTCAAGGTCCTGCGCGAACTGCATCCCGAGGTGTGCGCCATCATCGCCAGTGGTTACGACAACGAGGAGATGGCCCGCCAGTTTCTCGAGATGGGTTTCTACGGCTACCTGACCAAGCCTTATCGCGTCGGCGACCTCGGCCGGATCATCCGCAAGGTGCTCGGCAAATAGGCCGCGCTCCTTTCGTCCCGGCTGCAACCGACGGGTTCGTCGCGGCTGCCTCAGCGCTTGACCGGACGCAGCCGGCTTTCCTCCCAGCCGAGCCCGACGGCGAAGTCCTTGGTCACAAACTCAAGGAAGTCCCGGCCGCTGATGACCAGGCAGCTCGCCTCCTTGCTCTGCACCGTCACGGAGGCCGTGGCGATGCCGTCGCCGAGCAGGCTCATCTCGCCGAAACTGTCGCCCTGTTTGAGGCGGCGCAACTCCTCCTTCTGCTTGGTCACCACCAGCTCGCCCCGATGCACCAGAAAGAACCAGTGGTTGTTGGCCCCCTCCTGCAGGACCACGGCGCCCCCGGCATATTTCTGGAGTTTGGCCCGCCGCGCAAACGCCGCGACGGTGGCCTGGCTCCAGTTGCGCGTCAGGTCGGTGTGCGCCAGGAAGCCGGCCTTCTGCACCGCGTCCTGGATGGCGGCGCGCGACAGCTTCGACAGCAGCAACCGTTCGAAGTCCGCCTTGTCCAGTCCCAGCAAAATGCTCTTTTCGAGGGCGCGGACGGACCGCGTGCGGATCCCGCCCTGCAACAGCGCGATCTCCCCAAACACCTCTCCCTCGCCCATCTCGGCCACCGGCTCCGACCGCTTGGGCGCATAGTCGCGCCGGACTTCAAGCCGGCCGGAGAGCACGACATACAGCCGCTCACCCGGTTCACCCTCGTGCACCACGAAACTTCCGCGTTTGTGCTCCTCGGGCTTCACCGCGGTGGCCAGCGCCGCCAGGTCCGCTGCCGCCAGCTCCCGAAAAAGCATCGTCCGGCCGAGCCAGGCGGCGATGGTTTCGGGCGATACCAGGACTGCCGCCGGCCGCAACTGCCGCTCGCCCCGCTCGCGCGCCCACGCCTGCACATGCCGGAACACGAACCAGCCAGCCGTGCCGACCGAGAGGGCGACCAGCAGGCCGGCGAAAATCAACAGCACCAGCGCCGTGTAACGTGCGCCCCCGGCGGCGTGGAACCGTTGCCAGAGCTCCGTGGCGTTGGTCTGCAGCAGCACGCAACCGCCGAGAAAGACCACCCCCAGCCAGACCACGGTGGCGGCCGCGCAGGCCAGCAGGTATTTCCGGTCGGCCATCTGCCGTCGCGCGCGCCCCAGCAGGGAAAACAGCCGGTCCTGCGCGAAGACAAAATCATAGGACGTCGCCAGTTGCGGATCGCGGTAAAACGCCGCCAGCATCTCCTGCAGGGGCGAGCGCCACAACGGGGACAATTGCAGCAGGACTCCCGCGAGGAGCGGCACCAACAGTTCGGGCAGCCGCCACGCCGCCAAGGCGGTGAACAGAAGCAGTGGCGCCAGCCGCGCCAGCGCCGTGTTGATCCAGACGGTGCGTCCGCCCATGAGGGCGTCATCGAGATCCGCCGTAAATCGCAGAGCGGGCGTTTTCCAGGCGAGGCGCGGATGATAAACCTCTCCACCGGCCGCCCGCACCACGCCCGCCGCCAGGGCCCAGCCCGCGCTCACCGCCACACAGACCGCCAGCCAGCCGAGCGCCAGCCAGAGGAGGCTGTCCGGCAAGTAGACCGGACGCCGGAGCAGGCAAACGACCGCGCCTAGTCCAAAGGTGAGCGTCGTCCACCGCACCAAGGTTCCGTTGAGCCGCAGCGACCACTTCGCGGGCGGCTGGGCTGGTGGCAGCGGTGCCGCCGCCGTCTGGAGCATCCCGGCCCGCACGGCCTTCACCACCAGATCATAAAACTCGCGCAGCGACGGACACCGCTGCGCTGTGATGGCCGCGCACAGCACCTGGGGCACGGCCCGGCCGGCGCTGAATTCCTGCAGCAACGCCCACTGTTTGGGCGTCAACACCAGGTAACGGCGGCCCGCCGGGTATTTGACCGCCACGCGATCGGCCGACAGTTCCGCCACCTGCAGGTCCGGGCTCAGCCGCAACACGGCCTGGTTCAGCAGCGCGGCGAGGTCGCCGGCCGTGGACGAAGGGTCTGGTGGCGTGAGCATCATCCGCCCCGATGGACGTCTTTTAAGCGCCGGAACTCAAGCGCGCACTTGCGTAGCGGGAACGCTGGTAGGGCGGCCCTCAAGCGCCCTCGCCGGGCCGTTGAGGGCAACGGCCCCTACCTCAATTCAGCCTCGCCAGGTGAAGGCGTGGCACAACGCCACGCCGGCGGCATCGGCCTCGTCGAAGGCCATCGCCCGGCCGTGTCCCAGCAGCGCCATGACCGTGCGCGCCATCTGGTCCTTGCTGGCCCGGCCCTGCCCCACCACCGCCTGTTTCACCCGCAGCGGGGCGTATTCAAAGATTTCCGTCTGTCCCAGCGCTGCCGCCGCGATGGCCGCACCCCGGGCCGCGCCAAGAATCTGCGCCGTCTGGAAATTCTGCACATAGATCGTCTGCTCCAGCGCCACATGCCGCGGTTCGAAGTCCGTCACGAACGCCGCCACCGCCCGGTGAATCTCGCCGAGGCAGAAGGCCATGGAGGCCCGCGCCGCCACCTTGACCGTCAGGCAACGCAACAGCACGGGCGTCCGACCGGGGGCAAACTCGATCAGCGCCAGGCCCGTGCCGCGCAAACTGGGATCAATGCCCAGCACGCGGCCTTGAAACGCGGGGCGCTGCAGCGTGGGCGCATCCGGCCAGCGGGCGGGCGCGAGTTTGCCCTCCAGCTTCGCCTTCCACATCTGCCTGACGGACGTTCGCGCCATAATGTGAAACCACGGAATACACGGAACACACGGAAAGAAAACTGAAGAATCAGCCAGCCTCGATGGGAAACCGGTAGGGGCGCTTGCCCCCAAGCGCCCTCCGAGGGCCGTTGAGGGCAACGGCCCCTACCAAAGACCTCGGCGAATCTTTAAAACACCAGCAGCTTCACGATCGCCGCCGCGGTGAGGACCAGCGCCGTGGTTTCAAAAGCGTTCTGGTTGATGCGGGGGAGCACGGCCCGACCGAGAAGCGCACCTGCAATCACCGCGGGCGCCAGCCAAAGATTGAGCAACAACGTGTCGCGGCTGATCATGTCGAGCTGGATCATGAACGGCACCTTGAACCAGTTGATCAGCATGAAAAACACCGCGCCCGTGCCGAGGAACTCCAGCTTTGGCAGCCGCATCGACAGCAAGTAGAGCGACATCACCGGGCCGGCCGCATTCGCCACCTGGGTGGCAAAACCGGCGAGCAATCCCGTCAGCACGGAAAACCAGCGCGGCGCATGGCCGACAACCTCGGCTTCCGCACCGGCGCGTGACTTTCGCCAGAGATGCACCGCCAGCATGACCAGCAGAATGAGGCCCACCAGCCGGGCCGTCTGCCCATCATTGAGGCGGCTGAGCACGAACCAGCCGAGGATGACGCCCGCCACCGTAGCCGGCAGCAACCGCCAGAGATGGCCCCACTGCGCGTGCTGCCGGTAAAGCGCGACCGCGAACAGGTCCCCCATGATGAGCATCGGCAGCACCACACCCGTCGCCTGCCGCACCGGCAGAACATTGACAAAGATGCCGACGAAAAGAATGCCCATGCCCGGGATGCCGGTCTTGGAAAAACCCGCCAGCAGGGCGCCCACTGCCATCATCGCCCACTGCCACGGTTCAAAATGCATGGCCGTGGCAGAAGCTCCAACCTCCAAACTCCAACATCCAAAGAAGCATCGATGAACAAACTCTCATTGGCTGCGGTTGTTTTTAGACAGTTTGGCGGTTTCGTGATTCTCTGGAGCTTGGAGCTTTGGCGGGTTCCCCAACACGCCCACCTGCCACCGACAAAACCTGCCACGCGCCCGCGCCCGCGGGCAAACTCGTGCCGGTCGCAATCACCTGGGGCTCCCCTTCCAGCGAGGCCCAGAATTTCTCACGACGCTCCGGATCGAGTTCCCCCAGCACGTCGTCGCACAGCAACACCGGCGTGACCCCTCCCTGGGCGCGAAAGTAAGCCGCCTGCGCCAGCCGCAGCGCGATGACCAGGCAGCGCTGCTGGCCCTCCGAGGCAAACTGTCTGGCGGGGCGGTCGTTCAAGACCAGCTCGAGATCGTCGCGGTGCGGCCCGCGCTCGGTGGATTTCAGCAGCGTGTCGCGCGGCCGGCATTTTACGAGCAGCGCGGCAAATTCCGCGGGCGACGTCACCACTGAATCTGGCGCATAGACCAGCCCGGCCGATTCGCCGTCAGGCACGAGCCGGGCATGAGCCACCCGGAAAAATTCCCCCAGTTCGGCGACGCCCGCCGTGCGTTTCGCCACGAGTATCGCCGCATGCGTCGCCAGTTCGTGCTCGAAGGCCTCAAGCGCCCCGGCGTCGCGCCCACCCTGCTTGAGCAACATATTCCGCTCGGCCACAGCCCGGGTGAAGCGCTGCAGGGCCGTCAGGTAGGCACCATCCATCGCCGCCAGCGTGAGGTCGATCCAGCGACGACGCAGTGACGGTGAGCCGCGAAGAAACTGGTTGTCCTGCGAGGAAAACACCACCGTGGGAAACCTGCCGATGAAGTCCGCCAGCCGCGTCACCTTGCCGTGCTCCCACTCGACTACGCGGTCCTGCGGGGTCAGCGTGATCGTGAGCCGACTCTCGCCAAAGGTTTCGTGCTCCACGGTGAAGCCTAGGCCCGCCTGCGGCTGCCCCAGGCCCAGCAGTGCCTGCGACTCGGCGCCGCGGAAGGAGCGCAGCGCCGTCACGTAGCCCAGCGCCTCGATAAAATTGGTTTTCCCCTGAGCATTCGCCCCGCACAGAAATGTGCGCTTCCCCACCAGCGTCACCTCGACGAGGGGCAGGTTGCGGAAGCCCTGGAGGGTGACCTTCGAGAAGCGCACGAAGGCAGCACGCTTGGCATACACAGGCTTGCTGGCAAGCCGGCGCGCTGTTTGCGTTTCCTTACGGACCACCTCATTGAGCCAACATTACATGAAACGATTTCTTGATGCTGTTCTAATCCTGCTTGTTCTTGCCGTATTTTACGCCGTTGGCGTTTCGGAAGTCATTCCCCTTCGAGCGTTCCTGGCATCCGAGGTTTACACCAAACCGAAGCTCTCTCCCGACGGAACCAAGCTCGCCTTGCTTGCGCACCTCGATTTCCGAGAGCAAGTTGTGGTGATCGATCTGAAAACCATGCAGCCAGACCAAGTCGGCTTGGTTGAAGAAGGCGGATTACTCACGAATTTCTGGTGGAAAGGCGACAACACCCTGTTGTTATTGGTGGGCAGCGGTTATTATCCTGTGTTCCGCACACTTGATGTGCGGACCAAAAAAAGCAATTCGCTGCCTGGCCTGAACAATCGGGCGGGGTCGGTGGTGCATACCTTGCCAGCTGATCCAGACAACGTGCTGGTCACGTTTTTCTACCAATCGGGTTATGGCGCCGACCTGCGTCGCATGAATGTGCAGACCGGCAAGATGACCTTTATCGAAAAGGGGCGCTTGGGCGTGCGCAAATGGTTTGCCAACGTCAAGGGCGACCCGGTGGCAGCCTTCGGCCGTGAAGATGACAATTGGTTCCTGCTCGTGCGCAAATCACCCACCGAAAACTGGTCCAGGTTTACGCTCGGCTCTGGCAACGAACCGGATTTTTCCCCGGTGGCGGTCCATTCGGACCAGCGCCGATTGGTGGGATGGGATTTCAATTCCCATGACACCTCTCAAGCCGTGATATTTGATCCGGCGAGTGGCCAGAAAGAACTTCTTTTTCATACGCCTGAGGTCGACCTGGACGCCCTGCAGTTTTGGGGTGATGACAGCACCCGCCTGACGGCCATCAGTTACGAGACCGACCGACCCAAGCACCATTTTCTCGACACGAAAGCCGCTGCCACGATGGAG
>JBKJRX010000282.1:0-9641 GCA_046593155.1 Lacunisphaera sp.
CCGTCAGTTTCGCCGCGCCGCGCGCGGCGAGCAGCTGGCGCACCGGCTGGTAGGCGGGGAGGGCGCCGAGCACCTCCGGCCACTGCCCGAGGCCGAGCCGGAGGTAGCCCGGGCCCTCGTGCCGGAAGAGCGCCTCGGCGGCGCCGGCGACGTCGGAATTGCAGAGCGGCGCCACGCAGAGAAAATTCGGCAGGCAGGAAAGCACGGCAAAATCCTCCAAGGCATGGTGGCTGGCCCCCATGATGCCATAGCCGTAGCCGCCGCCGTTGCCCACGAGCTTGACGGGCAGGTTGTGCAGCGCGACATCGAGCCGCGTCTGCTCATAAGGCCGGAAAACCGCGAAGGGCGCGATGCTGTAGCAGAGCGGGCGCAGGCCCTGCTTCGCCAGGCCCGCGGCCATCGACACCATGTTTTGTTCACTGACCCCGCAGTTCACGAAGCGGGGGCCGAGTGCGGCCGACACGTTCTCGAGTGCGCCGAAGCCGAGGTCGCCGGTCATGAAAATCAGCCGCGCCTCACGCCGGCAGAACTGTTCGATCCACTGGGAGAATTCCTTGCGCATCGGATCAGGAGGTGGCGGGCCGGGGACGGATTTCCTGGCAGGCCTGGTCGTATTGGGCGTCGCTCATCGGCAGGTAGTGCCATTCCATCCTGTCCCGCATGTAGGAGACGCCATGACCCTTGACGGTGCGGGCGATGAGGCAACGCGGGCCGGGTGCGCCGGCCAGCGCGTCGTGCGCGCGGGCGAGATCGGGGAAGTGGTTGCCGTTCTCCGCGACCGCCACGGTGAAGCCAAAGGCCCGCCACTTGTCGGCGATCGGCTCGAGATTCACGATATCCTTGGTGTAGCCAATGCCCTGCAGGCCGTTGAGGTCGATGATGACCGTCAGGTTGGCCAGCTGGTGGTGGGCCGCGAAAAGCGCGGCCTCCCAGGTGGAGCCTTCGTTGCAGTCGCCGTCGGAGAGAATGGCATAGGTCTGGAATTTCTTTCCGGTGAAGCGTTGCGAGAAGGCCGTCCCGGTAGCGAGGCTCAGGCCGTGGCCGAGGCTGCCGGTGCCGAAAGGGATGGCCGGGATGACCCCGGAGCAGGGGGGATGCGCGGCCAGCAGCGTGCCATCCTGATAAAAGGTCCCGAGCGCGGCCTCCGGCATCCGGCCGGAAAGGGAAAGGGTGGTATAGAGGGCGGCGGCCGCGTGGCCCTTGGACAGGATCACGACATCCGGCGCGGCCATGCGTTGGAAACAGAGGTCAACCAGGATTTCCAGACAGCTCAGGGAGGAACCGATATGGCCGGCGTTCGCCTGCCGGTAGAGCGCCAGCAGCTGGTCGGCACATTGCTGACGGAGGGTTGGGAGGGACGGCGGCATGGGTGGAGTCTGCCGTAAATTGTTTGGCGAGGGGGCCAGCGCCAAGGGAAATCAGGCAATCAGGCGGGCCCAGAACACTCTTGCCCGGGCATCAGGGGATTGTTGTCTCCCCCTTACATGCAAAGCAGCCAGGCTGGTTCAACCTCCTTCAAATGGCAGTCATGGCTCCTTGTGGCCTTGGTCACTGTGCTGGCGCTGGCCCCTTGGTGGCGGAATCACAATCATCTGCGCAGCTTTTTTGATTACGGGGTGGTGATGGGCGGGATCGGCCGGATTCACGACGGCCAGCGGCCCTATGTGGATTTTGTCACGCCCATCCAGACCGGCTGGTATGTGCTCAACGGGTTGGCGGAAAAAGCGGGCGGGGGCACCTACCAGGCCATGACGTTAAGCGGGGCCGCCTGCATATTGATTTCCCTGGCGGCGCTGCTGTGGATGTTGTCCCGCCGCTGGCCCCTGCCGGCGGCAACGGTGGTGGCGGGGGCCTTGGTGTGCGCGTCGGTGTCGCAGCACACGCTGCTCTGGTATAACTCGTGGGGAGTGGTGTTGCTCGCGGTGGTGGCGTGGGCCGGCGCGATTGCCCCGGTGTTGCGCCGGGGCGACGCCGTCTGGCACGTGTTCGTGGGGGTGGCGCTTTTTTTCGGAGGGATCAACAAGGTCAACATGCAGCTGCTGGCCCTCGCGCTGGCCTGCGCGTGGGCGGCGAGGGCCGGCCTGGCGGGGCGGGCCGGCTGGGAGCAGGTTTTCGCCACCATGTTTTTCTATTTCGCCTGCGCCGTTCTGCCGGTGCTGGCGGAGATGGCGTGGACCGGGGCGTCTTTCGCCGTTTGGTGGCACAACGTGATTGCCCTGCCCGCCGCGAGCCGGAGCGGCATGGTGCTCTTCGCCTGGTCCACGGATTTCCTCTTCAAGTCGCTCCATGATTACTACGGCAAGCTGTGGTTGCCGCAGACGGGTCTGATCGGGGTGGGGCTGACGCTGGTGACGGTGACGGCGATCCTGCGGAAAACCTGGCGCGAGGCCGGCTGGCTGGAAAAATTCCTGCCCCTAGCTTGCGGGGTGGTTGCGCTGCTGGGCGGCGCGGTGCTGCTGACCACCAACATGGACATCGCTTACATCGGCCTGGCCGGCTGGCTGGTCCTGCTGGTGGCCTTGTGGCTCGGCTACGATTTGCCGGCGCGCGGGCCCTGGTTTTACGGCGGACTCGTCCTGCCCGTGGTGATCGTGGGCGGCATTGCGTGGTTGTCCGCGTGGCAGGGACAGCGCTCGCAGTTCGGACATTCCTCGGCGCCTCGCGCCGATTACGTCACGGGCGAGCAAGCCGGGCCTGACTTTGCCTACCTGCGCGGCACCCGGCTTCCGCCGGAGGTGGTGGACTCGCTCCGCGCAGTGGCGGACTGGCGGCGGGCGCTCAGCGCCGAACGACGGGCGAGCCACTTATACGGGCCGGGCACGGAGTGGGCGGCCCATATCTGGCCGGCGCTGCGAACCCCGGGGTTGCCGATTTATATTCACACCGGCAACAGTGTGGGCACGAAGGAGACGATTGCGCTGTTCAAGGCAATCAGCGGCGGGACCTACAAGGAGATCACGGTGTCGCGGGTGCTGGATCTTTGGGGTGAACGCGAAAAAGGATTGTTCTACCATCGCTATGACAAGCAGGGGCTCGGAGACGTGTTCTCCGTCTACAGCAAGACGGCAGATGAGGGTGTGTCCAGCGCCCCGGTCTGGTTTACCCGGGCATTCGGGGGCAATATGGATTCCCGTTTTCTGGTCTCGGACGGAGAGTTCCTCGTCGAGGCAGATTGACGCAAGTTCCTCGGTTTCACGGAGGGGAGCGGCATGATGAAGGTTACCATCCCCACGAATCGCATGCAGGGCGAAGTAGTCGTGCGCCGGCTGGCGGGTGCGCCGGGGATTCCTGCAGCGGTAGACTTTGTCATTTATGCTCAAGCGAACGCCACGGCACGGTTCGAGCGCTGGAGCAAGCGGGTGGAACTGGCCGCAGATCAGAATCAAGTGGTGGAATCCTACTCCATCGACAGCAGTCATATGCCGACGACCTTCACCGTCGACATTCCCTCCGCGCTGGCGGGCGTGATCGGCGCGGGTTGGCGCGGCCCGCGGATTTTGCATACTGGCGATGACCGGCCCGAAATGCCGGCGTGGTTTTTTCGCAGTGACGATTCCGTCCAGACGCTCGATGAGGCTGCGCAGGCCAGACTGTTGCCGGCCGGCTGGCGGCCGGTGGCGGCCTTTATGCGCAGGGGCCGGCTGACCGGCGACGGCATCGAGTTGTCGCCGGGCGGCGAGATCTGGCTGCGCGCCAGTGGCATCGTCTCTGAGTTTGCGGGCACGGCCACGGCGGTCTCCATCCTGGACACCGGTGAGCGCCCCTTTGTGCGCGGCATGTGGTATCGCGATGGACGCTTGGAGGTTTATACGGACATGTTGGTCCGTGAGACCGACCAAACGGCGGATTTCCACGCGTGGTGCGCGGAGCCGGGAGGTTGGCTGGTCATCGCCGTGGATCCCTCCGTGGCCGCACCGGCCGTGCGGGTCCGTGTGCACAAGGTCGCGGTGCGACCCTAGCGGCGGAATAATCCCGATCAGCGTGATTAAGATGACTTCGGTCGAGTGATCTCTGGTGGGAACGGGGCAAGCATGTTCGGAACAAGACGCGCGGTTCCATGCTGTAGGTTCATGGATTAAGCCGTAAATCGTGCCAGAAGGTCCACGAGCGGCTGGGTCCCTGACCTGGCCGGGCTTTCGTATGCAGGATCAAACGGCCAGACGTCCCGCCAGGCAGGTCGACTGCGAAAGGAATGAATCCGCGGTCAGCGGGGCTGTCCCGGGGGTTGAGTTCGCGCTGCCATATTAAGGTCCTGCGGCCATCGGCATCCTCCCGCTCGATCATGAACAGGCCGCCAGCCGTGGCATCGGGACCCGAATAGGCGCCGGCGAGCAGGCCGACCTTTCCCGTTAACTGGCGGGGTCCAGGTGGCAGCGGGAAAACCAACCGTGACGGTGCATGGGCAAAAAGCACAGGCTGGCCCGATTCATCCATTTCGGCGAAGCCGAACGTCGTCTCGGCGTAGGTGGAGCGAATCGGTTGATCCGCATCCGGAATGGTTGCGGTGAACTCCTCCGCTACGATCGGTCCCCAGTAAGTATAGTTAAAGGCATTGTCTTCGGGATGAGCAGGGCGGGTTACCAGCCGGAGCAATCCCTCGTTAGGATAAGGCAGATTGACGGAAAACGACACGGCGCGGCGCTGCGCAGGATCGTGTCCAGGGTCAGCCAGGTGGTGATGCAGCAGAACGGGTTTTCCCGCCGTCGGCACATGCCAGAATTCAAACACAGCGCCGGCAGATTTTTGAGGCCCCTTCCAGGCTGCGGGCAGCAGGCCGAGCGTGCCCGTCAGCCGATGCATGCCTCGCCGCAACGGAAAATCGAGCCGGGAAGGAGCATGCACCATAACAACCTTGTGGCGGTCCTGGACCTGCTCGTGGAAGCCAAGGGTCGCTTCAAGGTAAATCGCATTGATGCGCTGGTCGCGGAAGAAAAGGGCGCCAGGGGCACCGGAGCCTTTCACGGTTTTCCAATAGGCGAAATCGTTGGAGGCATCGCTCAGGGAACCGGGTGACATCCAGAGCACGATCCGGCCGGGTTCGTTGAGTGGCAGGAGCACACGCGCTTTTTGCAATCCAACGTCACCCGGAGTGGTCTGCGAGTTGAGGTGCCGGTGAAACAGGGTGAGCGGCTTACCTGCCTGATTGATGAATTGCACGATGACATCGACGCCGTCGGTCCTGTTTTTGGCGGACTGCTGGTAAAGGACATCCTCGAGACCGAACTCCAGTTCCAGCATATACAGGCCGGGTGGACGTTCGTAGACGAGCTTGGCCGGGGCATGGGCGTCCCAGCGCTTCAAGTCGGCGCTGCGATTTATTTGGCCGTGAAAATTGCTGGCCTCGAGAGGCGCCAAGGTCTGGCGATCGAACTCCAGTGGCGGTCCGGCCGGCTGTGGCGGGGGCACGTCCGGGCTCACTAGAAAATGTTGCGGCTGGCTGGCAGCAGCATGCCGGCCGCGGACGAGGGCCTGCACGCGACGTTCACCGGCCGGCAGATCGGTGCCGAGGGTGAAAAAAACCACTGTGCCCGACTGTTCAGGGGGGCATTCGATCCGCCGGTAAAGTTCCCCATCTTTGTAGAGTTCGACGCTCGTCGCGCCGGCGGGATATGTCACGCGGATCGGGATGGTCACGGCGCGTGTCCGTTCGCTGACTTCAAGCCGCACCTGCGGGCTTACCGGCAGCTGGTTGGGGAAAGGCGAGCCATAAAGCGCATCGACAATCCTCCGGTAAACACGAAATCCCCGCGACTGGGCGTAATCGGGTTCCACCTCGGCAAACTCATGTTCGATTTTGGACCAAAGCCAGGACTGCGCACTCAACGGATACTTCAGGTAACCCCGGACACTGCCGCTATCCACGATCACCGCAGGGGGATGCCGTTCGAGGTCACGCTGCAGGGTCTCGGGTGCGCCTGGTATGATCGCATATGTCGTATCCTTCAGCCAATCGATGTTGGTCCAAGGAATCAGTCCGGTCACCCAATTGGTGTAGAAATACCGAGTGCTGGGCAGTCTTCGCGCATAGACATGCATCTCCGGAATATAGCCCCACACGAAGATTCTGTCTGTGGGTCGTGTGTGTGCCTGCACCAGCCGGCCAACCTCGGCGCTGTAGCCGTCGCTGGTGTCTAGTTTTCGCTGCCAGGCCAAGGTGGGCAGGATGACACTGAGGAGGGTGAGGGCGACGGCGATCTGGCCGGCCCGCCAGCGCCCTGTTTGACCGGCATGCCGCCACTGGAGGGATTTCTCTCTGATGCGCGCCAGCACCCAACCGCAGGTTAGGCAAATTCCCGGGATGACTTGGATTGAGTAATGAGAAAAATCCCGGCCGCTCAACATCGTCGACAGCAGGCCGGCGGCCAGCCAGCCAAGCATCAGCCAGGGGAGCAAGGCGGTGCGGACGGTTTTGTGCCACAAGCTGCCGAAGACCCGCCCCAGCAATCCGGCAACTCCGACTAAACCCAGGACTAAAATCACGGGCATGCGTGTAAGCAGAAGCTCGAAAGGGATTCGGATCGCCAACAAGCGTGCTTCCAGCGGCACCTCAGGGACGTAATATTTTGTGTTGTAGGTCCACGTGTAGAAAATCAGGTCCGCCAGGGCCCCGCGGTGATAAAAATATGCCAGGGTGACGGTGAAGGGCATGGCGAGACCCACAATGAGCGCGGCCGCCACCCGCCCGAGGTGCACACGCGGCTCCCTGTCAAATCCCGTCAAAAGCATTAATATGACAATGCAGACTCCGAAATCGAGCAGGCCCGGCTGCTTGGAGAGAGAGGAAAGGCCAAAGGAAACTCCGGCGCCCAAGGCCAGCCACGCAGAACTCCGGTGGATGGAAAGACTGAAAAGCCAGAAACCCAAACTGGAAAATAAAATCATGAACCAACCTGTATGGGCCGTCATGGCGTCGATCGCGGGCAGAAAACCGACACAGAGCCATGTGAAAAGAATGGCGGCAAACACTCCGGCTGGTTCCTGGCCATAAAGGCGCGCAGTCTGCCAGAGTAGGATCGCAACCAGTCCAAGCAGCAGCGCGACCACGACGTGCACGGCTTGAGTGTTCCAATCACCCGCCACCGCGAGGATCAGCGCCTTGGCGTAAGGCACTAGTGGTGTGCGATTGTCCGCGGCCTCAAGATAAGGCACCTGCCCCGCGAGCACCTGTTGCGCCATCGTGATGGTGGAACCTTCGTCGAGGTTCCAGATTTGCCGGTCAAGTGACGGCCAGCGCAAAAGTAATGCGGCCACCAGCAGCAGGACGGCGAAGCCGAGACGTCGAAAGCGCAGGACAATTTCTGGCATAACTGAGGCGCGCAAGGTGCGCTAGACCGGGCCCGATTGGCAAGAATCCATCTGCCGATTGTATGGCCAATCCTCCTTGCCCTCGGGCGGGGCGCTCCCACTCTCGGTCCGCCTCATGACCGATCAGCCCCGGCGTATTCCCGTCACCGCATGGTTAATCCTTCCGTTGCTGGTCATCGCCTTGCTGCCGTGGTGGCGGAACCATGCCCATCTCCGGGATTTTTATGATTACGGGCTGGTGATCTCGGGGGTGGGATTGCTGGAAAAAGGGCAGAAGCCTTACGTGGATTTCGTCACGCCGATTCAGGCGGGTTTCTGGGGTTTGAGCTGGCTGGTGGAAAAAGCCGGCGGCGGCAACTACCTCGCGCTCACGCGCGGGGCGGCGGCTCTGATCATCCTGATGATGGCCGGCTGCACGCTCGTGCTGGCCCGGCGCTGGTCGGGATGGGCGGCGGGCGCCGTGGCGCTGAGTGTCACGGTGATGAGTGCGGCCCAGCACACGATCCTTTGGCACAATGCACTCGGGGTGTTCTGCCTGGCCTTGGTGGTGTGGGCGGCGGCGCTGGCGCCGGTGTGGCGCCGCGCCGACTGGCCCTGGCCGGCGATCGTGGCCGTGGGTTTGTTCGTAGGCGGCATCAACAAGATGAATTTCCATCTGGTCGGCCTGGCCGTCGCATTGGCCTGGGCGTTGCGGGCCGGTTTAAACCGGCAGGCGGGCTGGGGCGCGGTGCTGGTCACGGGTCTGGCCTGGCTGACCGCGGGCGGGCTTCTGCCCGTGATGGCCGAGCTGGCCTGGACGGGAGCTTCCCTTGAGGTGTGGTGGCATAACGTGGTGGAACTGGCCGTGGGCACCCGGGCCCAGACGCTGGCGCAGATCTGGTCGTGGAAATTCCTGCTGACGCCGATCCACGATTATTACGGCCGATTGTTTTTGCCCCAAGTCGGTTTGGTTGGAGCCGGTCTGTCGCTGGCGGCGTTGATCGGTTGCTGGCCGGCGCGCGCGGGGCAAAAGATCTGGCAATGGGATTTCATCCTGCTGCCCGCCGCCTCGTGCCTGGCGGCTGTCGCCGGCGCGGCCTTGCTCGCGACCAATCAGGAAATCGCTTACCTCGGCCTGGGGGCCTGGCTCGTGCTCGTCGCGGGGCTGTGGTTGGGTTTTGCCCCGTCCCGTCGCCCGGGATTCTTTGTGGGTGGTCTGGTGTTGCCGGCGCTGTTGCTGGCGGCGGTGGCCTGGACCAGTGCCTGGCAAGGGCAGCGTTCGCAGTTCGGGTATTCGGAGAGCCCGCGCGCGACCTATCAGATGGTCGATCGGGCGAACCCGGATTTCGCTTACCTGGAAAGGGTGTGGCTGCCGCCGGAAACCATCCAAACCATCGCCTTGTTCGGGCCTTGGCTGCCGGAACCGTCTGCCGGCGGACCGCGGCCGGTATTTTATGCCGGGGGCTTGGAATGGTTGCAGCGGCTGATGCCGGGAATCCGGCAGCCCGGCCAGCCGTTGTGGGTGCATTGGGGCACGACCTATGGCCCCCGTGAATCACTCTGGCTGATGCGAACCCTGGCGGCGGACAACCGTTACCAGGTGGTGTTGACCACCCTGGCCCGGGATGACTGGCCGCGGGAGGTTCGCGCGATTTTGGACCAATATTTTGTCCGGGATCTCCTAGGCCCGGTGACCGCCCGGTGGACGCGGCGCACGGCCGGCCGCACCGACATTCCCGACAGTATCGATTTTCTCAACCGGGCTGGCGGCAATGTGGCCGCCCAGGTTCTGCAAACCCACGAGGAACCGATGGGATTGCTCCGATTTGAACAGGACCGGATCATGCTCGGGGTCATGGCCGGTGAAGGCCGCGTGCTGGTGGCGGCGCCCACCTACCGGTTTGGAGCCGACGCGTTGCTCGAGCGTTCGTCCCTGGCGCGCCCGGGTCCGCTGCACGCCGACTATAAGGTGATCGTGCACGGTGCCTCCCCCGAGGAGGTGCGCTGGTCGGCGCGGATTGAACTGCCCGCGGGCCAGCAACGGGTCGCCGTGCCCTTCAAGATCGACTCGATGGGTCACAACCTGCAATTACGGGTGACCGTTCCCGATGCGCAATTCGGAGAGCTGTCGGCGGGCTACCGGAATCTTCAAATCAGCCACGCCATTGAATCAACCCAGGGGGCGCCGCGATTGCGGGCCGGGGCGCCGCCCGATGAGAACCTGACGGCGGAAGCCGCCGAAAGCCTGTTTGGCGCGACCTCGTGGCGGCCGCAGCAACTGGTGGTGCGCGGCGGCCAGCCCGGCCCGCAGGGGCTGGACCTGGCGGCGGGCGGCGAGGTGTGGATGCACAGCGAAG
>JBKJRX010000295.1:0-3284 GCA_046593155.1 Lacunisphaera sp.
ATCGAGGCCACCGCGTCGACGCGCAGGCCGTCGATGTGATAGCGTTCGAGCCAGGAGAGCGCGCTGGCGATGAGGAAACACCGCACCTCGTGCCGGCCATAGTTAAAAATGAGCGTGCCCCAGTCCATATGCGCCCCGAGCCGCGGATCGGCGTGTTCGTAGAGGTGCGTGCCGTCGAACTGCGCCAGCGCGAAGCTGTCCCGCGGAAAATGCGCCGGCACCCAGTCGACGATGATGCCGATGCCGCGCTGGTGCAGGTGGTCCACGAAGAACTGGAAGTCCTCCGGCGTGCCCCAGCGGTGCGTCGGCGCGAAGAAGCCGGTCACCTGGTAGCCCCACGAGCCGGTGAAGGGAAACTCGGTCACGGGCAGCACCTCGATGTGCGTGAAGCCCATGTCACTCACATAATCCGCCAGCAGCGGCGCCAGCTCGCGGTAATTATAGGGCCGGTTCGCCTCCTCCATGTTCCGCCGCCACGAACCGAGGTGCAGCTCGTAGATCGACATCGGCCGGTCGGCCTGCCCCGCCTGCGCCGCCCGCCGGGCAATCCAGGCGGCGTCACCCCATTGGTAGCGGGTCGTGTCGCAGACGACAGCGGCGTTGTTGGGGGGTGCCTCGAAATATGTGCCGTAGGGATCCGTCTTCATCCGCATGTGGCCGGCCTGATCCCAGATGGCGAACTTGTAGAGTTCCCCCTGACCCACACCCGGCACGAACAGTTCCCATACACCGGAGCCGCCCAGCGGCCGCATCGGGTGGTAGCGCGCGTCCCACCCGTTGAAATTGCCGACGAGCGAGACGCGCGAGGCCGCGGGCGCCCACACCGCAAACGCCACCCCGGGCACCTCACCCATCAGGCGCTCGTGCGCGCCGAGTTTTTCGTAGATGCGGTGCTCGTTGCCCTCGTTGAAGAGATAAAGGTCCTGCTCCGACAGCGACGGCAGGAACGAATAGGCGTTGTGCACCTGGTGGATGTCGCCCCACGAGGTCGTATAGCGCAGCTGGTAGCGGAAAATCTTTTTGCCCGGGATGAACAGCTCGAAGAATCCCTCCGGGGCGATCATCGCCATGGGGTGCGCGGGCGCGCCCGGCCCATCGAGCTCCATCACCGCACAGTTCACGGCCGCGCGCACAAACGCCCGCACCACCACGCCGGCCGTGCCCTCGTGGGTCAGCGGATGCATGCCGAGCCAGCCATGGGGGTTGGCCTGGTGATTACCGAGAAAAGCGTTCAGCTCGTTGGCAGGTATGATCACGGGCGGATGCCCACACACTGCCGGGCTCTCCTTCCGCGTCTAGCTGAAAGGAGCCGGCAAAAAAATCCGAATACCTTGGAACCACAAATCCACACTCATCTCTCACTAATCCGATATGACACCAACCTCTTCCTCATTAGTGCGTGTCTTCAAACCCGGTCTGTCATTCTGAACGCAGTGAAGAATCCATCAGAACTCAGGCCGCCTCCCCTCGGAAGCGAGCAGCCAACTGGATTCTTCGCTACGCTCAGAATGACAGGTTTCGAATATTTAAGGGGTTGAAGACACACCCTAGTGTCCCATTGGTGTGGATTACACAAAGAAGTGACGGCATCGAATCTTTATCGCGACCGTTCCTACACACCCCGCCCTGTCGGGCAGCAGCCGTCGCCGAGCCTATGGCCGCCAAGCGCCTCTTCCTAGAGGGGTTTTCGGGGCGTGGATTGGGTCCCCTCATCAAGAGGGCCTCGGCCGTGAGCTCGGCCGAACGGGTGGCGCGCAGCGACGGGGTGTGCCTCTTCTTTTGGTAAGGCTCAATAAGCGACGGTAGGCCGCCTGCTTGCAGACGCAGGTTTGGCGCGAGCAAGCTCGCTGGCCCACAAAAAACCGGTTTTGCAAAACATCCTCATCCCCGCCGGGTGGAATTCGCCGGCTTGCAGGAAACATCGGCTGGTCCGAGTGTCTCATCATCGCACGCACACGATGAAATCCGCCGGCCTGCACCTGCTTCCGTTCGTCATGGCCGGATCGCTGGCTGCGCAGGAACCGGCGCCGGCCGCGGCGAAAACCTCGGCGCGGCTCGGACAGGAAATTCGCGCCGCGCTGCCCAAATACACCGAGCCGCCAACGCGGATCCTGGACCGGCCCAAGGATCTTGATGCCGACCCCGACGTGTTCGTCCTGCCGAAATTCACCGTGAAGGGAAAGCGTCCGCCCACCCATGATCCCGATGTGTGGCTGACCGACCGGGCCATTCAGCAAAAAGCCATGGCCGCTTACAAACAATCCATGACCGACCTGGAGTGGGCCTTGAACAGCTGGTTTATCCCGATCCTCTCGCCTCCCGCGTCCGCCCGGGCGCGCACCGCTTACGAGCAGGGAAAATCCCTGACGGAAGCCCAGCGCCTGCACCGGCTGCTGGGAAACATCTCGGCAACGGATTCCAAGGCCGCCGCTGACTTGGAGCAGGAAAGGATCAAGATGGACCAGACCGAATATTGGCAGAGCCGTCCCGCGGGCGATGGCCGTAAAAAATAGTGTCGGCATTCCGGAAACTTCCGGGCTATCTCCTGTCTAGACCTTTCTATGAAACCGCTCGCCCCAGCCTTGGCCCTGCTTGCGGCCGTTTCCGTCCTCGCCCAGCCCGCGCCCGCGCCTGCCGCCGCCGCGAAACCTGCCCTGCCCGCCAGCGCCGTCGAGCAGCTGAACGCGACCCTGCCCAAATTCACGCCCGTTCCCGAGGTCAAGCCGCTCACCACTTTCGCACCCCCGCCCGCCGCCGCCAACATCCGCAACCAGTCCGTCGCCCGGGCCCCGGCGGATGAGCTGGCCACCGACCCCGAGGTGCTCGAACTGCCCAAGATGACCGTGAAACAGCAGCCGCGCCCGCGCGTGCGCCTGGGCGAAAGCGTCATCCTCGGCCCCCAGGCCTTCAACGACCAGCTGGCCAAGAAAAATTTCAGCGCGCTTGATCACAGTCTCCTCAACAAGTTCACCCTGCCCTCGTGGCTGGGCGGCGTCACCGCCGGCGAACGGGCCCGCGAGGATTACAACATCGCGCAGAAGGAGCAGTTCCTGAGCGACGTGCTCACCATCTCCAAAGCCGTCGAGCAAACCGACCCCGCCGCCGCCAAGGCGCTCCGCGACGCCGCCGGCAAGCCTTAGGCCACCCGTTTGAAATCCCCTCTATGAAGCCGGAACGATGCAGTGAAATGTAGGGTCGCCGCTCGTCGGCGGACCGTTCCGCGTGCGAACCACGGCCCGGCGACGAGCACCGGCCCTACATTTAAAGACCACACCATTCAGTGA
>JBKJRX010000041.1:0-5191 GCA_046593155.1 Lacunisphaera sp.
GCGCAAGGCTGGCTGCCGCACCGTAACTTTCCAGAGCCGCGAAGTGCTCGAGGTCTGCTTCAATCGCGATGGGGTTTGGTTTCACGCCTACATCGGCCGGCGCGCGGATTTTCCCGCAGTGGCTTCGACGCCAGCCTTCCTGGACAAAGACGGCATGAGTGTCGCGGCCTGGGCGGATGACGCGCACGTCTACCTCGTGGCCGGCAAGGCGGGCCGCGCGGTCCTGCAGCGGTTGCTGTGAGGTGGCGCGGTTTTGCCGTGCCAAGCGACGGGAGGTCTGTAGCATCCGTGGTCAATGAAGCCGGCCCCGTCCACTGCGGAACATGTGCGTCTGGCGGAGGACGCCGCGCGCGGCAAAAACTGGAAACGTTGGGGTCCGTATCTGGCCGAACGGCAGTGGGGCACGGTGCGGGAGGATTACTCGACGGAGGGCGAAGCCTGGAAATATTTCACCTTCGAGCAGGCCGAGAGCCGCGCCTACCGCTGGGGTGAGGACGGGTTGCTGGGCATCACAGACCGCGAATGCCGTTTGTGCTTCGCTCTGTCGCTGTGGAATGGACGCGATCCACGGCTGAAGGAGCGGCTCTTTGGTCTCACCGGGCCCGAAGGCAACCATGGAGAGGACGTGAAAGAGGCCTATTTCTACACGGCCAGCACACCGACGCACAGCCACATGCGGGCGGTGTATCACTACCCGCAGGTTGAGTTTCCCTATGCCCGGCTACGCGAGGAGAACGGCCGGCGCAGTCGTAATGAACGAGAGTTCGAGTTGGACGACAGCGGAGTGTTCGAGGAAAACCGCTACTTCGAGGTGGCGGTCGAATACGCCAAGGGCGGGCCGAATGACATCCTCATCGAGATCACCGCGAAGAACTGCGGCCCGGATCGCGCGCCGCTGCATCTGTTGCCGACGCTGTGGTTCCGCAACACCTGGTCGTGGGGCAGCAAGCATGAGGGCTGTGAGTTGAAGCCGCGCATGCAGCAACTGGCACCCGGCCATGTGCAGACGCACCATGAGTCGCTTGGCCGGTTTTTCTGGGAGATAGAACCGGCGCCCGGCCGGCCCGATCCGCTGCTTTTCACGGAAAACGAGACCAACGCTGCCAGGCTCTTCGCAGCGGAAAACACCGGCCCGTTCGTGAAAGATGCCTTCCACGACCATGTGGTGCGCGGACAAACCGGGGCGGTGAACGCCAAGCGAGTCGGCACCAAGGCCGCGGCGCACCGCGTGCTCGACCTTGCGGCGGGCGAGACCGCCAGCATGCGCCTCCGGCTCAGCGCCGAGGCCGAGGCGCCGGCCCGGCCGTTTGATGACGGGTTCGCGAAGGTTTTTGAAATGCGGCGGGCGGAAGCGGATGAATTTTACGCCACGGTGCTGCCGGCAAGCGTGGGTGTGGAGGAACGCCTGGTGGCGCGGCAGGCTTTCGCCGGCCTGCTTTGGTCAAAACAATTTTATCATTTTGTGGTCGCGGACTGGCTGGAGGGCGACACGAAGCAGCCGCCGCCACCGGCGCCGCGCCGCCGGGGCCGCAACAGCGACTGGCCTCACCTTTTCAACCGCGACATCATCTCGATGCCGGACAAGTGGGAATATCCGTGGTTCGCCGCGTGGGACCTGGCCTTTCACATGATCCCGTTTGCGCGTATCGATCCGCACTTCGCGAAGGAGCAGCTGAACCTGTTCCTGCGGGAGTGGTATATGCACCCGAACGGGCAGATCCCGGCCTACGAGTGGAATTTTTCCGACGTGAACCCGCCGGTGCATGCGTGGGCCTGCTGGCGGGTCTACAAGATGACCGGGCCGCGGGGGGGCCGCGACCGGTTGTTCCTGGCGCGCGTCTTTCAGAAGCTGGTGGTCAATTTCACCTGGTGGGTCAACCGCAAGGATCCGGGCGGCCGGCATCTGTTCTCGGGTGGTTTTCTCGGACTCGATAACATCGGGGTATTCGACCGCTCCAAGCCCTTGCCGACCGGTGGGCAGCTGGAGCAGGCGGACGGCACGGCCTGGATGGCGTTTTATTGCAGCACAATGCTGGCGATGGCGCTCGAACTGGCGGAGGGCGATCCGGAGTATGAGGACATTGCCTCAAAGTTCTTCGAGCACTTCGTGGCGATCGCCGACGCGATGAACAGTCTGGGCGGCACCGGCCTGTGGCATGAGGAGGACGGTTTCTATTACGACCAGCTTTTATTGGAGGGTAAATCTTTCCCGCTGCGGTTGCGCTCAATGGTGGGTATCATTCCCCTTTTCGCGGTGGAGTTCATCGACGAGGAGCGGCTGGACCGCCTGCCGGGTTTTGCGAAGCGCACCCGGTGGTTTTTGAAGAACCGTAAAGACCTGTCGGCTCACATTTCCTATCTGACCCCGGGAAAAGCCGGCACAGGTTTGAGGCTGCTGGCGATACCTTCGAAGGAGCGGCTCCAGCGCGTGCTGCGTTACGTGTTCGATGAACGGGAGTTTCTGTCGCCTTACGGTGTGCGGTCGTTGTCGCGGATTTATCAAGAGCAGCCGTTTGTGCTGCAGGCAGGCGGCCAAGAATACCGCGTGGACTATGTGCCTGGCGAATCGGACTCGGGCCTGTTCGGTGGCAACTCCAACTGGCGCGGGCCCGTGTGGTTTCCGACCAATTTCCTCCTGATCGAAGCCTTGGAGCGCTACCACCGCTTCTACGGCGACAGTTTTACCGTAGAGTTTCCGACCGGTAGCGGTCGACGCGTGACGTTGCAAGTGGCGGCCCAAGAGCTGGCCCAGCGAATGGTAAAACTCTTCCTACCGGGCCCTGAGGGGGGGCGTGTCTGCCACGGGGCGGGGCGCTCGACGGCCGGGGATGATCGCCTCAAGGGGAAGGTGCTTTTCCATGAGTATTTCCATGGCGAGACAGGGGAAGGGCTTGGGGCCAGCCACCAGACAGGATGGACAGCTTTGGTCGCGCGGCTGATAGAGGACATTTGCGCGAAAAAGCAGTAGTTTACCCCCTTAGTTTTTTTTGCCAAAACGGCGCGTGAAATCGCGTTGTTGCAATGGTTTACGCACGTCGGTAGTAAAACCAGAGACACACCGGCGCACGTAAAAATTTAGGGACAAAATCAAGCTTGAGGATGTCCTATAGTTGCCCTCATTCCGGGCCCTTGGTCATATGAAAAGACACCTCTTCAAGTTCCTCCTGCTGGTCAGCGGCCTCGGTTTTACAACTGTATCCGAGGCGTCTGAGCGTTGGGAAACGCTGCGCGCCATCAACTGGGTGGAGAACCCGACCAATCAGACCCAAGCGGGCCGGTTTGGTGAGCTAGGACCGTATCAGTTCCGACCGGGAACCTGGCGTATGCATACCGACAAGCCTTTCCGCCAAGCCATCCAGCGCCAGGTAGCCGATGAGATTGCCGTTAAGCATTACGAATGGATCAAGCGCACTTTCGAGCAGGCCGGGGTGGCGCCGAGCGCCTTCAACATCGCCATGGCGTGGAATTGTGGCGTGAGCGCAGTGCTTTCGGGGCGCGCCCCCAAGGTCAGTTACAATTACGCCCAACGTGTAACCAACCTGGTGGAGACCTTCAAGGAACGTTCACGCGCTGAAGCGATGGAGGAATCTAACTCCCTCGTCGCGAGCGAGGAGGCCATTGTCGAAGAGCGCGGGGATGCCCAAGTGCGCTTCCGTATCCTGCAGGACACCCCGCGCTTCGTGATCGCGTCCACCGAGTAGCGGATTCGCCGGCGCTAAAAGCCGGTTATTCCAGGAACGACGACTGTTGGGGCTGCCGCGCGGTCTTGCGGGCCGCTTCCTCTTCCGGTGAGGCATTCAAGTGCCGGGGCGGGCGGGTGACGCGCGAGGCGACGGCCGCCTCGCGATCCGTGACGATCCGGTCGCAAATCTTTTCGATCTGGAGGTGCAGCCAGTTCGTCGTGGGGCTGTTCTCGGTGTAATCAGCCGGGCCGTAGTGATCGATGCGCCCGGTATGGCGCAAGCGGTCGTTCTGCTCGAACTCGGCGCGCACGGCGGGATTGTAGACCGCATAGGTTTTGCCGCCGCCTTTTTTGACGACCGAGAAACTTGGGACGTCGCTCGGGCCGTCGGCGATGTAGAGCATGTTCTGCAGCGGAATGCGGCGGTCCTCGGGCGTGACCTTGGCGTTCACGTCGATGGCGGAATTCTTGTTCGTGCCCTTGTTGATCTCGAAGATCGCGCGGGTCTTCGTCGTGTTGTCGATCATCACGCCGATCTGCGCGATCTCAGAGGCTGCCTCGAGCGGGAACTCCTTCTGCTTGAGGAAGCCGGGCTGCAGGGGATTCTCGATGAATTCACAGGCCCAGGTCGCATCGATGTGGGGTGCGAGGGCGCTGCCGCGGATCATCTCGGCCAGACCGGTGCTGACAACGTAGTGCTCCAGCTGGATCTCGTGCTTCACGTATTCCGGCTTCGCTTGCGCCCAAGCCCGGGAGGACTCGAAGAATTTCGGCAAGCCAGGGTAGAACTTGATCTCGCTGCCGCACTCGCGGAGCACCTTGTTGCTCAGACCGGGCATCTTGCCGGCCAGCACATAGGTGAGCAGGTGGTTGAGGTAGCTGATCTCCGGGGCGATGCTGTAGCCACGCTTGCGATAGTTCTCCGCCAGGGCGTTGGTCTCGGCCCAGAAAGTCGACTCGTCGATGCCATAACGCCGGAACAGCGGCACCTGCATGTAGTCCGGAATCAATGTCTTGTCAAAGTCCCAGACGCAGGCGATGATGTTCTGAGTGAAGAGTGTGGAAGCCATCGCGGATATTTTCTACTAGACGGCAGGTGCTGCCGTTGGTTTGGCCTTTGATAAAGCCGCGTGCCGCGGCTGAAGCAATTCACAATTTCCCGCCCGCTCTCCCGCATGGACCTTTTGCCCGACATCACCCTCTTTCAGCGCCGCCTTGACGAACTCGATGCGCAGATGGCGGCGCCGTCATTCTACGCCAATCCGCGCAAGGCGACGGAGGTTTCCCGTGAGCAGCAGTCGCTCCGCCGGCTGGTGGAGACGCATGCCGATTATGAACGGGTGGGGCGGGAGCTCGCCGAGCACTCGGCTTTGCTGAAGGACCCGGCGGGCGACGTCGAATTGCGGGCGCTCGCCCAACAGGAGTTGCCCGAGTTGCAGGCCCGGCAGGCGGCGCTGCAGGCGGCGGTGCTGCTGGCCATGATTCCGCCCGAGCCATCGGACTCCCGCA
>JBKJRX010000099.1:0-14604 GCA_046593155.1 Lacunisphaera sp.
CGCCGCCCGCCTCGCGGAGCGGGGTGCCGCGGTATTCCATTTGGGCGGCGATGTCGCGGGCGACGCCGACGCGGATGAAATATTCGCCCCAACCCGTGGCACTGACGGCACAGGTGGCGTTGTGGGCGTAGGTGCCCGCACCGATGATCGGCGCGTCGCCGACGCGGCCATATTTCTTGTTGGTCATGCCCCCGGTGGAGGTGCCGGCGGCCAGGTTGCCGGCCTTGTCCAGGGCCACGCAGCCAACGGTGCCCCAGCGGAGCGTGCGGGTAAAGTAATCCTCGGGCATCGCAGCGGTGCGTTCCTTGCCGTCCTTCTCTTTTTCCTGCGCCTTCTTGAGTTGCTGCCGGCGCCAGTCGGTCTGGAAATATTCCTTTGGCATCATCTCGTAGCCGAGCGATTTGGCGAACTTCTCGGCGCCGTCACCGACCATCATGACATGCTCGGATTTCAGCATGATGTCGCGGGCGAGGTTGATGGGGTTTTTTATGTGGTGGACTCCAGCCACGGCACCGGCGGCCTGGGTGCGGCCGTCCATGATCGAAGCATCGAGTTCACAGATGCCATCGGCGTTGAACACGGCGCCTTTGCCGGCGTTGAAGAGGGGGGAGTCCTCCATGATGTTGATGGCCGCGGTGACCGCCTCAAGCGCGGTGCCGCCCTTGTCGAGCACGGCATAGCCAGCGTTGAGCGCCTCGGCCAGCCGCGCGCGATACTCGGCCTCGCGCTCGGGACCGAGGGCGGAGCGCTCGATGACGCCGGCACCGCCATGGATGACGAGACCGTGGGGACGGTCGGCGGCGTGGGCCGAAAGGGTGGCGAGAGAGAGGAGAAAAAGTATGGGTTTCATGGGGAAAGGTGGAGGGTTATTTACTTTTACCGAGTGATTGCAGCCTTCCTTCGCCAAGGCTTCGGAGGGTTTCGCATTGGAGATGGTTGCGGTCATTAGAAGTGAAGGCAGGTGAGTTTCCGGTTATTTCGTGAGCCCCAACGCGCTCAAAAAGAACGCATAATTACGGGCAACATCATTGAGGGCATCGTAACGGCCGGCGACGCCGCCGTGGCCGGCGCCCATGGTGGCGTGCAACAGGGTCGCGTTCCGGCCCTGGTCGAGGGTCCGGAGCTTGGCGAGGTATTTGGTGCCTTCCCAATACGGAACCTGGCTGTCGTTGTAGGAGACGTTGACCAGCACGTGCGGGTAGGCGGCGGTCTTCAGGTTGTCGTAGGGGCTGTAGGCGCGCATCCACCCATACTCCGTCCTGTTGTTCGGGTTGCCCCACTCAATGTATTCCTCGGTCGTGAGCGGCAGCGTGGCGTCGAGCATGGTGTTCAGGACGTCGACGAAGGGCACCTGAATCATCGCCGCCTGGAAAAGATCGGGCCGCTGGTTGAGCACGGCGCCCATCAGCAGTCCGCCGGCGCTGCCACCGGAAGTCACCATTTGTTTCGGGGTCGTCCAGCCTTGGTCCACCAACCACTGCGCGCAGTCCACGAAGTCATTGAAGGTATTCATCTTCTTGTCCATCCGGCCGGCCTCGCGCCACTCCTCGCCGAGTTCGCCACCGCCGCGAATGTGGGCGATGACATAAATCAGGCCACGGTCGAGCAGGCTGACCCGACTGGAGCTAAACGCGGCCGGCAGGCTGATGCCATAGGAGCCGTAACCATACAGCCAGAGCGGTTGGGGCTTGGTGCGGTCGAGGTCGACCCGATAAACGATTGAGAGCGGCACCTTCGTGCCATCGCGGGCGGTGGCCCAGAGGCGCTCGGACTGGTAGTTTTTCGCATCGAAGCCGCCGAGGACCTCGGTCTGCTTCACGAGCGTGCGTTCCCCGGTGGTGAGGTTGGCGGCAAACACCGTCGCCGGGCGGACCAGTGACTGGTAGTTGAACCGGTATTCCGTCGTGTGGAATTCCCAGTTCTTGTCGCCCGCGACCTCATAGGCGGTCTCCGGCATCTCCAGGCGCTTGGATTGGCCGGTGGCGAAGTCGTGGACGCGCAGGTGCGGCCGGCCATTCTCGCGCTCCTCGACGACCAGATGGCCGGCGAACAGATCGAAGTCCTCGATCTTGATCGCGGGATTGTGGGCAATGACGTCGGTCAGCTCCGCCGGTGCCGTGTCCGGGGCGGAGGCGACCTTGTAATTTTTGGCGCCACCGTGGTTGGTGACGTAGTAGAATTTCCCGTCGCGATGCCCGGCGTAATATTTCACGTTCTCCGTGCGCCCCAGCAGGCTGCGCAAGGCGTGACCGGAACCGGTGCTGCCCGCCGGCAGGGCGAAGACCTCGGTGGTGAGCTTGCTCTCGGTCAGGCAGAAAACGAATTTCCCGTCGCGTGACTTGAGCACCTCCAGGTTGTAGAGTTCGTCCTTGTCCTCATAGAGCAACTCGTGCTTCCCGGTGCTTAGGGTCCACCGGTGGAATTTGTCCGAACGCTTGCTGTCGTTTTCAGTGCCGTAGTAAAGCACGTCGTGGCCGGCGCCCCACTCGAGGCTGGAGACCTTGCCGATCGCCTGCGGGCTGAGTGTCTTGGTGGCGAGGTCCATGACGAAGACCTCGTATTGGCGGTAGCCGGTCCAGTCGATGGAGTAGGCGAGGCGGGCGCCGTCGTCGCTGACGCGGTATTGCCCGACGGCGATGTAGGTGTTCGTGCCGATCATCTTGTTCAGATCGAGGAGGATCTCCTCGGGGGCGCCGGCCTCCGTGCCTTTGCGACAATAGAGGGGATACTGCCGATCCTTCTCGGTGCGGGTGTAATAGACGTAACCGCGGAAGGGCACCGGGGCGGAGGAGTCATCCTCCTTGATGCGTCCGACCATCTCCTGGTAGAGCGCGGCCCGCAATTCCTTCGCCGGGGCGAGCACGGCCTCCGTGTAGGCGTTTTCCCGCTCCAGGTAGCTGACCACCTCAGGGGTGTCCTTTTCGCGGAGCCAGAAATAGTCGTCGATGCGCTTGTCTTCGTGGACGGTGACGTCCTTGGGTTTTTTCGCCGCCACCGGGGGCTGGGGATTAACCAGGTCGAAGGCCTGGGCGGACAGGAAGAGGGCACACATGAGAACAAGGTGACGAAGCATGGGGGGATGGATTAAGATCAGAGCTTGGCGAAGAGTTCGTCCATACTGCAACCCAGTCCCGGCAGGTGCGGGTCGGTCAGGCGGTGATGGTGGGCGAGGATGTCGGTGAGGGTGAAGCCATATTCACCCCGGCTGTAGACCTCAACGTTCAGGTAGCGGGGGTCGACCATCCAGAGCCGCGGCAGGCGGCTGTCCGCCCAAAGCTGTTTCTTGATGAAGGTGTCGATGTGATGGTCACCCGGCAGGAGGACATCGGCCACGAGGTAAAGCCGGGCCGCGCCGGTCAGGTCCGGATCGGTGCGGATCACCGTCAGGTCCGGCCGCAGGATGCAGTCGTCGGCCAGCTGCAGGCTGGCGCGGGGGGGCAGGAGCCGCAGCGTTGAATTCGGCGGCAGGCAGCCGGCGACGAGCGCATGCAAACGTCCGACCAAAATCTCATGGTCGGCCGGCGGCGGACGACAAGCGGTCTCACCCCGGATCACTTCCTCGTAGGCTTCGCTCATGCGCAGGCTCAGGGGGTGCGCGACCGGGGCGGTGGGAAGGCAATCCGATTGGCGAGTTCGGTCAGGCGGGTGGTCAGCAGTGCGTTCTCCTTCTCGGGGGTGGATTCGTAGGTGCTGCGCTGGGTGGCGCGTTCCGCGAGCTCGGTGCTCAGCACATAGACGTGGCGGTTGCGCACAAAGAGCAGCGTGCCGCGCTTGGCCGTGACGCGGCCGGTCCGGGGTGTTTCCACGAGACCGGCCTTGGGCTCGAAATGCGAGCCGCCCGGCAGGAGGGCATAGGTGATGAGGGTCCCGTCCATGAGCTCGGGGACGAACCGGGCGCTCTCGATCGCGGAGCCGGAAAAGCGGCGCGCGAAATCCGCGAGCACGAAATCCGTGAAGAAATACAACAGGTAGTCCCGCAAGCCGCGGGTATCGAATTCCCACCTTTGCAGGGCATCCTGCGGGAAGCAGGCGATGCTGATGTGGGTATTGAAGCTGTCGGTGAAGGTGACGACATTTTCCGTGTCGGTCACGGTGCCGCCGAGCTCGCGCAACACCGGGAGCGGCAGGCTGAACTCACCCGTCGCCGAGACATAGGTATCTCCCTCCAGCTTGCCGGCCAGTTCCGCGACTTGGGCGGTGGCCACGCCGGTCATCAGGACACTGGTGGCCAGAAACAGGGACAGGCGAAGCATGGGCGTGAAGCTAGTTAAGCAGGGGTGATTTTCAAGTGATCGACCTCAGACCGTGAGTTCCCGCCAGAGTGCCACCGGGATTTGTTCAGGCCGGGTGTTGGCACCCAGCCCGGCGGCCTGCAACCGGGCCAACCACGCCGCTCCACCATCCGGCAATTTGTAGCGAAGCAGTCCGCCAATCTGTTTGCGGCGTTGCTGGAAGCACGCGCGGATCACGGCCTTGGTCGCCGGGGCGAAGGTGAAGGGCTCCGGCTGACGCGTCAGGTGAAGCAGGTAAGACTCGATGTCCGGCTGCGGGTAAAAGCACGAGCCGTCCACCTTATGGCCGGGGGCGACCGCGTAGGCGGCCTGGAGGAAAATGGAGATGGCGCCGAAGGTCTTGGAGCCCGGCTGGGCGACATAACGCTGGGCGGCCTCCTGCTGAAGCATGAGGACCATGCGCTCCGGCAACGGACCGGAGAGCACGCCATCGAGCCACGGCGTGGCGATGGCGTAGGGCAGGTTGGCCACGATCTTGAAGGGACGACTTGGAGCCGGGGCGCCCTCGCCCCGTGGATGATCAGCGGGGCGGGGGCGCCCTGGCTCCAGCGGATTGAAACCGGCCAGCGGGTGCTCCACCGCATCGCCCTCCATCAAGTGGAGACGGGGCTGCTGCGACGCGAGGGTCGCGGCCAGGTGCTTGTGCAGGGCGTAATCGCGCTCGACGGCCCAAACCTCAGCGCCGGCGTCAAGTAGCGCGTTGGTCAGCGTGCCGAGCCCGGGACCGATCTCGACCACGGTGTCGCCTGCGGTGACGCCGCCAAGTTCGAGGGATTTGCGGACGATGTTGCCATCGACGAGAAAATTCTGCCCGAGGAAGCGCTTGGGTTCGTGGCCGAGCTGGGCGAGCAATTCCCGCGTGGTTTTAGGGGTCAGCGGCATGGAATCGAAGTAGGAACCTGCTTGCAGGCGATGATGGTCGAAATCGCCTGCAAGCAGGCTCCTACACAAAGACGGTTCATCACAATGGGGTCACACACCGTGAAAGCTGCGGATGACGGTGGCCGGATCATCGGCCCGCATCAGTGACTCGCCGACGAGCACGGCGTGGGCGCCGGCGGCCTTGACCCGGGCCGCATCGGCGGCGGTCGCAATGCCGCTTTCGCTGATCGCGATGACATTTTTCGGAAACCGCGGGATCAAGCGTTCGGACAGACCGAGGTCGGTCTTGAAGATGGCCAGGTCGCGGTTGTTCACTCCGATGATCTTGGCGCCGTGGCGAACGGCGCGCTCGAGTTCGTCTTCCTTGTGAATCTCAAAGAGGGCGTCGAGCCCCGCGGCCGTGGCGGCCTGGTGCAAGGCCTCGATCTCCTCATCGGCCAGAGCGCGGATGATGATCAGGATCGCGCTGGCGCCCGCCAGCCGGGCCTGGCGCACCTGGACGGGGTGGACCATGAAATCCTTGCGCAGGCAGGGAACCGCCGGACCGTGAGCGGCGAAATCTTCCGTGACCTCCTGCAGGTCCGCGATCCGGCCACCGAAATATTTTTCGTCGGTGAGGATGGACAGGGCGCTGGCGCCGGCGGTCCGGTAGCGGTGGGCTTGATCGAGAGCGGAGGCGTGTTCCTTGATGGCGCCGGCGGATGGTGAGCGGCGTTTGATCTCCGCGATGACGGCGAGCCGGCCATCGGCGCGCTGCAAAGCCGACAGGAAGGACGGGGGCCGGGGCAGGTCGCGATTCAGGTCCGCCAGCTCCTCCGGAAAGATGGGCCGCAGCAGCGGGGCGATCTCCCGGCGCTTGTGGGCCATGATTTCGGTCAGCTTATCCATTGGATGCAGCACCACGAAACACACGAAATACACGAAAGGAACAGGAAAATACCGGGCTTTTTTAGTGTATTTCGTGTGTTTCGTGGTTACTCAGAATCCAATGAGTGCCATTGAAGAACTCCGCCAGACCATGGCCCGGCTCCGGGCGCCCGACGGCTGTCCGTGGGATCGCGAGCAGACCCACCAGACGCTCGCCCGCTGCCTGATCGACGAGTGCAGCGAGCTGCTCGACACGATCGACCGCCACGACCTGCCCCACATGCGCGAGGAACTCGGCGATGTGCTCATCCAGGTCGTGTTTCATGCCCAGCTCGCGGCGGAGCGCGGAGACTTCAACTTCGACGATGTGGCGCGCGAGATCAACGCGAAGCTCATCCGCCGGCACCCGCACGTCTTCGGCACCGGCCGCGCCGACACTTCCGCGCAGGTCATCGAGGTGTGGGAGAAGGTGAAGGCCACCGAAAAGGCCGCGGCGGGCAAGACCGAGTCAACCCTCTTCAAGAAACTGCCGCCGCGGCTGCCCGCGCTGATGTTCGCCGAGGAAGTCGGCAAGCGCATCGCCAAACACGAGCTGCCCGCGGACGGGGTCGTCAACGGACCCTTCATCGGCAAGCTGGCCGAGAGCCTGACGGCCGCGGACGCCGGCCGGATGCTTTACGAAGTGGCCGGGGCCTGCCGCCTCCGCGGCATCGATCCCGAGATGGCCCTGCGCAAGGAATGTGACCGCGTGATGAAGGAGACCGAGGCAAAGGTAGGGGCGGTTGCCCCCAACCGCCCTTGAGCAGGGCCATTGCGGGCAATGGCCCCTACCATGAAACCGAAGGCTGAAATGAAACCTGAGCCGCTGCCGGCGGACATCGCCGGCGCGTGGCTGCAGCCTTTTCTCGATCATCTGCTCAAGGAGCGGCGCTATTCCGCCTACACGGCGCGTAATTACGGCCAGGCCTTTGAGGATTTCTATGCGTGGTTGAGTCGCAGCCAGCGCGGGGAAGGCGGGTTCGACGTGCTGACCGCGCGGGACGTGCGCGATTTTGTCATCGAGGCCCAGCGTCGCTTCGACCGCCGCACGCTGCATAATCATGTGTCGGGATTGCGGGCGTTTTACCGCTACTGGATGCAGCGCGGGCGGCTGGAGCGGAATCCGTTCGCCGGCGTGCCGCTGCCAAAACTTCAGAAGAGACTTCCGAAGTTCCTGACCGAGGCGCAAGTGGCCGCCCTGCTGGATGGCCCGCTGAAACTTCTGCAAAACAAGGCCATCTCCACCCACGATGCCTGGCGCGACCGGCTGGTGCTCGAGCTGCTCTATGGGGGCGGGTTGCGCGTGAGCGAGCTGGTGGCGCTGAATTATGGCGCCATCGATTTTGGCGACGGCAGCGCGCGGGTGCTCGGCAAGGGCCGCAAGGAGCGCATCTGCCCGCTCGGCAACATCGCCATGAAGGTGCTGCGCAAGTTCCATGCGGAATTCGCCACCGGCACCGGGCCGGCTGATCCCGTCTTGGTGACGGCGCCCGGCAAACGGCTGAAGGTGCAGGCCGTGCAGCTGCTGGTGAAGAAATACCTGGCGCTCGCCGACCTGCCGATGGACCTCTCACCGCACAAGCTGCGGCATTCCTTCGCCACGCACCTGCTCAACTCCGGCGCCGACCTGCGCACCGTGCAGGAACTGCTCGGCCATGCGAACCTGACGACGACCCAGATCTACACGCACACCAGCGTAGCCCGGTTGAAGGAGATCTACGCCAAGGCGCATCCGCGGGCGTGAGGGTAGGGCGCGGACTCCGTTCCGCGCCGCGGCGGTGAAGGGACTCCCCGCCCATCTTATTTTAACGGCACTCGCACGGACGCGGCGTTGCCGGCGCGATCGTAAAGGATGACTTCAACCGACGTCGCGCCAGCAGCCTTGGCCTCGGGGATTTCCGCCACGAAGCGCTCCTCCCGACCGTCCAGAATGCCGTCGGCCGGGTGAATCACCGTGGCTTGAAGGCCATTGTTGAAGGATAGCTCTGCTCCCTCGAGCAACGACAGCGCATCGCGGCCGGTGACGGAAATCTGCAACCGGCCATCCGCGCGCGTGACCGTCGGGGCCGTGATGACCGGCGGGGTGCGGTCCACCAGCAGGTTGTCGGTTTCAAAGGTGTAGCTCAGGCGCTGGGCGGCAGGCCGGGGCGCCAGCTCGCTGACCGCGAGCCGGGTGAAGTAGATCCCCTCGGGCAGGCCGCCGGTGTCGAATTGGACGTAGTTGTCGGGGGTGTTGACCGCAAGATCGGTCCAGGTGTCGGTGTTTTCGGCCCGGATACTGAAGGTATGGGAGAGATTGTCGCTGTCGGCGTCTGTGACGGCCCAATAGATGATCTGCATGCCGGGCTGGGGCACCACCTGGCTGCTCAACACTGAATCCTTCCGCTTTTCGGCTCCATCCTCCCGGCCATCCCGGGCGGCCGGTGAGATGATCTGGCTGAGTGTCGCGACGGCGCTGGGGGCGCGCTCGCCGGCCGGGATCAGGCCGAGATTCGGCGATAAAACCCGGAAGTCAGCCAGTGCGGGGCGGCGATTTTGCGGCAGATGATAGAGCGTGGCCTTGTCGAGTTGGAAGTCCGTGGCGGTGCTGGCGACCTGCAGCCGGAACTTCGCGTAGCGGCCCCGCAGGCCCGCGGCATAAAAGGCGCCATCGCGCGACGTCATCACCGTCCACGGGGTCCAGCCCTCGAGTTCATCGCTGCCGTAATTGGTGCGCACCTCAAGCTTGAGATCCTTGGGGTCCAGGCCGCGCAACCGGCCGAAGCGGAAAGCGCCCAATTCGGCGGACGAGCCGAGATCGAGGCGCTTGGTCTCCAGTTCGCGCAGCGGGGCGGTGGCGAAGGTCATCAACGCGAGGCCGGGCGCGTTGTTGCGCAACAGCAGGTAGCGGCCGTCGCCGAGCGGGGCGATGTCGTTGAGCTGGCTGGAAGCACTGCCCGCAAAGGTCAGCGTGCGCCGGGCCACGGGATCGTAGCCGAAGGTGTCGCCAAGTTCACCCGCGGTCAGCAACAGCCAGCCGTTGTGCCGCGCGAGGCGGTAGAGGGCGATGTTGGGACGGGCCAGGATGTTTTCCGGAAAGCCGTCGGGGGGAAACCGCACGACGGTGGAGCGGCCCGTGAAGCCCGGCTTTTCCTCAATGACGGGAGGCTTGTCCTTGTTGTCGGCGGGTTTCGGATCGACCGGGCGGTTGAGGCGGCTGGTTGATTCGGTGGTAAACACGACTGCGGCGTAGAAGCTGCCATCCTCCACCGGCAACAGGTCCACGACCTCCGCGTCGCGGTTCTCCTGCAGGACGAGCGCCTCGCCTCCGGTGGCGCCAAACGAATAGATGTTTCCCTTCGGCGAGGAACCGGCGACGATCCGGCCGTCGGTAAGGTGGGCCAGCCGGCGGACATTCCGATCGCGGATTTCACCGAACAGGGTGATGCCCTGGCCGGCGAGTGCCTTGTCATCGGTGGCCTTGCCCTCGATCACGCCGGCGGCCGCCAGCTTCTTGAGGTCGAGCCGGTAGATTTTTCCGGGATTACCGGTGGCGGCCAGCACGCTGCCGTCCGGTTGGAGGAGAAAATCGAAGACGGAATCGGCCGGCAGCGGCACGCGGGCGATCGGCTTGCCATCCTTCACCAGGTAAATCGCCGCCGTCGGCGAGGTGCCGACGAGCAAGCGGCCTTCCGGCAGCGGCTGCAGACTGATGGCCTGGGTTTCCTCGACATCGGCCACCTCGCGCACGGTGTAGGCATTGTCCTTGGGGTTGAAGGTGACCTCCTGCACCTTGCCGTCGGGGCCGGTGCCGACGACGAACTTGTTCGGGCCGGCGGGTTTCATGATCCAGAGGATATCGCCGAACTTCGGGCCGGTGAGGTCGGCGAACACCGGGCCGGACAGCACCCGGCCGTCAGAGCGGGTGGCGAGGCCCTTGAGGTTCCGGCTCGCGACGTCGCGTCCAAAGTCGACCTCCAGCTGCTTGGTGAGCGGGTCAGCGGTGAGGATGATTGCTGAAAGGGTCGAGGCGGCGAAAGCTAGGGAAGCGCGGAAAGTCATGGGTAAATAAAGTGGGGATCGCCCTGGGCGAAACGCAGGACTTGGTGGTGGCCCGTCTCCCGACGGGCCGCGGGCGGTCAGGAGACCGACCCTTCAAAGACACGATTCAGCTCGGGAAGTAACACAAGCGGGAAACTCAGTCCGTAATATTCAGCGGCCGGCGCACCATGATGTTGAAGAGCCGGCCGGGCAGCACGCGTTGCTCCCACAGCGGGTTGAAGGCGTCGCGCCGCTGGAAGCGGGCCTCGTCGGCGCTCCGGGCGATGCGCTCCAGCGAGCCGGGCATGTCCTGCGTGGTGGCGCGCTGGTCGGTCATCAGCCGGGCCTTCTCGACCACGGCGAGGTAAAGGCCGTCGGTTTCGCGGAATTCGCGCAGGGCGGAAATATATTCCTTAAAGCTGCGCACCTGGGCGGCGGATACGGAGTGGGACCGGCCGGTCAGCTCGTCGAGCACCGGGCCGGTGGTGAGGATGACTTCCAGCTCCTTGCCCGCCCACTCGCGCGGGACTTCGAGACTGACCTGCTCGCTCTCGGCGTCGCGCTGGAAGGCGCGCCAGCCGACGGTGAGATCCACGCGTTCGCCGGGACCGGCCGAGGTGCGCGACACCAGCATCTGCTCAATCGCCCCGGAGGGCGTCTCGGCCGTGTCCTCGACACTGAAGCGGATGTGATCGGGGAAGACGCGCTCGTAGGGATTGAAAAGCCAGAGGGAAAGATTGCCGACGAAATCACCCAGACCCTGACGAAACCCCTGCGGCCCCGGGTAAAGCTGGCTCATCTCAACCGGGGCTGTGCCGGGAAATTCCACGGTGGTCGTGACCTTGAATCCCCGGGAGAGGCCCGACTCGTTCGAGCCCATGACGGCCTGCGCCAAACCGGTGGCCGCGATGGTCGGCAACAATTGCTCATGCCGCACGACCTCGAAACGAAGCGACTTGTGGTTGGTGCGCCCCGGGAAGACGACCTCCACTGAAACCATCGGGGCTTTCCGGCCGATTTCCCCGTAAATGCCCGAGAGGCGGTCCTGGCTGAAGGAGCCGATGATACCGCCGGTGTTGGCGACCTTGATGGAATTTAACTGGCTCGGGAGGATGGTGACCACCTCGGCGGAAGCCATCGGCAACTCGGTGGCGCCGAGCGAGAGCATCGGGTGACCGAAGGCCAGGATGCGGTTGCCGTCGACGTGAGAAACCGTGCCGGTGCCGGCAAGGCTGATGTCACCGGTGGCGAGCGCGACGGCGACGACGCCGCCCGGACGCAGGGACGGCGGACTTTGCAGCGTAGAGGCTGAATTGTCGGAGCCGGCGTCATTGCCGCCGAGGGCCGTGACGTTCAAGCCGAGGGCCGTGAACTGCGATTCGAGGGCCGCGGTGACGTTGGGCGAGAGTCCGCCCAGCGAGAAAGCCGGGGTCATCGGGCTGAAACCCGCGGAGGAAAAATCCGAACTGCGGGCGGCTGCTCCGCGCTCGCCCTTGACCGGGATCGGCAGCGGGGTGAGGCCATCCTTGCCGGGCACCATCGCGCTGATCTCGAGCATGTCGCTGATGGGAGTGAAGCCTGCATAACGCACGGTCTCGAATCGCTGAATCTGGTAGGCGAGCACGCCGGCCAGCTTGCCATCGATGTAGAGCGGGCTGCCGCTCATGCCCGCGACCGCACCCATGCCTTGCACGCGCGGGTCGGTCATTTCGCACAGGATCATGCTTTTGCCGGGCCCGAGGGCATTGCGAAGAATCCCGGTGACCTGGACGACGAACGGCTCGGGTTCGCTACCTTGGAAGACGGTCCAGACATCGCCTTTCATTCCGGGTTTAAGATCGTTGAGCGGGATCAGCGGGGCGTTCACCGGCTGGGCGAAAAGAGAAACGGACAACACGAAGCAGCCAAGAAGCGAAGCCAGGCAAATTCCAAGGAGGGGTTTGTGGCTGGGCTGCGTTGGAATCATGGGCATTGAGACGACGGGCGGAGGGTGGGTTTCTTAGAGGGATCTAATGCCCTTAGTGATGACTTCGCAAGCGCGGTCAATGGCCGGGCCCTCGTGGGCGGTGCTGAGGAACCAGGATTCGTAGGCGCTGGGCGGCAGGTAGACGCCGTCGGCGAGGCAGGCGTGAAAGAAACGGCCGAAGAGCTTTGCGTCAGAAGTGAGGGCGGTGGCCATGTCGCGCACGGGCGTCGGCGTGAAAAACAAGCTGAACATCGAGCCCGCCTGCGGTGCTTGGAGGGCGACACCCTTGCATTTTGCGGCATCGAGCGCGGCGCTGCAGACCTGCCGGGCGAGGGCATCGAGTTTGGCGTAGGGATTCAGCTCATCGAGGAGCTGGAGTGCCGCGATGCCGGCGGCCAGGGCGAGGGGATTGCCGCTCAGTGTCCCGGCCTGATAAACCGGCCCGAGCGGGGCAAGCAGGTCCATGATGTCCGCCCGGCCACCAAAGGCCCCGACCGGCAGGCCGCCGCCGATGATTTTGCCAAGACAGGTAAGGTCGGGGGTGATTTTTTCGATCTCCTGCACGCCGCCGCGGGCGAGGCGGAAGCCGGTCATGACTTCGTCGAAGATGAGGAGAGCACCGTTGGCGGTGCAGGCTTTGCGAACGGCCGGGAGGTAGCCGGTGTCGGGTTTGATGAAACCGACGTTGCCGATGTAGGGTTCGAGGATGACGCAGGCGATTTTACCCGGGTTGGCGGCGAAGGCGGTGGCGAGGGCGGCCGGATCGTTGTAGGGCAGGACGACGGTTTCCTGCGCAAAAGCCGCGGGAATACCGGCACTGTCAGGGTGACCGTGGGTGAGGGCGCCGGAGCCGGCCTTGATGAGCAGGGAGTCACTGTGACCGTGGTAGCAGCCGGCGAACTTGATGATTTTGTCGCGCTTGGTGAACCCGCGGGCGAGCCGGATGGCGGACATCGTCGCTTCAGTGCCACTATTGCACAGGCGGACCTTCTGAATCGACGGGAAGAACTTCACGATCAGCTCGGCCATCTGCACCTCGTAGGGATTCGGCGTGCCGAAGGACGTGCCGTTCTCCAGCGCGGCGGCGATGGCCGCCTTGATGCGCGGGTGATTATGACCGTGGATGGCCGGGCCCCAGGTGCAGACGAAATCAATCAATTCGCGTCCGTCGGCCGTGGTGAGCGTCGCGCCCTTGGCAGACTTGGTGAAGAACGGGGTGCCACCGACGGATCGAAAGGCACGGACCGGCGAATTAACGCCACCGGGAATGAGCTGCTGGGCGCGGGCGAAGAGGTCGGAGGAGGAAGACATATTTTTTTAACCACTAATACTCACTAATTACAGAACCAATCGTTTCCACTCCAAGCGCGGAAAAGATCCGAAATTGACGAGATAACCAACACGCTTGCCCGTAGCTTTCAGGTAATTGATCAGCTGGGCCTCGTGTTCTGTAGTGAGAGTTTTGGCGGCTTTTAGCTCCACTACAATTTCCCCAATCACGATCAGGTCAGCCTCGTAGTATTTTTTAAGCGGTTGGCCCTTGTAGAACAGAGTGAGCTTTGGTTTGGCAGAATACGGGATACGTCGTTGGTTGAGTTCGAGTTCAAGACTTTCCTGATAGACCTCCTCAAGGAAGCCATTGCCCATCTCGTTATAGACATCGAAAACAGCGGCCATGAAGTCATAGCCCTCTTGCTGATACAATCCCGTCACAGTGGTCATAGATCGTCTCCATTAGTGGCCCATTAGTGTGGATTAGTGGTGACCCTAAAACTTAGCTCACATATTTTTGCACGATCGGTATGCGGCGGCCGACGCCGAAGGCGATGGGGGTGATCTTAAGGCCGGGGGCGGCTTGCTTGCGCTTGTATTCGTTGAGGTCGACTTTCCGGACGATGTCGTTGACCACGGCCTGGGCGAAGCCCTGCGCGACGAGGTCGGCGCGGGACAGGCCTTCTTCGACGTAACCCTTGAGGATGGCGTCGAGCATCACGTAGGGTGGCAGGCTGTCCTGGTCGGTCTGGTCGGGCCGCAGTTCGGCGCTCGGGGCCTTGTCGATGCTGGAGACGGGAATGATTTCCTTCGAACGGTTGATCCAGCGGGAGAGGGCATAGACCTGCATTTTGAACACATCGGAGATGACCGCGAGGCCGCCGCACATGTCGCCGTAGAGCGTGCAGTAGCCGACGGCCAGTTCGCTCTTGTTGCCGGTGGTGAGGAGCAGGGCGCCAAACTTGTTGGAGATCGCCATGAGCAACAGGCCGCGAGCGCGGGCCTGGATGTTCTCCTCGGCGATGTCGCGCGGCCGGCCGGCGAAGATCGGTGCGAGGGTCTTTTCGGCAGCGCCGACGGTGTCGGCGATGGAGATGGTGTGGAACTCGATGCCGAGGTTGGCCGCGAGGATGCGGGCGTCGTCTTTCGAGTGCTGGCTGGAAATGACCGACGGCAGGCTGACGCCGATCACATTCTTCGGGCCCAGCGCTTCGGCGGCGATGACGGCGGTGAGCGCGGAGTCGATGCCGCCGGAGAGGCCGAGCA
>JBKJRX010000152.1:0-15184 GCA_046593155.1 Lacunisphaera sp.
GCTGGCCCTCCATGATGAGGCCGTAGTTGCCAACGAGGGCCAGCACACCACCCTCGTTGGCAACTACGGCCTCATCATGGAGGGCCTGCACAACCTGCCGAATGTCTCGTTCACCTCGCAGATCCCGCTAACCTCTGACTTCAAGTTCACCAACAACCACACGGTGAAGCCGGACGAGACGCGCAAAGCCGAGAAGAAGGTCTACGTCGCCGCCGCCGCCACCGACGCCATGGGCATCGGCACCTGGACCAAGCCTGGCCGCGGCAAGATCCCCTACACCTGGCAGGTCCTCATGAACTGGGCCTGGATGAACCCGCCCGCGCTCCAATATTTCTACGAGGACAAGTCGCCCAACGACTACTTCATCGGCGGCCTCTCCGGTCCGGGTTACATGTATCCCAAGGCCCTCCCGGCGGACAAGTGGCCCGCCCTCTCCGCCGTCGGCCGCGACCTGATGAAGCGCCTCGATCTCCGCGTGCTTGAGATCATGGACTACTCCGAGGGCAACCGTCACGTCGGCAACACCGACCTGCCCAAGGCCGTCGTCGACCGCTACTACGAGCAGTATCCCGACGTCATCGGTTTCATCAACGGCTACGGCTCGGCCCGCACCTTCGACCTCCGCGCCGGCAAGCCGCTCATCAGCTATGACTACTACCTCGACGTGCAGCGCCCCGTCGATGAAGCCGCCGCCGATCTCGAGGAGCTGATCCAGCTCAATCCCCAGCGCCCTTACTTCCTCCTGCTCCACATTCGCGAATCGAACACCGTCGAGAAGGTCTCCCAGATCCTCGGCAGCCTCAGCGAGCAGGTGGAGGTCGTCCCGCTCGACGTCTTCCTGAAGCTTTCCGCCGACGCCAAGACCTACCGCACCAACTACCAGCAGCCCGGCGACCCGATCGACCGCAACCCGTGAACCAAAAAGCTGAAGGGCTGGAAAACTGAAGGACTGAACTACAACGAGGATTCTCCCATTCATCTTCCGTTATTTCAGCCCTTCAGCCCTTCAGCTCTTCAGCCTTTCAGCCCTTCCCATGAACCCCTCCCGCCGCACGTTCCTGAAAAGCTCCGCGGCGCTGGCCGCGTCCCTGCCCTTCGCCCGGCTGCCGCTCGGCGCCGCGGTTAATCAGCCTGTAGGGTCGCCGCTTGTCGGCGGACCGGGCCTTCTCTTCGATGCCGCCGACCTGCCGCGCATCCGCGCCAACGTCGCGCACCCGCGCTTCGCCGCCTACTGGCAGTCGCTGCTCGCCGCCGACGTCACCGCCGCCACGACGTTCCTGCGCAGCGAACTCCGCCTGACCAACCACGTCACCCATCTGCTGCGCGCCCAGCAGATCCTCGACCGGTCGGCCTTCATTTACCTCGTCAACCGCGACCCGGCCCAGCGGGAACTCGCCCGGCTGGCGATGCGCCGAATGCTGGATTACCCGGAATGGGATTGTTTCCTTGAGGGCGGGAAGGTGCTCGGCATGCAGCGGGCCACGGAAGGCACCTTTGCGCTCCTCTTCGCCCTCGACTGCCTCGGTGATGCCGTGTCGCCGGCCGAGCGCGCCGAGGTTGAGGAGGCCGTCCTCACCAAGGGGATTCCGGCATGCCACGCCGCGGTCTACGGCATGAAATATCCCGACCGCGTCCGCGGCTGGGAATGGAACCCGCGCAGCGAGATCGACGCCATGCGGCACATCAGCCTCAAGCGCTGGCCGCTCATCCTCAATTCGACGAACCTCAAGATCATCCCGACCGCCTGCCTCGGCATCGCCGCCTGCTGGTTCCGGGGGCGGCGCCCCGAGGCCGACGGCTGGCTCGAACTCGCCCGCTCCAGCGCCAAGGCTTTCTCCACCATGTATGGCAGCGACGGCTGTTACGATGAGGGCATCAGCTACTGGGGCTACACCACGCTCTACCTGGCCCTCTTCGCCGAGGTGCTCTGGCGCACGCAGGGCATCGACGACCGCGCGCTGATCAATTATCCTGGCACGGCCCGCTATGCGCTCGGCAACACGATGCCGACCATCGATGACCACCGGTCCGTCACCGCAGTCACCCACCTCCCGGGCTACACGATGCCCGTCGTCAAACCAGAGTTCGACATCGTCAACCACGGCGATGCCAACGGCGGCGTGGAAGTCTCGGTGGCGACGTGGGTCGCCCGCACGCACCGTGACTCGCTCGCCCAGCACGTCGCGTTGCGGGTCGGCGAGGCCAAGCATCCCTATGGCCTGATCTGGTTCGACGACCAGCTGCCCGCCACCCCCCCGGGCCCCGCCCTGCTCGATACCCGCCAGGCCAACGACATCGTGATTTCCCGCACCGGCTGGGAAACCCGCGACAACGTCCTCGCCCTGCGCAGCGGCGGCCCCGGCAATCACGAACACGCCGACCGCAACAGCGTCATTTTCAAGGCGTATGGCGAGCGCCTGCTCCACGATCCCTTCCGCGCCGCCTACATCGCCAGCCAGCCGCGCTGGATGCTCCGCCTCACCGGCGCGCATACCGCCGTGCTCATCAACGGCGAAGGCCACCAATACCACGACGGCAGCGAAGGCACGAACGCCTCGTGGTCTTTCGCGCGGGTCACCGACTACCGCACGGGCCCCGGCTGGATGACCGTGACCAGTGACGCCACCGGGGCCTATCAGCTGGTCAACCCCGCCGTATCGCGCGTGCTGCGCACCCTCGTCTACCTCAAGCCCGACGTCGTGGTGTTCCTCGACCGCGTGACCCTGTCCCCGGCCCCGGCCGCCGTGCAGGTCCGTTTCCAGGCGAACAACGAGGACCTCGCCGCCACGCTGTCGCTGCCAGGCGACAATTTTCTCATTACGCGCCCGCACGCCTCGTTGCTCGGCCGCGTGGCCCGCGCTCCGGGCCTGACGGTGCGCCTGGGCAAACTGCCGCTGGCTGAAAAAGACGGCTCCCAACCCTACGCGGAAGTGGAATCCGCTGCCGCGGCTGAACACGAGATTCTCACGGTCTGCACCGCGACGCCTTTGCCCGGGAATCCGGCGGCGCGCGGAGTTCCCGGGACAAACACCGGGCCGGCAGCAGCCGGCAACGGTGCATCCGCTCACGGCGACCTGCGCCTCACCCGCGAGGGCGCCGCCTGGCGCGTCACTGGCACGCATGCGGGCCAGAAGGTTAACCTTACGCTCGATACGTCGGCTGCTGTGCCCGGTGTCACCCTCACATGAACAATTTCCGTCAATCCGTCTGTAGGTTGCGCGCAAGCGCGCCACCTACATTCTGTCTCGAACGTTGGCAATCGCGGGACTGATCGTCCCGCTTCCATCAAGCGCTCTCCGACTTCTTCCTTCCTCCTTCTCAATTCCTACCTCCCATGCCCTCCCGCCGCACATTCCTGAAAAGTTCCGCGGCCCTCGCCGCGTCCCTGCCCTTCGCCCGTCTCGATCTTCGTGGCGCGGAGGGCGCCACGGCCGCCACGCCCGGCACCTCGAAAGGCCTCCTCTTCGACGCCACCGACCTGCCGCGCATCCGCGCCAACACGAAACACCCGCGCTTCGTGAAGCTTTGGGCCGAGATGACCGGCGCCGACCTCGCCGCCGACACCGACTTCATCCAGCACAAGGTGCGCTTCAACAACCACGTCGCGGACATGGCGCGTTGCCGGCAGATCGTCGAGCGTTCCTCCTTCGTCTATGCGCTCAACGGCGATGCCGCCCACCTCGCCGTCACCAAACTCGCGATCCGCAAGCTGCTCGACTACCCGAAGTGGGATTTCTTCCTCGAGGGCGGAAAAACCACCATGGGCCTGCAACGGGCCTCCGAAGCCACCATCGCCCTCGCCCAGGCGCTCGACTGCCTCGGGACCGCCCTGACTCCCGCCGAGATCGCCGCCATTGAGGAAGGCATCGCGAAAAAGGGCGCCCCCGCCTGCTTCACCTCGGTCTACGGCATGAAATACCCGGACCGCGTGAAGGGCTGGACCTTCGATCCGGAAGACGACTATCCCCAGGCTTTCCGCGTGAGCATGGCGCGCTGGCCGCTGATTCTCAATTCAACCAACCTCAAGGTGATCCCGACCGCCGCGCTCGGCATCGCCGGGGTGCTCCTCCATGGCCGCCATCCGCAGGCGGGGCAATGGCTCGACCTGGCCCGCTCCAGCGCGAAGGCGTTTTCCACGATGTATGGCGCCGACGGCGCTTACGACGAGGGCGTGAGTTACTGGGGCTACACCACCCTCCACATGGCGCTGTTTGCCGAGGTGCTCTGGCGACGCCTCGGCATCGATGACCGCGGTCTCCTCAACTATCCCGGCACCATCCGCTTCGCGCTCGCCTTCACCATGCCGACGAAGGGCGACGGCTTCGACCCGACGCACGGCCCGCGCAACCTCGCCGTGCCCACCCTCAAGGTCGATCCGGCCAACGACATCGTTAATTTCAGCGACTCCCTCACCCACAGCGATGTGTCCGTTGCCGCGTGGACGGCCCGCACGCACCGCGACCCGCTGGCGCAGCATGTCGCACTGAACATCAGCAGCATGCGATCCCACTATGGCCTCGTCTGGTTTGACGAGACCGCCGCCGCCACGCCGCCCACGCCGGCACTGCACGATGTCCGCCTCTCCAACGACATCGTCATCTCCCGCACTGGTTATTCCGCCGGGGACTCCGTCGTCGCGCTGCGCAGCGGCGGCCCGGCCAACCACGAGCACGCCGACCGCAACAGCGTCATCTTCAAGGCCCACGGTGAACGGCTCTTCCACGACCCCTTCCGCGCCGGTTACGCCTACACGACGCTCCGCTTTAAACTCCGCCTCACCGCCGCCCACACCGCGCTCCTGATCAACGGGCAGGGACATCAATACCATGACGGCCACGAGGGCACCAATGCCTCCTGGGCTTGGGCGCGGGTCCAGGCCTACCAGACCGGCCCCGGCTGGATGACGGTGACGAGCGATGCCACCGAAGCCTACGAAATGGTTGTGCCCGAGACCCGTCGCGTCGACCGCACGCTGATCTTCCTCAAGCCTGATGTGCTGCTGATGCTCGACCGTGTGACGCTCTCCACCGCCCAGCCGGTGCAACTGCGCTACCAAGTCTACAATGACGATGGCAAGGGCGAGGCTATCGCCTCGGGAAGCAGTTTCGAAATCGGGCGCCCGTTCGCGCGGCTCGATGCCGTGGTCCGTTCCGACCGGGATATCACCTGCAGCGTGCTCAAACATGACCTGCCGGAAAGCGAAGGCGCGCATCCCTTTGTCGAGGCCGTCTCCGCAGCGGCAACGTCCCACACGCTGCTGACCGTGGCCGCGGCCCGGCCCGCTGGCGAAGCACGGGAGCCCGGCCTGTCCGTCGTCTGCAGCGGTTCCTTCTGGCGGATCGGTGGCATCCACCGCGGCCGCAAGGTGGATGTGACGATCGATCCCTCCCCCACCGTGCCGGCCATTACGATCTCCTAATTCAACCAACATCGAACTTTGAACGCCGAACTTCGAACATCGAAGCCACGCTCCGCAACGAGGCATTCGATGTTCAGCGTTCAAAGTTCTATGTTCGACGTTCAGTCTTAGCGCCATGCCCGTCCTCAACCACGCCAACGGAGCCGACTACGCGCTCATCGCGCTTTATTTCGGCATCGTCATCTTCGTCGGCTGGTATTCGTCGCGGAAAAACCAGACCACCGACGACTACTTCAAGGCCGGCGGGCAGGTGCCGTGGTTCCTCGCCGGCGTGTCGAACTGGGTGTCGGGTTTCTCCGCCTTCATGTTCGTGGCGGCGGCCGGTTTCACCTATCGCCACGGCCTCGGGGCGGCGGTCGTTTTCACCGCGGCCACCTGGGCCTACCTCGTCGGCGCGTTTTACTTCGCTTCCCGCTGGCGGCGGGCCCGGATCAATTCGCCGCTCGAATTCCTCACCCGCCGCTACTCCTCCTCGACCACCTATTTCTACACGGTAACGGCCATCGTGCCGCAGGTCATCGGCATCGGCCAGGGTCTGTATATCCTGTGTATTTTCGTCTCCACCGCCCTGGGTTTTGCGCACGAGCAGCACGCGATCCTCGGGCTGAACTTCTCCGGCCTCGAACTCACGATGATCAGCATCGGCCTGGTGATGATCGTCTACACCGTCATCGGCGGGCTGTGGGCGGCGGTGCTGAGCGATGCCGTGCAGGGGGTCATCATCCTCGTCACTTCGCTGCTCATCCTGCCCGTCACTTTCCTTTACCTGGGCCAGGGCGACGGGATCGGGGCGGGCTTCGCACGGCTCTGGCGCGAGGCCCCGGAGGGTTACTTCGGCCTGAACGGCCAGACGGGCCAGCCGCTGTTCCTGCTCAGCTATGCCGCCGCCTCCATGCTCGGCTACAATGTCGCCTGGTGGCAGGTGCAGCGTTACCAAAGCGTGCCCGACGAGCGGAGCGCGCGGAAGATGGCGCTGTTGTGCGCGGCCTTCTCCCTCTTCGGCCCGCTGCTCTGGATTCTCCCTGTCATGGGCGCGCGGGTCATCTTTCCCAACATTGCGGAAGTCTGGCCCCAGTTCGCCGCGCCGGAGGAGGCTTCCTTCGTCGGCCTCGCCCTCATGCTCCTGCCGCACGGCCTCATCGGCTTTGTCATCGCCGCCATCCTTTCGGCCACGCTCGGGCAGGCCAGCGACGGCTTCAACTGGCTCGCCGCCACCATCACGCGAGATATCTACGTGCCGTTGCGCAAGCGCGCCGGGCTCCCGCCCCCCGGTGAAAAACACCAGATGCGCATCGGCCAGGTGACCATGCTGGTCATTGGCGTGCTCGGCATCGTCGCCGCCCTCTTCATCGCCAAGACCGGAGGGGCCTTTGAGTTCGCCCTGAAATACTACTCGCTCGCCGGCCCGGGCTTCATGATGCCGGTTTTTCTGGGCATGATCTACCGGAAGACCCCGTGGTGGTCGGGCATGGCTTCGTGCATCGCGGCCTTCACGGCCGCGTTCGGGCTGCTATGGGCGGACGCCTTTCCCACGCACGCCTACGAACGCAACATCATCAGCGCCATCACGGCCGCGACCGTGGTGTTTGTCATCTCGGCCTTTTTCTACCGGAAGGACGACCCGCGCAGCGCCGAGGCGCAACGCTTCGACGCAGACCTCCGCACGCCCGTGCCGATCGACCCGAACCAGCCCGTCGGCGGACTGAAGGATTTCCAAATGCTGGCGATGGTCAGCGTGCTGCTCGGTGTTGTGCTGATCGCCTGCGTCGTCCTGCCTTCCTCCCCGCTCGCTCCGCCGTCCATCAACGTCGTGGCGGGTGTCATCCTTTTCATCATCGGCGGCTTGCTCTGGCGGGCCTCGCGTTCGAAGACGTAATCCCTCTGAACACGAACCAAGGCAGGTTAACCACTAATCCACACTAATAGGCCACTAATCGCCGAACCCGGAACTTTCATGCCCTTCATTAGTGACCAATTAGTGACCATTAGTGGTGAACCCAGTCTTGGTCGTAAAACCGACCTGTGATTCGCATCACATGAAACCTGTCCGGCTTCCCGCCCAGCTTTACCGGCAATTCGATGCCGACCCGGCCCGCACCGTGCCGGGTGAGGGTTACGGCGGCTGGCATACCGTCGAGGCCGAGCTGGCGCCGCGACACACCGCCTTGGTCGTCATGCACGCGTGGGATTGCGGCCAACCGCATGAATTCCCGGGCTGGCGTCGCGCCGTCGAATACACCCCGCGCGCCGAGCGCATCCTCGCTGAGGTGTTTCCGCCGCTGCTCGCCGCGGTGCGCCGCTCGCTTCTGCCCGTCTTCCACGTTGTCGGCGGCGACCGGGACTACTATTCCCACCTGCCCGGCTACCAGCAGACCGCCCTGCTGGTCCGCGATACCGCGCCGCCCCCGCTCGTTTCGCGGGATCCCGTTTACGACCGGCTGCAACAACTGCGGGCCACCGCCGGTTCGCCCGGGGCGCACAATTCCCCCGACATCGCCGCGGGTTTCGCCCAACTCGACTTCGCGCCAACCGCCCGGCCCGTCGGTGAGGAGGCGATCGCCAAAAACGGCGCCCAGCTGGCGGCACTCTGCCGCGCGCATGGCGTCAATCACCTCGTGTATGTAGGCTTCGCCCTCAACTGGTGCCTGCTGATGTCCCCAGGCGGCATGGTGGACATGTCGCGCCACGGCTGCCTCTGCTCCACGATCCGCGAAGCCACCACCGCGGTCGAGAACGCCGCGACCGCCCGCGATGAGCGTGAGAAGGAGCAGGCACTCTGGCGCGTCGCGCTTGAATTTGGCTTCGTATTCGCGTTGGATGACTTCGTCCGCGCCCTGTCGAAAATTCCATCATGACTGTTCCGCTCCGTCCCCGTCCCTCCCCCGGCCTCGGCGCCGCCGCGATTGGTCCCGAGGAAGAGGCCCTCGTGCTCGACGTGCTCCGCCGCCAGGAACTTTTCCGCTATTACGGCAGCGACCCGCAGCGGCCGCCCGCGATGGTGGCCACGCTCGAAAAGGAAGCCGCCGCCCACCTGGGCATGGACTACGTGCTCGCCGTCAGCAGCGGCACGGCGGCACTTGAAGTCGTGCTCGGTGCCGCGGGCATCGGTCCGGGCGACGAAGTGATCGTCCCGGCCTGGAGTTGGATCTCATGCTTTACCGCCGTCGTGCGCTGCGGCGCCCGGCCCGTGCTGGCCGAGGTGGACGCCTCGCTCTGCCTTGACCCGGCCGAGATCGCCCGGCTCGCGACGCCGCGCACCCGTGCCGTGCTGGTGATTCACTATCAGGGCGCCGCCGCGGATATGGAACCGCTCCTCCACGCCGCCCACCGCCGCGGCCTGTTCGTCATCGAGGATTGCGCCGAGGCGCCGGGCGGCACCTACCGCGGCCGCCGGGTCGGCACGTGGGGCGACGCCGCCATCTTCAGCTTCCAGCATAACAAGCCGATGACCGCGGGCGAAGGCGGCCTCGTCGCCACCCGCGACCTGCGGCTCTACGAGCGCGCCGTGCGCCTGCACGACCTGGGTCAATACCGGTCCCACCACGCGGCGGTCACCCCGGCGCGTGAACCGGCCTTTGCCGGCGGCCAGTATCGCATGTCGGAACTCACCGCCGCCGTCGCCCTCGCCCAGCTGCGCAAGCTCGACACCGTGCGCGACCATTGCCGCACCCTCAAGGCCCGTGTCGTGGCCCGGCTCGCCCGCCTGCCGGGCATCGTGCTCCGTCCCCTGGCAGATGATGCGGGCGACTTTGGCTTCGAAATCTATTTCTACGCCCGCACGCCGGAGGCCGCCGCGGCCTTCCGCACCCAGCTCGACGCACGCAACGTCTGGTGCCAGCAGCGCACCGGCACCTACCCGCAATACCGGCGAGACTACGTGCAGACCGGCCTCACTGCGAACAAGGCTCTCTCGCCTTTCCGCGAACTCACCCCCTGGCCGGCGCCGGGTTACCGAGCGGAGGATTTTCCCCGGACCGAGGACCTGACTTCCCGCTTCGTCGCCCTGCCACTCGGCTGGCGCTACACGGCAGAGGATGCCGACCACATTGCGGCGAGCGTCGAGGCCGTCCATGCCGAGGTCTGCCCCGGTGAACCGGCCCGGCCGGCGCTCGCCTCCTTGGTGGGAGGGGCTTTACGCCCCGACTTAGGACACGCGCCGCCGGAACAGTCGGGGTATAAAACCCCTCCCACTGTCACTTCGCCAGCCGCTGCGCCACCTGACGCACCGCGGACACCACTTTCCCGAGATAGGATTCCGTCATCGCCTCATTGATCGTGAGCTTCACGCCGTCCTGCAGGATGGCCTCGGCCACCGGGCAGCTCACGGCCCGGTAGTTCATCTTCGTCAGGCCGAGTTCGCGCACCGGCCAGTGACCGCCGAAGAAATTGTGGTTCTGGAAAACCGGGTATTGGTAGACCGGCCGCGGGATGTAACCGGGCGAGCAGGTCACACCCTCGGCCGTCAACGCCGCGGCGAACTCATCCCGCGTCACCCGGAACCGGCCCGGCTCAAGCCGCAACAGGTAAAACCAATAACTGTGCGTGTCGCCCTTCCGCACGGCAGGCAGCAGCAATCCGGGGGTGCCGGTGAGGCCGGCACTCAATTGGTCGCCGGCCCGCACCCGGCCGGTCGTGATTTCCGTCAGCTTTGTAAGCTGCGCCGCCGCGACCGCCGCCTGTGGTTCACTGATGCGGTAGTTGGGGGCGAGTTCCTCCGGGTCGCGGCCGTCCGCGACGCGGTCGTAATACTTGTCGCCCCACATGGAAAGTCCCGTGCCGTAACGCGGGTCGTTCGTGGCCACGATGCCGCCATCGCCGCAGCTCACGTGTTTGAACTCGTTGAACGAGTAGCAGGCGAGATCGCCCTGCATTCCGACCGGCTGCCCCTGCCAGCGCGCGCCCCAAGCCTGCGCACAGTCCTCAATCAGCGCGACCTTGTGCTCGCGGGCCAGTGCCACCAGCGCGGCCATGTCACAAGGGTTGCCCGCGAGGTGCACCGCCATGATGGCGCGCGTCTTCGGCGTGATCCGCCGGCGCACGTCGGCCGGGTCGAGATTGTAAGTGTGCGGCTCAAGGTCGGCAAACACCGGCACGCCCTGTTGGTAGAGAATACCGATCACGGAGCCCATGTCGGTGATGGCGGGCACGATGACCTCGTCGCCCGGCTGCAGGCGCAGCGCGGCCATCGCAATGTGCAGCGCCGCCGAGCCCGACGAACAGGGGAACGCGTGCGTCAGGGCGTAGTGCCGGCGGAACTCAGCGAGCAACGCCTCCGTTTGCGGCCCCTTCCAGTAAAAAAGCGACGATTGCCCCACCATCGCCGTCAAGCGGGTCAGCTCGGCCTCACCCCAGCGACGCGGGAGCGGCAGGGGCTCGTTGACGATCGGGCTCATCGTTTCAGGAAGCGCTTAAGGTTGGTCGCGGCAATCGCCGCGCGTTTGGCGGACGTCGTTTCGGCCATGTCCAGCTTGGCGCACGCGGCGGATGTCACGAGGAACGGCGTGTGCGAGGCAAACGCCAGCTGCCGGACCGGCACCCTGGCCAGCAGGTGCGGAAGCGTGTCATGCCACTCCGCCAAGGAAAGGTCTGCGAGCAACCGTGGGTGCTTCGGTAGCAGCGACAGGATTTCACTGCGCAGCAGGCCACTGACGAGCGCTGGCAGTTTGGGGTGTTGACTGAGAAACGCCTGCAGCTCGGCCACCGACACTGGCTTGAGATTCATGGCATGGAATTCGTGGCGCTCGTCGATCAAGCGCACCTGCAGGATGAGTCGCAGCCGGCGACGCATAAGTTCCGCCGCGAGTTCCTGCACCGCGCGCGACTCCAGCCGGTAGTTGTGGTAACGGGGCAGCAGCCGCACCGCGTGCACGCGCGGGTCGGCGGCGCAGACCGTCAGTTCCTCGCGCCAGTTGGCCAGCGCCGGATTGATGACCGGCACGGGCCCGAGATCCTTCACCCCTTCGGTTGTGCGCAACAGTTGATAATTGGCCGGGCCGGGTTCCGGGGCGAAGACCGCATCCAAGGGCGACACCAGCGCCCGGCGGATGCCGTGGGCGCGCAGATGCGCCGCCAGTGAACGCGGGGTGTGTTCCTCGATGAAGGCGAACGGCCACCGGCCGACCCAGGTATTGGCGTCAAAGTAGTTCATCAGGTGGTATCCGTGGGCCCGCGAAATGCATCGGCTCCGCAACCTCCGCGTCCTCGGTGTTAAGTTTTATTCCTATATTCATGGCAGGCGGAGCAGCGCGCGGGCGTTGTCGTGCAGAATCTTCCGCTTGGCGCCGGCATCGAGCTGCGTGCCGGTGATCCGGGCCAGCGCGACGGCAAAGTCACGGATCGGCACGTCCGAGCCGTAAAGCACGCGCTCCGCGCCGAGCTGGGCGGCCGCGTATTCGACCAACCCCGCCTCAGGTGCGGCGCCGGAGGTGTCGACGACGACGTTCGGGCAGTCCTTCACGGCCAGCACGCCGCGCACGCCGCAGCCGGTCAGGTGCGCCATGATGATCCGGACATGCGGAAACCGGCGGGCCAGCGTCGCCACATCCTCGGGGTCGGTGTGAAAGCTCCGCTGCTTGATCTTGGTCATGCTCCAGGCGTGCTGCAGCACGATGAGACCGTGCTTTTCGGCCGCGACCATCACGGGGCGCATGGCGTCATCGCGGGCATTGTTGGCGATCTCGAGTTTGATGCCGCGAAAGCCGCGCGCCACGCACCGCTCCACCTCGCGGGTCACCGCCCGTTCGCCGAGCAGCGGGTTCACATGACAGAAACCGGTCACATAACCCGGGTAATGCTGCATCAGCCAGAAAGTCTCGTCGTTGATTTTCCGGATCTGCTCCCCCGTCGGCCGGCGGCCAAAGCCCAGCACGTCACCGAGCACCACAATGTGCCCGATCCCGTGCGCCCGGGCCCGCCGGATCAACTGCGCAGCACCGGCCCGGCTCCGCTGGTCGTGCCGGAGGATCGGATGGGTATGGACATCAATGGCTCGCATGAAAATTCAGCGGGATTGCGCTTGGCTTTGTTCACTCTGCTGGAGCGATATAGTCCTGACAAGCGCCCACTGCACGGATTCAATCCCACTGAAATTTCATGACCACCCTGCCCCAGACTGACCGTGAAATCGAACTGCTCCTTTCCACGCCCACCCAAGGGGCCGTGAACGCGGTCAAGGGCCTGCCGGGGGACTTTATGGTGCTCGGGGTCGGCGGCAAGATGGGCACGACCACCGCCGTCATGCTGCGCCGGGCACTGAATGAGGCTGGGCGGCGCGAGGCGCTTGTCACCGGCGTGTCCCGCTTCAGCCGCCCCGAGGCCCGGACGGAACTTGAGGGCCTGGGCGTGCGCACCCTCTCGTGCGACCTGGCCGACGCGGCGCAGGTGGCGGCGCTGCCGGCGGCCGCCAACGTGCTTTACCTCGCCGGCCAGAAATTCGGCACCGACAGCGCGCCCGGCCTGACGTGGATCCAAAACACTTATGTTCCCGCGCTGGTAGCCCGGCGTTTCCGCGATTCGCGCATCGTCGTCTTTTCGACGGGTTGCGTCTATCCCTTCGTGGCTGTGGCGGGTCCCGGCGCCAGTGAGCGCGAGCCGGTCGCCTTCCTCGGCGAATACGCCAGCACCTGCGTCGGCCGCGAACGGGTGTTCTCCCATTACGCGCAGGAATTCGGCACGAAGCAGCTGATGTATCGGCTTAACTACGCGGTCGAACTGCGTTACGGCGTGCTGGTGGACATCGCCCTCAAGGTCGCCCGCGGCGAACCGGTGGATGTGACCATGGGCTGGCTCAACTGCATCTGGCAGGGCGACGCCTGCGCCCGGGCCATCCAATGCCTCGCCCATGTGGCCAACCCGCCGGCCATCCTCAACATCACCGGTCCGGAAAAACTCAGCATCCGCGTCCTCGCCGCGGAATTCGGCCGGCGCTTCGGTCGCACTCCCGTCCTCACCGGCACGGAGGCCGCCACCGCGTGGCTCGCCGACCCCAGCGAGTCGCTCAAGCTTTTCGGTCTGCCAGAAACGTCCGTCTCGCGCATGATGGACCTGATCACCACCTACGTCAGCGCCGGCGGCCGCTTTCTCGGCAAGCCCACGCACTTCGAGGCCCGCAGCGGCAAGTTCTGAGAAAAGCAGCTTAACCACTAATCCACACTAATGGTTCACTAATTCAAACCACCGAAAAATTCCGGACCAGAACCAACCCATTAGTGACCAATTGTGGATATTAGTGGTTAAAAGTCCGATGGTTTTCCGTGAGCATCCGCTGTCATAATTAAAATGGATCTTCGTTCCCATCTCCTCGCCGGTCACGTCATTCCCGCCCAGCCGCTGGCGCTCGACCGCAACCGGAAATTTTCCGAGAAGCACCAGCGCGCCCTTACGCGCTATTACGTCGCCGCCGGTTCGGGCGGGCTCGCCGTCGGCGTGCATTCGACCCAGTTCGAGATCCGCGACCCGCAGCACAACCTCTTCCGCCCCGTGCTAGAACTCGCCGCCCAGACCGTCCGCGCCGAGCTGGCCGCCTTGCCCGCCGGAGCCTCGGCGAAGGCGGGCGCCCCACACGACTTCGCCCTGATCGCCGGCATCTGCGGCCAGACCAAGCAGGCCGTTAGCGAAGCGGAACTCGCCCTCGCGCTCGGCTACCAGGCCGGTCTCGTCAGCATGGCCGCCTTCAGGACGGAACCCGAGGACGCCATCGTCGCGCATGTCGCCACCCTTGCGAAGCTGATCCCCGTGGTCGGGTTCTACCTCCAGCCCGCCGTCGGCGGCCGCGTGTTCAGCTATTCGTTCTGGCGGCGTTTCGCCGAGATCCCGGGCGTCGTGGCGGTCAAGATGGCGCCATTCAACCGCTACCAAACGATCGATGTCGTCCGCGCCATCGTGGACGCCGGCCGTGACGACATCGCGCTCTACACCGGCAACGACGACACCATCGTCACCGACCTGCTCACGCCGTTCACGTTCCCGCACCAAGGCAAGCCCGTCACCCGCCGCATCGTCGGCGGCCTGCTGGGCCACTGGGGCGTGTGGACACATGCCGCCGTGAAACTTTTCCGCGAAGCCCAGGCCGCGGCGAAGCAATCCACGGTCGGGGCGAAGTGGCTGGAGCGCGCCGTGGCCGTCACGGACATGAACGCCGCGCTCTTTGACGCCGCCAACAAGTTCCACGGCTGCATCCCGGGCATCCTCGAAGTGCTCCGCCGCCAGGGCCTGGTAGAGTCGGTTCATTGCCTCAACCCGCACGAGGTGCTCTCGCCCGGCCAGGCGGAGGAACTCACGCGCGTGTGCCGCGCCTATCCGGACCTGACCGACGACGCCTTCGTCGCCGAACACCGCGACCACTGGTTGCGATAGGAAGTTCGGCACCACTAATTGTCACTAATTGAAAACTAATGAATAAGTTGCCGCTCCTAAATCCCAGCATGGTCCGGATAGTGACCCATTAGTGTGGATTAGTGGTTAACCCGCCTTCTTTTTGCCCACCATACCCGCCGTGCCACCGCCAAAATCATGCGAGGAACTCCTCGCGCAGATGGTCTCCTTCGAGACCGTGAACACGAATTTCGGCGGCCCGGCCGGCGGAGAGGCCGCCCTCGCCGCCCACCTCGAGTCGCTGGCGCGCCATTGGGGCCTGCAGACTCGCCGCTGCCCGGTGGGTGACGGCGCGTTCAACCTCCTCATCACCACCGAGGTCTCCCCGGACGCCGAGTGGCTGCTGTTCGAGAGCCATCTCGACACCGTCAGTGTGGACGGCATGACCGTGCC
>JBKJRX010000181.1:0-8365 GCA_046593155.1 Lacunisphaera sp.
CATCCGCAAGGATTCCACCTGACCATGCGCGTTCTCCTCGCCCATCCCGGCACCCAGCACGCGCGGCGCCTCGCCCGCGAACTGGAAAGTCGCGGCCTGCTCGGCGAGTTCTGGACCGGCCTGGCGCTGGCCGAAAACGGTTTCGCGGCCGTATTGGTCACGCGCTTCCGGCAGCTGCCCCGCGTGAAGGGCCTCAGCAACCGCATCGTGGCCGGCGTTCCCGCGGCGCGACTGCGCTGTGTAGCGTGGAATGAAATCCGCGCCCTGGCCCGGCTCAGTCACGGGGGTGATGCGCTGCGCATCATCCATGAGCGCAATGAAAGTTTCCAGGATGCGATCCCCGACTCCAGCCTGCGCGATTGCGACGCGGTTATCGCGTTCGATACTTCCGCCTGGCGGCTGGCGGTCCGGACCGAAGCGCTCGGGCGGCCACTTTATCTCGATCGCACCATCGCGCATCCCGCGGCACTCGTCCGGCTCGAAAGAGAAATGCACCGCCGCTATCCGGAATGGTGTCCGACCGTTGCGTCGCGCCCCGGCTATCTCTCGGCGGCAGAAGCGGCGGAACACCGGCTGGCCCGCCGGATTGTCGTCGGCAGTTCGTTCGCGCGGGATACCCTGGTGGCGGAGCATGTTCCCGCGCAGAAGGTGGTGGTGAACCCTTACGGCGTGGATTGGTCGCGTTTTGCCCCGCCGCCGCCTTCAACCGGGGCCCGGCCGCTGCGCTTTCTTTTCCTCGGTTCCCACCTGGCCCGCAAGGGCCTCCCGGTGCTGCTCGACGCGTGGCGCGCGCTCGGGGTGCGACGCGGTGAAGCCGAACTGTGGCTGGCGGGTCATTGTGGCGAACGCGAACGCCGGCTCATCCCCGGCCTGCCCGGATTGCAGGTGCGGGGCTTGGTGCCGCATGCGGAAGTGCCCGCCCTCTTCGCCGCCTGTGATGTGTTCGTTTTACCGAGTTTGCTGGAGGGTTTCAGCCTCGCGCTCCTCGAGGCGCTGGCTTCGGGGCTGCCGGTGATCTCCACGCCGAATTCCGGCGCCGCCGATCTCGTCACCACCCCGGTGCTCGGCCGCGTGGTGGCTCCCGGGGCGGTGGAGGAACTCCTCGCGGCGCTCGAATCCTGTCTGGCCGCGCCGCCCGACCGGGTCGCCGTGCGCACCGCCGCCTCGCCCCTGGCCCGGCGCTTTTCCTGGGAGGCCTACGGCGACCGCTGGGCGGCGCTGCTGCGCGAAACCGCCTGACCATGCTCGCGATCATCACCAGTCACCCGATCCAATATCAGGCCCCGCTCTGGCGCGAGCTGGCCCGCGCCGGGGTCAAGTTTGAGGTCTGGTTCCTGACTCCGCACGCGATCAAGGCCTCCTATGATCGCGAATTCGGCCGGACATTCGCCTGGGATGTGAACCTGCTGGAGGGCTACCCGCACCGGTTTCTGCCCGTGAAGGAGGGTTGGCGGCTCGACCGCTTTCGCGGCATTCAACTGCAGTCACACTGGGCGGATGAATTCCGACAGCACGGTGTCACCCATGTGTGGGTCGAGGGCTGGCGCTTCCTCGAATTCTGGCGGGCCGTGCAGGCCGCGCACGCGAGCGGACTCCAAGTGTGGCTGCGCGGCGAAAGTCACGACCTCGCCCCGGAGCCCGTCTGGCGCCGGCTGATCAAGCGGCCGGCCCTCAACTGGCTGTTCCGGCGGGTGGATTGCTTCCTGTGCATCGGCACGGCCAACCGCCGCTATTACCGACACAACGGGGTGCCAGAGGCGAAGCTCGGTGCGGCACCCTACTGCGTGGATAACAACCGGTTCGCCGCCGCCGCGGCGGAACAGCGGTCGCGCCGGGCGGAACTGCGGGCGCGCTGGGGGATCGCACCCGGCGCCCATGTCGTGCTCTTTTGCGGCAAGCTCATTGCCAAGAAGCGGCCCCTCGACTTGGTGGCGGCGGCCCGGCTGGCGCCAGTGCTCGCCGGCCGGCCGGTGCACCTGCTCCTGGCCGGCGACGGGGAACTGGCCCCCGCGTTGCGCGAGGCCTTGGCCGCGCCCGGGGCTCCCGCCGGCACCATCACGGGATTTCTCAACCAGACGGAAATCCCCGGGGCCTTGGCCGCCGCCGATTGCCTGGTGCTGCCAAGTGATTTTGGGGAAACCTGGGGGCTGGTGGTGAACGAGGCGCTGGCCAGCGGGTTGCCGGCCATCACGAGTGACCGCTGCGGTTGCGCCGAGGACCTCGGGTTGCGCCAGGGCCGGGCCCACGTCTTTGCCTGCGGCGACCTGGCCGGGCTGGCAAATTCGTTGCGACAGGTTGCCGACGGGCCGCCGGCACCCGGGCTGCTCCAGTTAGTGGTGGACGCCCATGCCCCCCGGCGCACCGTGGAGACGGTGCAGCAGCTCATGGGCCCCGCCGCCCGTCCTTGACCCCCATGGTGAATCCCACTCCAGCCAGCAATACCCCCGGGCATGTGCGGCAGCTGCTCATCCTGGGCTATACCGTGCTGATCGCCGCCGCGCTCTGGTTCTGGCACCAGTCGCCTTGGCGCGACCCGCTGCTCAACGCCGCGAATGTCGGCATGCTGGTGCTGGGGGTCTGGCCGGTGCTGCGCTGGCTCAAGCGGAATGACGCCAGCTATCCCATCATGGAGTTTTTGCTGCTGACCACGGTGCCATTCTACGCGCTCCCGATCCTGACCGGCCACGAGGAACTCGCCAACCACCCGGAGTCAATCCTGTTGCAGGCTACCTTGGTGGTCCTCGCCTTTCAAGCGGCCTGCATTGCCGGCAGTGAGCTGGCGACCCGCCAGCAATCGTCCGACCATTACAAGGCGGAATGGTGGCGCAATGAGATCCTGCCCGAAAGGCGTCTGCACTTCACCGCCTACACCGCGTTGATCACCACCGTCTGGCTGCTGATCATCAATTTCAGCAACTATGTGCCCAGCGAATTGTATGGCACGCTCCGGGCCGTTTTTTTCGGCATCGGCATCATCAGCGTCTTCATCCAGGCCCGGATGTGGGGCAGCGGATACCTCTCCCCGGCCCACAAGCTGCTGTTCTGGATCAATGTGCTGTCCCAGGTGACATTAATGTTCATCTCGCTGCTGCTCATCAACGGCATCGGCCTGCTGCTCACGGCCTTTGTCGGGTATTTCTCCACGGCGCGCCGGGTGCCCTGGCTGCCCATCCTGGTCATGCTGCCCCTGATCGCCCTGCTGCATAATGGCAAAAGCAACATGCGCCAGATCTACTGGTCCAGCGGGCAGGCCCCGGTGACCATCTCCGGCCTGCCGGATTACTTCACCCAATGGGTGGAGTTCGGTCTCACTCCCGACAATTCCGGCAAGGACACCGAATCCCAGGCCCTGACCTATGGATTGATGCGCCGGGCCTCGCTGTTCCAGATCGTCTGCATCGCGGTCGACACCATGCCGGACCGCAGTCCATTCCTACACGGCTCCTCCTATGAGATCTTGCTGTCCCAGCCCATCCCCCGCTTTCTCTGGGCCGGAAAACCCAGCCCGCACTTGAGTGTGAAGATGCTCTCGGTGCAACTGGGCATTCTCACCGTGGAGGAGACCGAGACCACCAGCATTGGCTTCGGCATGCTGACCGAGGCCTATGCCAATTTCGGCTACCTCTGTGTGGCCGCCCTCGGCGGGATTTTCGGCTATCTCTACCGGCGGCTGGCGGATGGCACCGTGGACTGCGCCACGCTTTCTTGCGCCGGGCTGCTCCGCATTCTCTGCCTGGTCTGGTGCCTCAGTGCCGAGACCACCCTCGCGGTCTGGTTCTCCTCGCTCTACCAGGCCTGCATCGCCATCGGCTTACCCCTGCTGCTCTGGCGGTCCATCTTTAATGACTGAGTCGAGCCGGTTGGCCATGCGCATCACGATCGTCAGCGGCTTTTTCCTGCCCGTGCCGCCCATCAGTGGCGGCTCGACGGAGAAATCCTGGTATCATCTCGCGCGTGAATTCGCCGCCCGCGGGCACGAGGTCACGGTCATTTCCCGTCGCTGGCGCGAATTTCCCGACGAGGAAACCCGGGAGGGTATCCGGCACGTCCGGCTGCCCGGGTGGGATCACCAAAGCAAGTTGCTGCGCAACCTCTTTCTGGATTTTTGGTGGAGCTGGCGCGTCTTCCTTGCCCTGCCGTCCGCCGACATCGTCGTGGTCAATGCGGTGGCGCTGCCGGCTTGGCTGGGCTGGTTGAAACCGCGAGCCGGTCGCGTCGTTATCATGACCGGCCGCATGCCCAAGGGGCAGTATCGCCGCTATCGCGCCATCGCGCGCGTGCTCGCGGCCAGCAGTTTTGTCCGCGACCGCGTGCTGGCGGAAAACCCGGCGCTGGCGCCGGTCACGCGGGTGTGTGGCTACCCGATCGACTGGCGCCTGCTCAGCGCGGAAACCGGTGTGGCGCCCGCCGGTTTGCCGGACTTCCGCATGGACGACGTGGTGCTGGGTTTTGTCGGTCGCATCCACCAGGAAAAAGGCCTCGGGTTGCTGGCCGACGCCGTGAAACTGCTCGCCGCCATGCCCAACCTGCCTCCCTGGCGCCTGCTGCTGTGCGGTCCGGCCGACGTGGCCCGGGGCGGTTCCGGGGTCGAGTTCCGCGGGCAGTTGCTTCACCGGTTTTCGTCGGCGATGAACGCCAGTCGCTTCAACCTGCTCGACCCGCAGTTCAACGATCGCACGCTGGCCGGTGTCTACCAGCGCATCGACATTTTCTGCTACCCCAGCCTCGCGGAACAGGGTGAGACGTTCGGGGTCGCCGTCGCCGAGGCCATGGCCGCCGGCGCCGTGCCCATCGTATCCCAACTGGCGTGCTTCACCGATTTCGTGCGCGACGGACAAAACGGCCTGGTCTTCGACCACCGCGCGCCCGATGCCGCGGCGCGCCTGGCCGCCGCCCTCGGCCGCCTGTTGGGTGAGGCCGGCCTGCGCGAACGTCTCGCGGTCGCCGCCCGCGCGGATGCGCGCGCCTACGACTACGCCACGTATGCGGAGAACCTGCTGGCCGACTTCGCGCAGTTGACCGCCCCCGCAAAGCCCGCATCCTCCGCACCGTGAGCGATCCTTACCTCGGTCAGAATTGCACCACGCCCTATCCGCGGTCGGCCGTGCTGGGTCGCTGGCTGTGGCTGCTGGTGCAGTCCACGCTTTTTCGCTGGAGCCCGCGCCCGCTCCATGGTTTCCGCACGGCGTTGCTGCGCCTCTTCGGGGCGGAGATCGCCGGACCGGTGGTGATTTTCCCGACGGCCCGGATCATCTTTCCAAAAAATCTTTCGCTCGCCGCGCACAGCATGGTCGGTCCGCACGTCAACCTCTACAACCTCGCGCGCATCCGGCTCGAGACCGGTGCCAATCTCAGCCAGCATTGTCATCTTTGTGCGGGCACTCACGACTTCACCCAATGGTCGATGCCCCTCGTCACCCGCCCGATCACCATCGGGCGCAACGCCTGGCTCGGCGCGGATGTTTTTGTCGGCCCGGGGGTCACGGTTGGCGAGTTGTGCGTCGTGGGCGCCCGCTCGGTCGTTGTAAAGGACCTGCCGCCGAGAAAAATCTGCGCCGGCTCGCCCTGCCGGCCGGTCAAGGACCGCCCCGCGCCGGTTTGAGTTTCACCACAACGGCACGACGACACCACGATGAAGTCCTTCACTTCCCTTTCGGCTGAAACCGAATCGGCCGCGTCGGACGCCATTGAATGCGCGTTCCGGGTTCACCGCCAACTTGGGCCAGGCTTGCTCGAATCGGTTTACGAGATCTGCCTGCTGCACGAATTAAGGAAATCCGGTTTGCTGTTCGAAAGTCAAAAACTCCTGCCGGTTATCTACGATGAGTTGAAGTTGGACGCCGGCTTGCGACTTGATGTTGTGGTCCATGGACAGGTCATTTTGGAACTCAAGGCCGTCGAATCTCTGTTGCCCATTCATCAGGCTCAAGTGCTCACCTGCCTGAAACTGACGGGCCTCCGCTTGGGACTGATCATCAATTTTAACACCATTCTCCTTAAGGATGGCATCCGTCGCGTAGTGTTATGAATGCGTCGTGTCGTAGTGCCGTTGTGGTTCGTTCCTAATGCGCGTCTGCCATATCGTGCCCAGCCTTGAGGAACGCCACGGCGGTCCCTCGAAGTCGGTCCGCGCACTGGCCAATGCCCAGGCAGTCCTCGGCGAACAGATCGAGTTGGCGGCCACCTTGGAAGCCGGCCAGGCGATGGTGGCGGTCTCCACCGATGCCGCCGGGGTGCACGTCTTCCCCCGGGAAGTGCCGCAGTGGCTCTGCCGCTCGACCGGACTGGCGGCCCATCTCGCCGTCCACCGCTGCGACGTCCTGCACAACCATGCGCTCTGGCTTCTCCCGCTGCGTTACGCCAGGAGCGCCGCCCGGCGGCAGAATGTTCCACTCGTGATCTCGCCGCGCGGCATGCTGAGCGGCTGGGCCTACACGCACCGGCGCTGGCGCAAGCGGTTCGCCGAATTGTTCATCCACCCGGGTGCCCTGGCCGCCGCCGACGGCTGGCACGCCACCAGTCCGGAGGAACGTGATGACATCCGCGCCCTGGGCTTCCCGCAGCCCGTCTGTGTTTCCCCCAACGGCGTGGCCCTCCCGGAGGCGGGCGAACTCTCCGCCGCCCGCGGCGTCTGGCACAAACTTTGTCCGGCCACCCGGTCGCGTCCGGTGGCCCTCTTCTATTCGCGATTCCACCGGAAGAAGCGCCTCCGGGAGCTGATTGACCTGTGGCTGTCCGCCCCGCGCGATGACTGGCTGCTGCTCATCGTCGGCGTCGCCGAGGACCACACCGCCGCGGAACTCTCCGCCAGCCTGGCCGCGACCGGCGCAGCGGATCGCGTGGCGGTGTTTGACGGTGCGGGCCGGCCGCCCCCCTACGCCGTCGCCTCGCTCTTTGTGCTGCCCTCGCATTCCGAGAACTTCGGTCTCGTTATCGCCGAGGCGCTCGCGGCCGGCGTGCCCGCCCTGGTGACCGACACGACGCCCTGGACGGGTCTCGGCGCCCAAGGCTGCGGCTGGTGCGAACCGTGGGAAAACTACGGCCCCGCGCTGACCTCCGCCCTGGCGACACCGGTCACCGATCTCGCCGCCATGGGCCGCCGGGGCCGGGACTGGGCCGCCCACGAGTTCTCGTGGGCCCGGGCGGCCGGACTGCTCATTGAGTTCTACCGTCACCTCCGCGATGAGCGACGCTGAAAGTGCGGCCTCTTCCCGCCGGCGGCCCGGCTCCAGCCTGCTGGCGAAGCTGGTGTTGTTCCACTTCGGCACCCTGCTCGTGTTCACCTCGTGGGCCTTTGGCGGCCAGGCCCCGTGGGTGCGGCAGGGCATCGCCCTGTGGGGCGCGCTGGGCGTGCTGCTGTTCATCGCAGCCTGCGTCCGCCGGGACCGATCCGCGGGGGACCATTCCTGGCCGGCGCTGCGTTACCTGTGGCCGCTCTGGCTCTACGACCTGCTCGTGGTCGCCAGCTGTTTCAATCCGGCCTTCAAGGAAGTGCTGGTGGCCGGTGAGCGCTCACTGGTGATGGCGGACCCCAACCCGTGGCTGCCCACCGCGGCGCGGCCGCTGCTGGCCGGGAAGGAACTCTGGCAGTTCAACGTCATCGTCCTTTCCTGCTGCAACCTTTTCCTCGTGCTGCCCGGTCGCCGGTTCGTGCGGACCGTGTTGTTCCTGCTCGGCACCAACGCCGTCGTGCTCGCCGTGTTCGGGACATTTCAAAAACTGGTCGGCGCCCAGGGCCTCTGGCTCGGGCTCGTGCCCTCGCCCAATGCGAAGTTCTTTTCTACCTTCATCTATCACAATCACTGGGGCGCCTTCACCCTCATGAACACGGCCGTGTGCCTTGCGCTCCTTTTCCATGCGCTGCGCCGCGGCGGCCAGCGCGACATCTGGCACTCCCCGGTCCTGCTGGGGGCCCTGGTCACCCTGCTGCTCGCCGCCTCCGTGCCGCTCAGCGCCGCGCGCTCCAGCACCGCGCTGATCGGCGGCCTGCTGGTCGGCGCGCTGACCCACTTTCTGGGCCGGCTCATCCGCCGCCGGCGGGAGCGGCAACAGTCAGCTTTGCTCCCGGTGGCGGGCCTGATTCTCGCCGTGCTCCTCGCCACCGGGGCGGTCGCCTACCTGGGCCGCGACGTCATTGCCCAGCGCGCCCGGCTTACTTCCGAACAGCTCGCCCACATTGCCCGGGAGGACACGCTCAATTCCCGCCTCACGCTCTACCGCGACACCTGGCGCATGGCGGCCGCGAAGCCCTGGTTTGGGTGGGGTCTCGAGAGCTACGCGCATGTTTTTCAGGTCTATAACAGCCAGCGCCCCGTGGAGCGCTGGTTTCGGACACCCTTCTATGCCGAGGCGCACAACGACTGGC